>JBAVQD010000139.1:0-14476 GCA_049693675.1 Candidatus Sulfotelmatobacter sp. | reverse complement strand
AGTACGTTCAATACCCAAACAATACAAACTTTAATGGAGGAAACGTATGCCTATGCAACCGCAAGAGCAATCAACCCTCAATGTAAAACTCGTCCACTTTACAAAACAGAACTCGCCAGACGAGCCGGTGCAGGTAGCGTTTGCCGTTACCGATGATCAGGGGAAAGAAGAGATCATCACCGGTGAAGTGCCTTACACCTACGACCTCTTCCATCTCTTTCAGGACAACGGCTGGCTGAACATCCGGCGAGGCGTTGCTTCGATTCGCGAAAGCCGCACGCAACCGCGTCGGGCGATGTCAGCATAGCCAAGCCAGATGGTTGGAACGCGCTGGAGCCCCAGCGTGCCTGGGGTTCCAGTTCTTGCTGCAGCTTTATCTGATTCAATCTTGCTTTGGTCCTGGCTGGGATCGCACTGATACGTCGTTTCGCCGCTCGGACCGGTTCGGAAGTTTTACGGGACGCTGGAGACTACGCTCCAGCTCCCTGGCTTTGCAGCTTCACTTCAACCAGCCGCCGGTCCTCGTCGGACACTTTGAACATGGCGCGCGGTTTCAGGTTCATGTAGCTGGCGACGAAGACTTCAGGAATCTGGCCGATGCGCGTGTTGTAGGTGTTGACGTCGTCGTTGAAAAACTCCCGCCGATCCGCGATGCGTTCTTCCAGTTCACTGATGCGCATTTGCAGCTTCAGGAAATTTTCATTCGCTTTGAGCTGGGGATAATTCTCTACCACTGCAAACATGCCGCGCAGGGCGACGGTCATCATTAAATCCGCCTGCGCCTTCTGCCCGATGCTAGCCGCATTCATGGACGCGGCGCGGGCCTGAGTGACGGCCAGCAGAGTCTGTTGCTCGTGCTGCATGTAGCCTTTGACCGTCTCCACCAGGTTGGGGATTTCGTCGTGACGTTGCTTGAGCAGCACGTCGATATTGGCCCAGGCGCGGTCGTTATCGTTACGCAACCGCACCAGTTCGTTGTAGAGAATGATTATGTAGACGAGCACTCCCACGACAAACAGGAGAAATGCCGCGCCCTCAATTACGTTGCTGTCCATTGTCGCCTCGGCTGAATATCCCAGTGAAACAGCAGAGGAGGCAGCGGCGCAAGTAACTGACGGGCAACGCGAAAGTCACAGGCCCGCAGAAATAAAAAAGGCTGAGCCGCAGCCCAGCCTTTTCACCCGCGCACTAATCGGTTACGGCTTCTTCGGCGTCAGATCGCAGGCGTGCTTGACCTCATCCAGATTCAGGCCAGCCGGAGAAAACTCAGCGATCTGGCGTCCGCTCCTGGTCGGGAGCTCAATGTTGAATATATGGGCGCCGATCAGCCCGCGAGTTGTGCCTTTATCCATCGACAGAAAGTGGCCTCGCTCCCAGTTCCAGCCGTGGTAGCCGTGCGTGTCGTCGATCCGCACCGTCACTTCCAGTTGGGGCTGGCCCCAGAAACCGGGCCGGTTCGGTGGAGGAAGCCTGACACCGGGGTTGAAGTCAGCCAACTTGAGCTTGCCATCCTCGCAAAACAGGTCAACTCTGGGCTTGTAGTCTGGATCTTCGCGGAAGTAATTGTTTGATAGCAATTCGAAACGAACTTTTTTCCCCCCAGTCATCTTATCTTCCGAGCGAAATTCAATCCACTTGCCGCCGGCGCTGACGCCATCCTGTTCGTCCTGATAAGGACTCATCGCACCTTGTTGTGCAAAAGCTGAAACGGCCGCCAGGGCGAGGCCCGCTACCATCGCAACGGCAACCGACGCAAAACGATTTCTATTCCTAAAATGGTGCAATCCGTTCAAGGTTTTCCTCCCACGCAAGAACATCTTACCCATTGAACCCGGGAAACTGCCAAGAGTTGCACGG
Organism: Candidatus Sulfotelmatobacter sp.; assembly: GCA_049693675.1. Lineage (GTDB taxonomy): Bacteria > Acidobacteriota > Terriglobia > Terriglobales > Acidobacteriaceae > Sulfotelmatobacter. The sequence goes on along the minus strand of JBAVQD010000139.1, from coordinate 12,619 downwards.
GCGGTATACTTTAAATTATTGGCGAACAAATAACGAAGCAGGATGAAGAAATGTTCAGTGCGGGTCGATTTTGAGATCGATATAAACCTGGGGGCGGTCGTCGAACTGGCTGACGGACCGGGTATCGCTCTTGTGATTGTTGTACTGCGCGTAGACTTCATAATCCACGGAAGACAGGCCCGGAAAGCGATAGGTGCCATCCTGCCCCACAATGTAGGTTTTGACGGCATGGGTGCGGGTGTTGGTGAGGTATACAACAGCGCTGACGACGGGATTATCCTGCCCATCAAGGACCTTGCCGGAGAGCAACCGGCCTTGAGGCCTGTCTTTTTTATCCAGAGCGCTGCCCGCAAGCGAAAACATGAGCAGGAGTGCGCAAGCTAAGATCGTCGCGTGACGGGAACGCAGTCTCAGAATCATGGGGGTTTGCTCGTCTCCCTTTTCTCGTGGCTGACTATTTCTCCGGCCTGACTATGGGGCTAGATGTAAGCCGATGTCGACGCGTTCATCATACTCCACGTGAACCGGAACCTCCTCTACAAGATGGAGAGCATGGCCGTCTTGAGTTTTCACTCCTTTGAGGTTGGCCCCAACAATGTAATCCTGCTTGCCCGCGGCTACGCGGAGAGCAAATTCTCCGCGGTGGTCGGAGTAAATATCCCACTTTGGTTTCTTGTCGGAAGAACGGCGGATCAAAATCTTCACTCCGTAGACGGGGCGGTCATCTGGGCCCCAGACCGTACCAAAAATAAGGGCATAGGGATCGGTGGGTTTCAGTTTCTTGGGCGCGGAACTGGCAATGCCCACGGAGGAAAACCAGGAAGCGCAGCAGACGAAAGACAGCAGGAGAAAAAAACAACGGAACGTCGACCGAGGGCGGCAGGCGCTAAGCGTCGTCACCGTCTTCGGCCTCAACTTCCTCTTCTTCTTCTACGTAACCCTCTTCCACCGCCTTCAACTCCAGCGGACTGGTAGTCACCACTTCGAAGTCGGTGCCGCACTCCGGACAAGAAACGATTTCGCCCTCATCGACTTCTTCTTCTTCCACATCCAGATCGGTTTCGCATTCAGGACAAAGCACCATGACGCTTCCACTCCATTCCAGTATCAGCTTCGTGATTCGATCACTATCTTTAGATAGCCCAGATAATATTTAGATTCTTCCCCTGCCACAGTGTCAAGGGGGCGAGCGCTGTAGACGACAAGATTATAATTTTGACTGGAAGCCGCTCCACCCTTGACATTTCGCATTCCGGAGACTAAATGATTCTTGCCCTGAAAAACAAATCGTATTGTGTCCTCCTCACGACGTTGTTAAGTCTGATGGGAACCTCGACGGCGCAAGCCGACCTGGGTTCCGTGTCAGGTTCCCCGTCGTCCAAAACCAGTACTGCCGAAACCATGGTGGCGGATTCGCGGATCGCGGCCGCGTTGCAACAGGTATCGGCGGAACGTATTCGGGCAAACATTGAGCAACTGGTGAGCTTCGGAACGCGGTCCACCATCTCGGTTCAGGACCAGTCTGCGATCAGCGCGGAACGCGGCGTGGGCGCGGCTCGCGAATGGATCAAATCGGAATTCGAGCACTACGCGAAGGATTGCGGCGGATGTCTCGAAGTGAAGACCGATACGTTTACCGAACCGGCCGGTGAACGCATTCCCCAGCCTACGGAAATCACCAATGTTTATGCGGTGTTGAAGGGAACGGACGCGAGCAACGCCAAGCGCATTGTTCTGGTGACAGGGCACTACGATTCGCGCAACAGCGACATTTTCGACACCAAGGGCGCTGCTCCGGGGGCGAATGACGATGCCAGCGGAACGGCCGTGAGCCTGGAATGCGCGCGTGTTCTGAGCAAGCTGAAATTCCCCGCAACGATTATTTTTCTGACCGTGGCGGGCGAGGAGCAGGGATTAAATGGGAGCCAGCACTTCGCGAAAATGGCGAAAGATCAGGGATGGGATATCGAAGCAGTGCTGAACAATGACATTGTTGGGGGAGACAAGAGCGCCGAGCAGGATCACTCCGTGGTGCGTGTCTTTTCCGAGGGCGTGCCCGCAGCTGCGACGGATCAGGATATACGGCGGATTCGTAGCCTGGGTGGAGAGAACGATTCGGCCTCGCGGGAGTTGGCACGCTACGTCGACGAGGTGGGACACGCTTATAACGCGGGCGTGAAGCCGATGCTGGTGTTTCGTCTGGACCGCTACTTGCGCGGCGGCGACCATTATTCTTTCAACCAGCAGGGGTTCGCCGCTGTGCGCTTCACCGAATTTCGCGAGGACTTTCACCACCAGCACCAGAATGTCCGGAAAGAAAATGGTATCGAATACGGCGATCTGGCTAAATTTGTGGACTTCGATTATGTGGCCCACGTGGCGCGACTGAACGCCGCCACGCTGGCATCATTAGCTTCGGCCCCAGCACCGCCCGCGAATGTGCATTTGCTGACCAAGGACTTGGAGAACGATTCTGCGTTCACCTGGGAGAATTCACCCGGAGGATTGGCTACAGGATACGAAATTCTGTGGCGAGCGACCACGAGTCCGAAATGGGAACATGCGGAAAACGTTGGCAACGTGACCCGTGCAACTTTGAAACTTTCCAAGGATAATGTCATCTTTGCGGTGAGGGCTGTGGATGCGCAAGGACATGAAAGCTTGCCGGTTGTGCCGCTCCCCGAGCGGTAGGAAAGCGAGCCAGTCGTGCAACCTGATACCATGAGCCTTGCGACTTTTTCTTTCCTTGCAGTAGTTGAGGCCCGCCCGTGCCGATGAATCGTGGACGTACTATCTCGTTGAGCCTGCCTCCGTTCACGCGTTGGGTGAAGCGGCTGATTCTGACCTACGCTGGAATTTACCTGTTGATGGCTCTCCTGGAGGTTTTTTCTCCGTTCGCTCATCAGTGGGTGCGCGTCTATCTGGGATTGATCCCAACGCTCGTCATGCACGGCATGGTCTGGCAGTTGATCACGTATTCCTTTCTGCACTTTCAACTGCTTCACTTCCTGTTTAATGCTCTGGCGCTGTGGATGTTCGGTTCGCAGATTGAGAGCGATTGGGGATCAAAGCGCTTTTTGGAGTTTTATTTCTTCTGTACCGTCGCGGCGGCGTTGACTTCGGTGGCGGTGAGCTACATGCACCTGCCCGGAATGTCTCCGACGACAACCACGATTGGGGCCTCAGGCGGGATTTACGGCTTGCTGGTCGCTTTTGGCGTGCTCTACGGCGAGAGCGAGATCATGTTGTTCCCACTGCCGTTCCAGATCAAGGCTAAATATTTTGTCTGGGGCATTGTGTTTTTGACTCTGGTTGGAGCGATTCAGGAAACCGGCGGTGTGGCCAATTTTGCGCACCTTGGCGGCCTATTATTCGGCTATCTGTATCTGAAATTCCTTCCGCGCAAGGGTTTGATGTTTGCCGGTTCGGAACGCTACTTCAGCATGAGAAACGAATATTACCGCTGGAAACGGCGACGGGCCGCGAAGAAGTTTGAAGTGTACATGAGCAAGCACGATCGCAAAGTTGAGTTCGACGAACACGGCAACTACATTCCGCCGGATGACGGACCACGCAAGGGGAACGGTGGATCGAAATCCGGATGGGTGAATTAGCGGTCCGTGATCGAAAGTTGTTTACAGAAGGCTGCGAAGCTCCGTTAAGATTTTTCCCGGCAGCTCTTCCCGTCTGGCTTTCCCTTTGAACCCCAAGTCGTGCCCGGCACTTTCCACGACAAGCAGCTTGGTTTTGGCTGGAATCAGCTTTAGAGCCTGCTCAATCTCTTCGATCGAGGCGAATGGGTCACGCGTGCCTTGCACAAAAAGGGCTGGGGTTTGCAGATTGAAAAAATGCTGGGTGCGGAGCTGTGCAGCTTTGCGCGGTGGATGCAGCGGGTAAGACAGCAAGAGCAACGCCGCAGCATCGACTTCGGGTTGTTCCGCGCAGAGGATACTCGCTTGCCGCCCGCCGTAAGAATGCCCTCCGAGAAAGACTGGGCCCGGGTTCAGATTTTTGACAGCGTCGAATGCATCTTTCAATCCAGCGCGATCGCGTTTGCCGTCGTGCGGGCTGGGCGGGCCATAAGGACGGTCCTGGCGAAAGGGCAAATCGCAGCGCAACACGAGAAAGCCGGCCTTGGAAAAGGTTTCGGCTAACGCTACCAGCAACGGAGCTTTGCAGTTTGATCCCGCTCCGTGAGTGAGTACAAGGCCCTGGCCATTTGGTTTTTCGGGGCGATGCAGGAAGCCACGCACGAACGGGTCGACCGATACGTCGGTATATACCTGCGGAGTGGTTTCGGCGGCCATGCGCTATACGCCGATCTCTTCCAGCTTCTCGTAGACCTTGAGGATTTTTATTTCATTTCCCAGGCGGGCCCAGCAGCGCAGAAGTTCGGGATCTTCCTGCGCGGTACTACGAGCCTGCTCGGAATTCCAATAGCGCAATAGTACGTAGTGAGAATCGCCGCCTCGGTAAAGCAGATCGCGGCCGTATTGCTTCCGGGAGACAATATTTTCGAGTTCACGCATGGTTTCGAGCGCGGCTGCCTCCATGTCGGGCAAAGGCTCCCAAATCGCGATGGATAAATACTCCTGCGACATACCACGGGATTATAGCTTCTAAGGCCTGCCGCTGGGCTTGCCTTTAATATGAACCCCGGCGGTAACCTCTTCAGCGGTGACCGTGTGCAGCCGCATGAAGTTGGTGGAACCAGAAGCTTGGCGCGTGCCCGCGACTACGCCCAAAACGTCGCCAGGCTTGAGCAAGCGGCGGGCCAGTAATTCTTTCTCGGCGACTGTGACCATCTGCTCGGCCGATAACGCTGGCGCGCATTTCATGGGATGCGCCCCCCAGTAAAGGTTTGTACGCTGGGCGACAGTAGCGTTGGGAGTGAAGGCATAGATGGCGGCCTGCGGGCGGTATTTGGAAATCATGCGGGCGGTGTTGCCAGTCTCGGTGAAAACGGCAATGGCTCCCATGGGAAGGTCTTCGGCGGCATGCGCGATGGATTCGCAAATCGTTTCGGCAACGGAGAGGCCGTGACGGTCGCGGCGGCGACGCTGCGTGAATTCCTTCATGTTGCTCTCGGCCTCAATTACGATGCGCGCCATCATGGCGACGGCTTCGCGCGGATAGCGTCCACTGGCGGTCTCGGCAGAAAGCATTACCGAATCGCTGCCGTCAAAAATAGCGTTGGCCACATCGCTGGCTTCGGCGCGCGTCGGACGCGGATTCTCGATCATCGACTCGAGCATCTGCGTGGCCGTGATCACCGGCTTGCGCCATTGCGCCGCGCGTCCGATGACGTGCTTCTGAATCACGGGAACTTTTTCCGGCGCCATTTCTACGCCTAGATCACCGCGCGCGACCATGATGCCATCGGAGGCCTCCAGAATTTCGTCGATGTTATCGATGGCCTGCGGCTTCTCCAACTTGGAGATCAGAGGCGTGTCATATCCCAGCCCGACTACGATTTGTCTGACCATGTTTACGTCGGCCGCGGTGCGCACGAAAGAAAGGGCAACCGCGTCCACGCCATGCTTTAAGCCAAATTCCAAATCTTTGCGATCCTTCTCGGTCAGGGCGGGAATCGATAATGCGGTGCCGGGAAGATTGATGCCCTGATGCTCGCCGAGGGTTCCGCCATTCAGAATGTCGCAGATCACATCCTTGCCGCGGATGGTGCGCACTCGTAGTTCGATCAATCCATCGCGCAACAGGATGCGAGCGCCTACGCTGACCTCACGGGCCAGATCCTGAAACGTTGTGGAAATACGCGTGGCAGTGCCAGTGATATCGCGGGGAGTAATCACCACGGCTGAGCCACTTGTCAGAACGATGGGTTCGTGGCGGGCCAGGCGTCCAGTGCGAATTTTGGGGCCTTGCAGATCCTGCAGGATGCATATGGTGCGGTTTTCTTTTTCGGCGGCACTGCGCAGGCGCTCGATGTTGCGGGCGTGGTCGTCGTGCGTGCCGTGGGAGAAATTCAGGCGGCCTACATCCATGCCCAAGCGCATCAAGTCGCGCATGGCGGCTTCGGAGTGGCACGCGGGACCGATGGTGCAGATGATCTTGGCGCGGCGATTAACGGCTATGACCGGCTCGTCAGAAGAATAGTCTCCGGCCATGAGCGGGTTGCCTTTCGCGACTTCTGGCTTGCGCTGTTTCATTGGTTCAAAATCAGAACCTGTATCAACCAGGAAGAGACTATTGTAACCGTTGCGCACTTTCCTATTCTTGACTCAGGGCGCTTGACCGCATCTTCGGGCAGTGGTGCTGAGATACAGATCGGCAGATTACGCGGTTCTCTGCACTGTGATTTGTGGAGCGGCAGAAATTATGCGCGAGGGCTGCTGATTGCAGTCAACTCTTTGCCCAGCATGGCACGCGGGAACAACATGGCATTGAATTCGGCGCCGATGAGGACGACCAGGGAAACCATATACATCCACACCAGTAGAGCGATACTGGCTCCAAGCGATCCGTAAATAATTCCGTAATCCCCGTAGTGCTGCAGGTAAAAACCGAAAAGCAATGTGGTCGAGAACCACATACCGGTGGCGATGGTTGCGCCGGGAATTACGCTGTGCCAGGGCTGGGTGCGCGGAACTGCATTGTGATAGATCAGCGCGATTACGGCAATGCTAGTGAGAGTAGCGATGAGCCAGCGAATGCAAGTCCACATCAGCAGAATGTACGCGCTGAATTCGTGTGCGGTATAGAAGAGGATGGTGGTCTCGATCTTGCTGCCAAAGGCCACCAGCAGCGTAGAGAAGGCCATGGGGATCAGGGCAAACACGACGAGCAGGAATGAGATCATCCTCTCTTTGACCAGGCCCCAGACTTTCGGTAGCTCGTAACAACGGCGGAAGCCTTCCATCCAGGAAACCATAACGCCAGAAGCGGTCCAGAGCGTCAGGAGGGAAGCCGTAATCAGCAGGCTCACGGGACGCTGGGCCGCGCCGCGAAGAAAATTCAGAACGGTGTTGCTGCCTGCGGGCAGGATGCGCGACAACGCGTAGGTGATCTCGCGGAGATACGGAGCGCCTTTGCGCGAGGTGGCTAACACCGATCCCACCACGAGCAGCGCGGGGAAGAAAGTCAAAATCAAAGAATACGCGGAGGCTTTGGCGATGGTAAAAGCGTCATGCTCGAAAGCACGCCAGAAGGCCAGCCGCAGAAGACGCAGAAAACGAAGCATGGCTGGCCCTAGCTTAGGGCTAGAGAGCGCGGGTTGCAACGAAGGAAGCGGAAGAGGTTCCTCGATTGGCACTCGCTGAGCGTTTGCGTGCATTGATGGTTAGTAATAGCCAGCCAGCAAAAGGATGCTGCGACGATTTGTCTTCTCACTCGCTTTACAATTTGTTACACAACCCTTGACGGCTCTGGCGCGGCCCATCCGCTTCCGAACCACCCCGCTTCGCTTGGGACAACAAAAAAAACGAGGACAAAAAACGGGGGCGAAACTGGTTCGCCCCCGCAGTGTACTTTACTTTGGCTTACTCCGCAGCAAGTTCCTCGGTCTCGCCCTCGTGACGCATCATTTCGAGAGCGCGCTCGGCTTCTTCGTACGCCGCCGAAACTTCCGCCTGTACCTTGGCGGCGGCCTCTTCCATTTCTGGCGAGAGACGCACGTTGCGGTAGTACTCCATGCCGGTTCCGGCAGGAATGAGGCGACCGACGATGACGTTCTCCTTGAGGCCGCGCAGGTGATCGACCGCGCCCTGAATCGAGGCTTCGGTGAGCACACGCGTGGTCTCCTGGAAGGACGCCGCCGAGATGAACGAGTCCGTCGAGAGCGAAGCTTTCGTGATGCCGAGGAGCAGCGGGCGACCGGTAGCCGGCTTGCCGCCCTCCTTGATCACGCGCTCGTTCTCTTCGCGGAAGCGGAACTTATCCAGTTGCTGCTCCAGCAGGAAGGTGGTGTCGCCCACATCCTCCACCTTCACCCAGCGCATCATCTGGCGGACAATCACTTCGATGTGCTTGTCGCTGATGTTGACGCCCTGCAACCGGTAGACCTCCTGGATTTCATTCACCAGGTAGGACTGCAGCTCTTTTTCGCCAAGGACAGCCAGAATGTCGTGCGGGTTGAGCGGACCATCCATCAGCGGTTCGCCCGCTTTGACGCGCTCGCCTTCCTGCACGTTGATGTGAACGCCGCGCGGCACCGAGTATTCTTTTTCGGTTCCGTTGTCGGCCTGCACATACAGTTTGCGCTGACCCTTGGAGACTTCGCCGAACTTCACCGTGCCATCGATTTCGCTGATGACTGCGGTTTCATGCGGCTTGCGGGCTTCGAACAACTCTACCACGCGCGGCAGACCACCGGTGATGTCTTTGGTTTTGGTAGTCTCGCGCGGAATCTTCGCCAGCACGTCGCCCGGGAAAACCGTGTCGCCATCCTGCACCATGAGGTGAGCGCGGGAAGGCATGAGGTAGCGCTTGCTGCCTTTGCCTTTGACCACGATCGCCGGTTGACGCTTCTCGTCGGGCGAATCCGCCACAACGTGACGCGACAATCCGGTAACCTCGTCCACTTCTTCGTGCAGCGTGACGCCTTCCTGCAAGTCCTTGAACTGCGCGGCGCCGCCGATTTCGGTCAGGATGGCGAATGTGTAAGGATCCCACTCGACCATGACCTTTCCCTGCTGCACCTGATCGCCTTCGTTGACTTTCAGCTTCGCGCCGTAAATTACGGAGTAGCGTTCGCGTTCGCGGTTTTTCTCGTCGACCACCGCGATCGAGCCCTGGCGATTCATCACCACTAAGTCTCCGGACTTGGACTTTACGGTCTGCAGTCCGATGAAGCGCACGGTGCCGCTGTTCTTGGCATCGAGGCGCGACTGCTCGGAGACTCGAGACGCCGTGCCGCCGATGTGGAAGGTACGCATGGTGAGCTGCGTTCCGGGCTCACCGATCGACTGAGCGGCGATAACGCCGGTGGCTTCGCCGAGTTCCACCAGGCGACCTGAAGCCAGGTTACGGCCGTAGCACATGACGCAAACGCCGCGCTTCGATTCGCAAGTGAGCACCGAACGGATTTTCACTCGCTCGATTCCGGCGGCCTGAATGGCGACCGCGAGCTCTTCGGTGATCTCGTTGTTGATGTCGACGATTACGTTGCCGTCGTAGTCTTTGATCTTCTCGAGCGAAACGCGGCCCACAATGCGGTCGCGCAACGGTTCGATAATTTCGCCGGCTTCGACGATACCCTGGACGTAGATGCCATCCACGGTGCCGCAATCGTATTCGCTGATGATGACGTCCTGCGCCACATCGACGAGACGACGAGTCAGGTAGCCGGAATCCGCCGTCTTGAGCGCGGTATCGGCCAGTCCCTTACGAGCGCCGTGAGTCGAGACGAAATATTCGAGTACCGTCAAACCCTCACGGAAGTTCGCAGTGATCGGTGACTCGATAATTTCGCCGGAAGGCTTGGCCATCAATCCACGCATGCCAGAGAGCTGGCGGATCTGCTGTTTCGATCCGCGAGCGCCGGAATCGGCCATGACGTAAATCGGATTGATGAAGCCTTCTTTATCGGCCCGCTGCATCTGTCCGAACATCTCATCGGCAACTTTTTCCGTGATCGCCGACCAGATTTCGATGACCTTGTTGTAGCGCTCGCCGTTGGTGATGGCGCCGTCCAGATACTGCTGTTGCACGGCGACGACCTGCTTCTCGGCATCCTTGACCAGCGTCTTCTTGCTGTCAGGAATGACCATGTCGTCGATGCCGATGGAAAGGCCGGCCCGGGTTGCGTACTTGAAGCCGAAATCTTTCACTTCGTCGAGCATCTTGACCGTGGTTTCGAGTCCGAAGCGCAGATAGCCGTAGTTCACTAGTGCGCCGATGCCTTTCTTCTTCAGCAAGCCGTTGATGAACGGCATGCCTTCGGGAAGGTGATCGTTCAAAATCGCACGGCCCACGGTCGTGTTGATGAACATGCGCTCCACTTGAATCGGCTCGGTGTGAATGATGTCCTGATCGTCGTAGGCGGTGGTCAGGTCAATCAGTTCGCCGGTATAGCGGAGGCGAATCGGAGACAGAGTTTCCACCTGGCCCATTTCGAGCGCCAGCAAAACTTCTTCAATGTTGGCGAAGACGCGGCCTTCACCTTTTGCGCCGGGCTTGGCTTTGGTCAGGTAATAAAGACCGAGAACCATATCTTGCGTAGGCACGGTAATCGGCTGACCGGACGCGGGCGAAAGAATGTTGTGCGAGGCCAGCATCAACACACTGGCTTCTACCTGCGCTTCCGGAGAAAGCGGGATGTGCACGGCCATCTGATCGCCGTCGAAATCCGCATTGAATGCCGTGCAGACCAGCGGGTGAATGCGAATGGCTTTGCCTTCCACCAGCACCGGCTCAAACGCCTGAATGCCCAGGCGATGCAGCGTGGGGGCGCGATTCAGCAGAACGGGGTGATCCTTGATGACTTCTTCAAGAATGTCCCAAACGATCGGTTCCTGCTGCTCCACCATCTCTTTGGCTTGCTTGATGGTGGTGACGTTGCCCGTTTGCTCGAGCCGGTGATAAATGAACGGCTTGAACAACTCGAGCGCCATCTTTTTTGGCAATCCGCACTGGTGCAGCTTGAGTTCGGGACCGACCACGATGACGGAACGTCCGGAATAATCGACGCGCTTGCCGAGCAGGTTCTGACGGAAACGTCCCTGCTTGCCTTTGAGCGTGTCAGACAGCGACTTCAGCGGACGGTTATTCGCGCCGCGCAGTACGCGGCCACGGCGGCCGTTATCGAACAGCGCATCGACGGCTTCCTGCAGCATGCGCTTTTCATTGCGCACGATGACTTCCGGCGCGTGCAGGTCCATCAGCTTCTTCAACCGGTTGTTGCGATTGATGACGCGGCGATAGAGATCGTTCAAGTCGGAGGTGGCGAAGCGGCCGCCATCGAGTGGAACCAAGGGACGCAGCTCCGGCGGAATGACCGGAATCACGTCGAGAATCATCCAGCTTGGCTTGTTGCCGCTGCGGCGGAAGGCTTCGACCACTTTCAGGCGCTTGGTGTACTTGAGCCGCTTCTGCAGCGAGCTCTCGTTCTTCATCTTCTCGCGCAGTTCAACGGCGAGACCATCGGTGTCGATGCGCTTGAGCAGTTCCTTGATCGCTTCCGCGCCCATCATCGCTTTAAAGCCAGCGGGACGGTATTGCTGATCGAGTTCGCGGAACTTGGCTTCGTCCTTGATGACTTCACGCTCTTTTACGGGAGCATCGCCAGGCTCGACCACTACGTAGGCCTCGAAGTAAAGAACGGATTCGAGGTCGCGTAGGGAAATATCGAGCAAGTGGCCGATGCGGCTGGGCAGTCCTTTGAAGAACCACACGTGCGAGCAAGGCGAAGCCAGCTCGATGTGACCGAGGCGTTCGCGGCGAACTTTCGAGAGCGTAACTTCCACGCCGCACTTGTCGCAGATCACTCCGCGATGCTTCATGCGCTTGTATTTGCCACACAAGCATTCCCAGTCGGTTACCGGACCAAAGATACGGGCGCAGAACAGGCCGTCCCGCTCCGGTTTGAACGTTCGGTAGTTGATAGTTTCGGGCTTGGTGACTTCGCCATGCGACCAGCTCCGGATTTTCTCCGGAGACGCGAGGCTGATCTTGATGGCATCGAAATCGGCAATCGTGTTTTGCATTTCGAACGGGCTCGAACGAAACAAGTGGTCCTCCGCTTCCTGCTCTCATGGGCAGTGGCCAGTTGTCAGTGGCCAGCGTCCAGTTTTTTATGTTTCGCGGTAGCTGAGAGCCTTGGCCCCGCAAAACGTTTCCTTCAAAAATTCGTCGGCGACGCTACATTAATCTGCTGCCGCGCTAGCCGCCGGACGCTTCTCGCCGGTCTTGATTAACTCCACATCAAGACAGAGCGATTGCAACTCGCGGATCAACACGTTGAACGATTCCGGCACGCCGGGCTCCATGGCAGCTTCGCCTTTGACGATGGCCTCGTAAATCTTGGTACGGCCGTATACGTCGTCGGACTTTGCCGTCAGCAGCTCCTGCAGAATGAACGCTGCGCCATAAGCTTCGAGCGCCCAGACTTCCATTTCTCCGAAGCGCTGTCCGCCGAACTGCGCCTTGCCACCCAAAGGTTGCTGGGTGATGAGCGAGTACGGCCCGATGGAACGCGCGTGAATCTTGTCGTCCACCAGATGCGACAGCTTCAGCATGTAGATGTAGCCCACGCACACCGGCTGTTCGAATTCGTCGCCAGTCATACCATCGTGCAGAGTCGTCTTGCCCGACGTAGGCAGGCCCGCATGCTCGAGCAGCGCCTTGATTTCGCCTTCCTTGGCGCCATCGAACACGGGCGATCCCATGTAGACTCCACGCGCGAGCGTGGGTGCGAGTGCTTCCAGTTCCTCGTCGCCCATTTCGCCGATGGTGTCAGCGAGTTTCGAGTCCTTGAACAGGGCCTTCAACTCGCGGCGAATCGCTTCGGTACGCGTGTTCTCCTTGAGCAAGTTCGAGATCTTTTCGCCCAGGGTGTAACCCGCCCATCCAAGGTGGGTTTCGAGAATCTGACCCACATTCATACGGCTTGGCACGCCGAGCGGATTGAGAACGATCTCGACCGGCGTTCCGTCTTCGAGGT
>JBAVQD010000138.1:0-2640 GCA_049693675.1 Candidatus Sulfotelmatobacter sp. | reverse complement strand
TCTGAGGCGAGGTTGTAAATCAGACGCACAATCCAGCGCCGTCGATCGCCAGTTCAGCATCCGAAGCAGGTTTGCTCCGGGATTCCTTCCCGCAGATCGTAGGTGACGAGATTCGGGCTGCCGTCATTTTAATAGGCATATTATGACTGTTTCTTTATATATCTAGTAATAGGCACATATATACCGTTTGTACTTGATTTTGATGTTAATCGGTACTATATTGCCGGTATGAGTGAAACTTCGTTTAAGACCCCGGAGGAGCTGCAGAGTCTCCTGGGAGCGCGATTGCGCAAGCTGCGCCTGTCGAACAATATGGGCCAGCGCGCGACTGCTGACAAAGCCGGTATATCAGAAAAGGCGTTGCGCAATCTTGAATCGGGGCACGGATCTACGGTTGGGACGCTCATTAGGACGCTAAAAGCCCTAGACTCCCTTGAGGGAATTGAAATGCTCGCTCCAGAACCCGGCGTGGATCCGCTCGCATTATTGCATAGCCCGAAGCCGCCTCTGCGCGTTCGCCGTTCCAGAAAACTTCGAAGCGCCAAACCATGAAAGATGTCAAGGTCATTGAAGTTCGAATCTGGGGCCAAAGCGTAGGGGCCGTTGCTCTTGACCCAGCTCTCGGCTATTACGCCTTCGCTTACGAACCGACATGGCAGCGCGCCGGAATTGAACTGGCGCCCCTGACCTTGCCGCTCGGCAACCGAAGAAGCGCATTCGTTTTCCCGAGCCTTCCTGATGCTACCTTCCACCGCCTTCCAGGCATGTTGGCAGACGCGTTGCCCGATGATTTCGGCAATGCCCTCATTGATGCCTGGATGGCTCAGCATGGTATGACGAAAAGCGAAGTAACGCCACTAGATCGTCTCGGCTATATGGGAAAGCGGGGAATGGGGGCACTGGAGTTCAAGCCGTCACGCGGCTCTCAAAAAGAAAGTGCCGCTCCGTTAGAGATGAAATCCCTCGTAGAAGCAGCCCGCAAGCTTGTCGAAGGTGATCTTTCGAATGACGCGCAGGCCAGCGCGGCGTTGGCCAACATCATTCATGTGGGTACATCGGCAGGCGGAGCGCGCGCCAAAGCGGTAATCGCGTGGAATCCCAAGACGAACATAATTCGAAGTGGACAATTCGATGCGGCGGAAGGGTTTGAGCAGTGGCTTTTGAAGTTCGACGGTGTCGGAAAGGATTTCGAACTTGGCACTGGAGCTGATTACGGCCGGATCGAATATGCGTACTACCTCATGGCCAGGCAGGCCGGCATAGAAATGTCGGAATGTCGTTTGCTGACCGAAAGTGGCCGCGCTCATTTCATGACGCGCCGGTTCGACCGTGACGTAATAGAGGGCAAGACGATCAAGCACCATGTGCAGACACTTTGCGGAATGGATCACCTGGATTTCAAACAACGCGGCACGCATGCCTATGCTCAGCTCTTCATTGTGGCCTCTCAATTGCGCCTCGGGGATGCCGCCATGGACCAGATATTTCGCCGAATGGCTTTCAATGTGATGGCGCGAAACTGTGACGACCACACGAAAAACTTCGCGTTCCGCCTGAAGCAGGGAGGAACATGGGAACTTGCGCCAGGCTATGACATAAGCCATGCCTATAACCCCAGAGGCAAATGGACCTACCAACACTTGATGAGCGTGAACGGAAAATTTGAAAACATTACGAGTCAGGACATGCTGAAGGAAGCGGAGCGGTTCAGTATCAGCCGACCAAAGGATCAGCTAGGCGAAGTGCGCGCGGCGCTGGAGAACTGGCCCGCATTCGCCATGCAGGCCGGCCTTGGCAGTGGCGCATCCAGCCGCGTGGCGGCAGATTTTCGTTTGATAGAAAAACCCAACTGAGTAGTCGAAATTCCAACCCACAACTCAGGCCACAAAGGGCGATGTCTTGCACGACTTGCGCGTATTTTGACGGTCCCCACCAGTGGCATTCGTGCGACCCGAAGGAGTGAATAAATTCGCGGGTCCAAGAACCCTTTTGAGTCTTAGTCCTGAAAACAAGTTTGAAATCGGACGAATGGTGGGGGGCATCCTCAGCCGAGTCGCCCGTAGTCGTAAGCCGGAAACAACTGTGAACCCGACCGGAACTGCTCGCGGTGAAACTGATCTCAATATGATGTTTGGAAAGAAGTGGGAAGAACAGAAGGGTCTGTGTTCTCTGTGTGACAGGCTGCTGGTGCCTTAGGCGGGAAACCGCCTACCTTGCAAATAGGCGGGAAACCGCCTAAAATGCTCTCAGGCGAAAAAGCGCCTAAGACATCTCTAGGCGGAAAAGCGCTTAAGAAGCCAATTGACGCGACAGAAAAGAGAACAACATGCAGGCCATTGCACGAACTCCTCTGCAGCTCGGGAATTCCATCCGAGAGCGGCGACGCGAGCTCGGCCTAACCCAGGAGCAATTAGCCGCAAAAGCCGGGGTGCGGCAGCGTACGATTTCGGACATTGAGAGGTCAGCAGCAGCCCGCTTCGATACAGTACTGCGTGCGCTCGCCGCACTTGACCTGGAATTGGTGGTTCGGCCGCGCACCAAGGGCTCATCCCAAGACATTGAGAAACTCTTCTAATGCCCCGCCGAACCTCGCACGGCCGTCTAAGAGTCTTTCTAAACAGTCGTCTTGTCGGGCTACTT
>JBAVQD010000137.1:0-2470 GCA_049693675.1 Candidatus Sulfotelmatobacter sp. | reverse complement strand
TCCCTCGCTGCGCTCGGGATGACAAATGCGCATAGCGAAGAGGGCCGCTTGTGGTTATCATGCTCCCATGCGCCATTCGCTCCGCTTCCTGTGGAACGCCACCAAAGGCCATCGTCTGGCCCCGTGGCGCAGCCCGTATCTCTTGTGGCGCATTGAGACCTATTGCGGCGTCAAGATGACGCAGATCGGCTTCCTTGAGTTCTGGGAGTTTTTATGGCAGGAGCGTACCAGTCTCTGGCGCTTTCTGAAGTGGACCGGCGAGATGGAGCGCTACGCTCACCCTAAGCCGAAAAACTTATAGGAACTCTTAAGCCCCTTTGCCTGCGGCTGCAGCCTCACCCAGGATAATGCTGACTTCTGACCCTTTGCCGATGCCGGTCAATTGGGCCGCCGCTCCGCGGTTAGCGGCGATCTCCAGAAAACCCATGCTGCCCAGAATTCCAATCACCTCTCCCGGAGCGCCCTCTGCATAAGCATTACGGATTTCAGTAATCTCCCGGCTGCCTGCGACAATCTTGAAGCCGCTGGCTCCGGCTTTGAAAAGCACGGGAGCATCCTGTGGAGTAATGTTGGTAATCAGGTTTCCGAACCGATCTACCTTCAGAACCACCCCGCGCAAGCGGTTTCCGTCCACCGCTTTCGGCTTCGGAGCGGTAAAGCGCACATATTCCTCAACTTCTTCGCCGAATTTCTGCGTGTCGACTTCTTTCGCCAGGTAAGCGGCAACCGGCGCAAAAATGTCGCGGGCATGGAACGTATTGCTTACGGGCTGCAAATAATAATGATCGGAGGTGATGTGGCGCACGTGCATACGGCTCTCTTTGGCATACACCAGCGACAGCACTCCATTGTCCGGCGCAACGAAATGGTACTTATCGCTGGAGGCAAGAATCGGCCGGCGCGCCGTTCCCACGCCAGGATCGACTACCACGATGTGTACGGTGCGCGTGGGAAAGTAAGAATAGGCCTGCGAAATCGTGAGTGCGCCATCGAGCACGTCAAAGGCTTGTACAGAATGGCAAATATCCACAATCTGCGCCTCTGGCACAATGTCCAGAATTACGCCTTTCATCACACCCACAAAATGGTCGTTGCTGCCAAAATCGGTAGTCAGAGTAATAACCGGACGCTGCGCCAAAATTCCCTCGCGGTTCGAAGAAGAGTAATCCCAAAACCTCGAAAGTAATTGTTGCCGCGCGTGGCGTCAAGGCACGTAGGTAATGGGTGGTGGTGCAGTTTGAAAGAGATTCGTATCAGGGCATGCCTTCAGGCACGCCATCGCAACGCGAACCTTGGAACCGGCTTCAGCCGCCAAACTACTTCCGCCTCACTCAATATGAATATCGCCCGACCCGGTACGCACAGTCAGCAGCGGTCCGCCGCCACGCACCTTACCCTCGATCCGCTTGCGCGTTTCCTCCACTCGCCCTTGTACTGTCATCGTAATCGCCGGACCCACGTCTAATGTGCCAGAGCTGGTGGTGAGATCCGCATCATAAGCCGCATTCGACGGTAGCCGGACGGTTACATTCCCGGAACCGGTCCGAATGTCCCAGCTTCCGGTTTGCGTGCCTTCTGCCGTGATATCGCCGCTTCCGGCCTCAGCGCGAAATCCACCTTGGATGCCGCGAGCCCTGATGTTGCCCGATCCAGTTCGCAGCTCAACATCACCCGCCCCAGTTTCTTCCAGTTCAATGTCGCCGCTGCCCGTGCCTCCGCGTATCGCACCTGAAACGCCCAGCGCCCGCACATTGCCCGATCCAGTTTGCAGGCGAATTTGCCCGGTGAGCTGCGACAGTTTCACATCTCCCGACCCGCTTTGCAGGTCGACGTTTCCATGCGTGCCTTCGATAATCTGATCACCCGAGCCGCTGTGAGTACGAATCGTCGTCTCCGCGGGCACGGTGATTTCATAATCCACCGAAATATCGTGCGCATTCACATAATCAATGCGGATGCTATTGCCCTCCTGGCGCAGCGGAGGATGTTGCTCAATTTCGCCGACATCCGCGTGCCTGTTTCCCAACAACCAGTGGTCTGCCACGAAGATCTTGCCATGGATCGAGACCGATCCCGCCGGACCACTCCGCACCGTGACGTCACCGGAGTGAGTCTGAACCTCCAGGTCCACCGGCCCGCTCACCTGAAAGGTTTTATCGAACGTGCCTTGCGGCGTGGAGGCCACAGCCACTCCCGAAATCAGGAACGCGATCGCCGCCAGACTCAGAACTCCCGATCGCCAGGAAGCCGGAAAGCACAAACGTTTTCGCTGATTCATCGTTAATCACCTCAAATTAATTAAGCCGGAAGCCGCAAGCGCATTACTGCAGCACAACTTCCTGACCCTCTTTCAATCCGCTGAGGACTTCGGTTTTCGCGCCATTCGAGATTCCGATGTTCACCGCAACCTTATCCTTGCCTTCTTTACCCTTCGGATCAGGAATTTCCACCGATGCTTTCTTATCCTTGT
>JBAVQD010000136.1:0-33509 GCA_049693675.1 Candidatus Sulfotelmatobacter sp. | reverse complement strand
GCGAAAAAACGTCGGAGGCAAAGTTGCAATAACTGCACTTCGTGCGACAGAACGGCACCGAAATGTAGATACCCAAAACCATATCTGCTTATTATCCCACCTGCGGAAGGCGAAGCTTTTCCATCTTCTAAGCATGGTTTAACATCTATTTGCGGTACCCTGTTAACGGCGCTTGTGGTGCGGCTTGCCAGTGGCTGGGCCGAAGAAATCGATGTCTCAAGAAGAAGAAATATTAGGCAAAGCGTATGACAGCCGCCTGATGGCGCGGCTGCTGAAATACCTGAGCCCCTATAAGTGGCAGGTGGCGATTGCGCTGATTTCAATTGTCCTGAAATCTTTCGCCGACGTGCTTGGCCCTTATCTCACCAAAGTCGCGATCGATCGTTACCTTGCTCCCGCTAAAAACTCGTCGGCCGGCTTCTGGAATTGGCTGAGTCCCCGCGCCGGCACCGGCATTGCGCAAATCGCGGGGATTTATGTTGGACTGCTGGTCTTCAGCTTCCTGCTCGAGTTCCTGCAAACCTATTTCATGCAGTGGACCGGACAGAAAGTGATGTTCGATCTTCGCCGGCAGATCTTTCGCCATCTGCAGCGGCTGCACGTCGCATTTTTCGACAAGAACCCGGTTGGACGGCTGGTGACGCGCGTTACTACGGATGTAGACGCATTGAATGAGATGTTCACATCCGGTGTGGTCTCGATCTTCGAAGATCTCTTCGTGCTGTTCGGCATTCTAGGCGTGATGCTGTGCATGAACTGGAAGCTGGCGCTGATCACGTTTGCGGTTTTGCCGTTCATCGTTTACTCCACCAAGATTTTTCGCGACCGCGTGCGCGATTCTTACCGCCGTATTCGCGTTGCCATTGCACGAATCAATTCGTATCTGCAGGAGCACATCAGCGGAATGGTTGTGCTGCAGCTCTTCAATCGCGAGCGCAAGGCCTACAACCGCTTCTCGGAAATTAATCGCGACCACATGGATGCCTACAAAGACGCGATTATGGCCTATTCGGTCTACTATCCGGTGGTCGAGATTCTTTCCGCGATTGCGATTGCCTGCGTCATCTGGTTCGGCGGCGGCGATGTGATGCGGAACGTGCGCGCGACGAGTGTCTCCGTCAGTTTCAACTGGAAAACCCTGATCGCGTTTCGTCTGGTGCCGACGGTTGCGTCGCTGGGCGTGCTGGTTGCATTTATCCAATACGCTCTTCGATTCTTCCGTCCGATCATGGACTTCAGCGAGAAGTACAACATCCTGCAATCGGCCATGGCCGCGAGCGAACGCATTTTTAAGTTGCTGGATACTCCGGTGCAAGTGGTTTCACCTGCTGCGACCAAGCGGCCGGAAGGCTTGGGGCGAATCGAGTTTGATCACGTCTGGTTTGCTTATCACGACGAACTGGAAGGCGGACAAGCTCCGGATTGGGTTCTGCGCGACGTCAGCTTCGCGATTGAGCCCGGCGAAACCGTGGCCATTGTCGGACACACGGGCGCAGGCAAGACTACGCTGATTTCACTACTGCTGCGCTTTTACGATGTCCAGAAAGGTGCGATCCGGATTGACGGCGTCGACGTAAAAGAAATGGATCTTGTCGACTTGCGCAGCCGTTTCGGCGTGGTGCTGCAAGATCCGTTTCTGTTCAGCGGGACCATCGGCGGAAATATCCGGCTGGGCACCACTCGCATTCGCGACGAGGACGTGGAGCAGGCCGCCGAAGATGTGAACCTTGCCGACTTTATCCGTGCCTTGCCTAAAGGATTCGACGAAGAAGTTCGCGAGAGAGGATCGACGCTGTCGACTGGCCAGAAGCAACTCATCTCGTTCGCGCGGGCGCTGGCTCACGAACCGAAGATTCTGATTCTCGACGAAGCCACTTCCAGCGTGGATACGGAAACGGAATTCCGCGTGCGCGACGCGCTGAGCCGCATGGTCGAAGGACGAACATCCGTGATCATCGCCCACCGGCTTTCCACGGTGCAGCGCGCCGATAAGATTATTGTGATGCATAAGGGCCAGGTCCGCGAAATGGGCGCCCACCAGCAACTGCTGGCTCAGCATGGAATTTATTTCAAGCTCTATCAACTGCAATATAAAGATCAGGAGATTGCGGCAGGACGAGTCGTTACCGCTGGAGACGACTAAGTCGCATCGAGAGCCTTACAATGCTCTCTTGCGAATACTGATCTCAGCCGGCGAGGCTTCCGGGGAAATGTATGGAGCGCAGTTGATTGAGGCGCTCCGGAAGTGTGCCGTGGGAAAGACTGCGGAACTGCGCTCCGCTGGACAGCCGAGGGCGGCTGTCCCCACACAAACATCAATTCAATTCTTTGGCGTTGGCGGGGACCGCATGCGTGCGGCTGGATGCGACACCGTTGTCGACGCCAAAGATCTTTCGGTTGTCGGCATCACGGAGATTCTCAGTCATCTGCCCAAGATCTACGGGCTGTACCAGCGTTTGATTGCAGAGGCCGACAGGCGCAAGCCCGATCTCGCGATCGTCATCGATTCGCCGGCGTTTAATTGGCGGGTGGCGCGGCAGTTGAAGAAGCGCGGCATTCCCGTGGTTTATTACGTTGCTCCGCAGTTCTGGGCGTGGCGGCAGGGGCGCGTGCGCCTATTGCGCGACTACGTCGACAAAGCACTGGTGATTTTTCCTTTTGAAGAAAAGTTCTACCGCGAGCGCGGAGTGGACGCAACGTTCGTTGGACATCCCCTGGCCGATCTTCCGCAACCGGCGGTCACGCGCAATGACTTCGCCGCTCAGTTTCATCTCGACGCGGCCAAGCCCTGGATAACGATTATGCCGGGCAGCCGCATCAAAGAAGTACGGATGAATCTGCCAACCATTCTGGAAGCGGCCGGAAAGCTCGGCTCCGAATACGAATTTCTGCTTCCGGTCGCGCCCACGCTGGAGCGGTCGTTTTTGCAAGGTTTGATAAAGCAACAGAGCATCACTCTCGTTCCGGAATCGTTGCCTGCGCTGTGGCATTCTCGCGCCGGTATCGTCGCCAGCGGCACTGCGACGGTCGAGGCTGCAATGATGCACGCTCCTTTCGTCATGGTCTACCGTGTTTCATCTCTTACCTATTTGCTGGGCAAGCCGCGGGTGAAGGTGCCTCACTTCGCCATGGTCAACCTGGTCGCCGGGGAGCAGGTGGTCCCGGAACTGGTGCAACGTGACTTCACGGCTACCAACGTGGTCGCGCGATTGCAGGAGATTCTTCCGGATGGAGCTGAGCGCAATCGCATGTTGGAGGGTCTGGCGCGGGTTAAGTCCCGTCTGCGCGCGACTGAGAATGCGGGCGAGCCTGTGACGCAACATCCGGCGGATCGCGCCGCTGAAATTATCCTGTCTTTGGCCAATCAGTCGTTGGGCGATCAGTCACTGGGCACTCGAAGAACGAGCGGCGGGTAGCATGGTTCCGCATTCCTGCATCAGAGATAGATACATGCAGAATAAAATTAGGCGTGCACTTTGATTAAGTGTCCCGCGCTGGGCACAGGATTCTGTGTAGGGACGATTCGCCCGCAGTGGCAGTCTTCACAAAACTTCACATAGGCTGAAAATATCAACTCGGAAGGAGCAGGTTTGAGAGGTTCGGCACGAAACTCACTCAATGGCGCGGAATGTATAAATCTGCGGCGTTGGGTTCGCTCTTTAAGACGGAGTTTCCCCGGGTGGATCACGCTTCTCGGTTTAGGCGTCTCCTCCGCCGTCGGCCAATCGCAGCAGGCTCCGCCACTCACACCGGACGCCGCGGCCCCGGCGCAGCAGCAGTCGCAGAGTGAAACACAGGCTGGAAGCATCAGCGGTACAGTGGTTGACCCAAGTGGGGCAGTCATGCCCAATGTGAAAGTAAACCTGGCTGTACAGGGTTTTAACGCAAACAAAGAAACCCTTTCGGATGTCGATGGGCACTTTTTTTTCAGCGACGTAATTCCCGGATCTTTTCAAATGACTCTTACCGCGTCCGGCTTCGCGAATTTTAAGCAGTCGGGCATTCTGCATGCAGGAGAAAACTTCGTTGTTCCGCAGATTGCTCTGGTCGTTGCTCGCGCCAACGTAGATGTCGAGGTAACCGAGTCACAGGCACAAGTGGCGGAAGACGAGGTTAAAGTCGAGGAGAAGCAGCGGGTGCTTGGCGTCATTCCGAATTTTTACGTCACCTATTTGCCCCACGCGGCTCCGCTCACCCCGAAGCTGAAATTCCAGCTTGCCTGGAAGTCCATTCTGAATCCGTATACGTTCGGAATCACCGGGGGAATCGCCGGAATTGAACAGGCAGAAAATACATTTAGTGGATATGGACAAGGAACGCAAGGCTATGCCAAACGTTACGGTGCAGCCTATGCTGATCTTGTAACGGGAACATTGATCGGTGGAGCAATTCTGCCGTCGCTATTAAAGCAGGATCCACGCTATTTTTACAAGGGAACCGGCAGCAAGAAATCGAGGTTTTTTTATGCCATTGCCAGGTCAGTAGTTTCCAAAGGGGACAACGGACACTGGCAACCGGATTACTCAGGCATCATCGGGGGATTAGCGGCGGGAGGGATCTCGAATCTCTACTATCCCGACCAAAATCGCAACGGGGTAGCGCTGACGTTTGAAAACGCGCTTATCGGAATTGGCGGAGGCGCGGCCGGTAATATTCTTCAGGAATTTGTCGTGCGCCGGTTCACCCCCCATGTTCCCCCTCCGGATACAGGCAAACCGTAGCGCCCGAGTTTCCACAGAGCCTGTCATCGCCAAGGACCGAATCGCGTAACCCTTGTGCTCCCAGCATCTTTTAGGTGAGAATCTTCATCATAGGAATGGTAAGGCCCATTCCGGGGAGATTCTCCTTAATGCAAATCCAGCTTCGGCGCAGGTGGAGCGTCCTGTGGGGAGCCTCTGCGCTGCTGTTGATGTTTGGCGCGATGCCTTCCTGGGCCGCCGAAAAAGCTCGCCTGCGGGTGGATGACTACCAAATCGAGGTTGAACTGACCCCGCATCTGCACCAGATGTCGGCGAAAGCAAAGGTCAAATTCACCGCCCTTCAGGATTTGAACACCGCGATCTTCGAATTGCATAATGGCCTTCGCGTCACCAAAGTTCTTGACGAGAAAGATCAGCCGCTGGCAGCCGAACGGGTAACGCAGGATTCAACCGTGCGCGTACCGTTGCCCAACGGCCTGGCAAAGGACGCTTCTACCACCCTGACCTTCGAATACGAAGGAGAGATTGAGAATGCCGATGACAGCCCCGTGCCCGGGCTCAAGCTCGCCTATATCGGCGACGACACAAGCTATTTGTTTTATTCCGGACGCTGGTTCCCGGTAAGCGGCTACGGTTTGAATCGCTTCACCGCAACCATCAGCGTTACAGTGCCGGCTCACATGCTGGTGATCGGCAGCGGAAAGTCCACAGTTACCGATAATCCTCCCTCCAATAAACCCAACAGCAACGGGCTGCCAACCAAGACTTTTACCTTCGTGTATGACAAGCCGAGTTTTCCCGGCACCATAGTTGCGGGCATTTTTCAGGAATATAAAAGCGACGAAGCGGGGATGGATCTGCACGTATTTTTTAAACCGGATCACCAGAAACTAGCTCCCGAGTACACGACTACTGCGGTCCAGGAGTTTACTTACTTCATCACGCTTTACGGCACCCCGTTGTCGCAGAGACTGAATGTTTTCGAACTCCCCGGTGACACGGTTCCTTATGCATGGGCCCCTGAAATGGCGGGATTGGCGGGCCCGTCCATCACAGAAAAAACGAATTATCGTTTGCTTGCCAACGCGATTGCCCACCAGTGGTGGGGAGTTTCAGTTAGTCCGGCCACGAAAGATGACTGGTGGCTGACCGACGGATTTTCGCGTTACTCCGAAGCTATGTATGTGGAGAATGCCGCAGGCGCTGCCGGCCTGGAAGAAGTGGTGAAGGATATGTCGGTGGGAGCGCTGGCCTACGACAATGTGCCGCTCTCGAGCGCCAGCAAGCTCGACCCCTTCTCCACCGAGTTTCAATCACTGGTGACCGACAAGGGCGCGATGATACTGCACATGCTGCGCTGGGTGCTGGGCGAGGACAAATATCTAAAAACCATGCGAGATTTCGCCGAAACCTACCGGGGAAAATCCGCCACGATGGACGAGTTCAAAGCCATCGCTGAAAAATATTATGGCGATCAGCTGACCTGGTTTTTCTCGCAATGGCTCGACTCCACGGGAGCGCCGGAGTTCAAGCTGAAATACACGGTCTACCGTCTGGGTGGAGTGCAGGCGACGTCCGCGGCGGCAAAGGAAAAGAAGCTTCCCGGATTCCGCGTTACGGGCGAGATTACCCAGGATCTCGATTTGTTCCGTATGCCTGTCGACCTGCGCATCGAGACCGACGGCAACACGGAAAACAAGAAAATCGAGGTGGTGGGAACCAGTTCGCCCTTCACCGTTGAGACATACGGTCGCCCGCGGCGAATCTCGCTCGATCCCGACCACCATGTGCTTACCAACAATTCGGATGTGAAGCTGCGCGCATCGATTCTCCGGGGCCAGGCGCTGCAGCAGCAGGGCGATCTGGCCGGTGCGCTGGCCGAATTCAACAAGGCGCTCGACCAGAACAAGAACAGTTCGCTGGCCCATTACCGCATTGCGGAGATTTTCTTCCTGCAGAGAAACTACCAGTCTTCGGCAAATTCTTACCGCTCCGCCATCAATGGGAACGGCGATCCTCGCTGGACGGAAGTTTGGAGCCACGTCCAACTGGGAAAGATCTTTGACATTACGGGCCAGCGCGAACGCGCCATCAACGAGTACCGGCAAGCCATCCAGACCAATGACGATACGTTCGGTGCTCTCGAAGAGGCGCGGAAATATCTGAAGAAGGCCTTCGAACGACCGAAGAACAAGGAATAAGCGAAGGCCTTTCAGCCTTTTTTTGTGCCCGCCCCCAACGCTTTGACTTTGGCTCCGCTGGCCAGCAGGCGCGGCGTGCGATTAGCGTGTCGCGGCATGGCAAAGGGCAGGACCTCACAGGGCAAGACTTTCTCATCGCGAGCGCGGCCCACCGCTACTATGATTCGCCCCGTTTGACCAAGCAATCTGCGCGTCTCCGCGGACGCCTCGAACTGCACTTTATACAGTTCGTCCTGTTGTGAGACATGCCTTCCTGGCCGGTCGCGCATCGCGTTCATCGTGTCGTTCGTGTGGCAGTCGCGTAGCTGCCGGATTCGCGCCACCGCTTGCTGCACGATCCGGGCGAACTCTTCTCCGTCGCCATTCTTTCGACCTTTCCTTAAGCGTCGCTTGGCATCTTCAATCGAAAACCAGGTTCGATTCCGGTTGGATTCCTTGGGATTGGCGAGACGGCGTACTTCACACAGGTGAGCGCTCACCTGCAGCGATCTTCGAGCATTCCGCCGGTCGCCCGGTTTCCGGCTTATATATCGGGCGAAAGGCATCTCTTCGATCCGGCCATGAACTCCAGCTTCCTCAAAGGCTTCAATGGCTGCCGCCTGGGCGTGCGTCAGTCCTGGTTCCGCGCTGCCTTTGGGAAATATCCAGCGTCCGCTGCCTCGGGTTTGTACCAGCAGAAATTCAATGACTTCCTTCCGCACCCGGTAGCAAACTGCGGCAACCTGTTCGCATTCGCGCATCTTCCTGATTTGCGGCAAGCGAACACTTTTTGCCAGGGGATAGTTGATACGCAAACCAGAAGAAATCATGGTCAGACGCGAAGCGCGAGCGTTTGTAGCACCGACACCCATTGCCACAGAGTGCACGACAGGAACTGCCCCTGCCTAGAGCACAACTTGGTTCGCGCCGTGCGCCTTCACGATTCTCACCCAGATTCCACTGCCCCGGAATCTTTGTGCGTACTTGATTCCCACATGGGAGAAAGACAGTATCAGTGTTTAGCGACATTGAGGGACAGGAGATTGCCTTGGAAAATATGTATTGTCTGCGCTGCAATCGCGAACTGGGCCCGGGACAGAAATCGGTGGCGGTTTACCTGTTTGCGCAGACAGTGGGAATCAAGCCGCGGCAAAAATCGGCCGCGCAGCGAATCTGCTTCTGCCCGCAGTGCTCAGTCTCGTTGGCCATGGGACCTCCCCCGGAGGGTGCGCTCAATCTGGCCGCCTGGGAGATGATCCGCGATTTGGTGGGTTCAGATCCCGCTCTGAATCATGCAGCTTGGGATAACTTGAGTGCAAAGTTGGGTGCGCTGCCGGCGACTGGTACGGCTGGCGCCCACCTCTCAGCGGCCTCGGGCGGATATATCGAATTCTAATGGAACCTGGCTGAAAAGTACGGACGCTGACCCGTGGCAGCTTCGATTTCCCACCCCTGGCTAACCTTTTTTAACCTCTCGCGGTCTAAGCAATTAACGACGGCAGGGAACTTCACATCGCCCGGCTGCGTACTACTGATCAGATGGTTAGGCGGGATTGAGACCCCTCGCCTGAACGTTACCGGGGGCCCTCGTGCCCCTCCCCGGAGGCGCGAGGGCACATTTTACTTCCATGCGGATGCTTCTCGATATCGTCCAGCAGTCGCTTTCCACACTGTGGGCGCACAAACTGCGCTCGTTTCTCACCATGTTCGGAATCGCATGGGGTGTAGGTTCGTTGTTGCTGCTGGTGGGATTGGGCGAAGGCTTCCGCAGCGGTCAGAACAAGAATCTCGCCGAACTGGGTCAGGATATTATGTTCGTCTTCCCGGGGCGAATTCCGGCCATCGCCGGCAGCTTCCAATCGGGACAGCCCTACTATCTGACTTACGGCGACTATTTTGCGATTCGTGATCAGTCCAGATTTCTGCGTGCCGTTTCTCCGGTGCTGGAACGCGATGATATTCGCGCGGTAAGCGATTACGGATCTACTAGTGGGCAGGTTTTCGGAGTCGCTCCGGAATATAGCCAGATCCGCAACACTCCGATCGAGCCGGGACGCTGGTTCAATGACGAAGACAACACGCAGCATCGTCGGGTGGCCGTGGTGGGATGGGAACTGCTGAAGAACATGTTTCCCGGTGAGCCCGCCGTGGGAAGCACCATTCTGCTCAACGACATGGATTTCAAGGTGATCGGCGTGATCCCGAAGATCGGAAAAGAAGGAGAAAACGGAACCAATCACCGCATCTTTGTGCCCTTCGACACCATGCGAATGCTTTTCCCCCTGAAGGCGCAAAACTCCGAGAACGCAATTTCTTTCATTAATTACCGACCTATCAGAAAAGATTTGCACGTTGAGGCCATGAACGAAGTTCACGCCATCATCGGCCGTCGGCACGGATTTGATCCGAAGATCGACGACGCATTCATGGATTGGGACACGATCGATGGCGCAATTCGCGTGGCCAAGATTTTTGATGCGATGGATTGGTTCCTGGGCGTGGTAGGAGTGGTTACTCTGGGCCTCGGCGCGATCGGCGTGATCAACATCATGCTGGTGTCGGTCACCGAGCGTACGCGCGAGATTGGCCTGCGCAAGGCCCTGGGCGCTACGCATCGCAACATCATGACGCAGTTTTTTATCGAGGGAGCATTCCTGACAGCGTTCAGCGGCTTCATCGGGTTGGCGATCTGTACGGCTTTCGTGACGCTGTTAGCTCAGTTGCCTGCGCCGGAGGGATTCGATACGCCGCGTATCGTTCCCGCTTCCGCGGTAGTTGCGATCCTTTCACTGTCAGTGGCGGGCATTGTGGCGGGGCTCTATCCCGCGCGCAAAGCGGCGTTGCTTCCTCCGGTGGAAGCATTGCGGCAAGAATAAATTTGGGAGTAGTTATGTTTGGCGATTTAGGCAAGCAGGCTTTCAACGCGTTGCGACATAATCGACGACGCTCCGTCCTCACCATGCTGGGCATGGCATGGGGGATTGCCACGGTGGTCTTGCTGCTTGCCTATGGTTCCGGCTTCGAAAGCGCTTTGATGATTGCCTTCCGCACCTTCGGAGGCAATCTGGTCGCCATTTTTCCCGGACACACTTCGGTTCAAGCTGGCGGCACCAAGGCGGGCGTGCAAATTCGCCTCACGCGCGACGATCTTGACTACCTTCGGGCGGAGTGCCCCATGCTCACGCGTATTTCTCCCGAAGTGGATAAGCAAAGCCTCGTGGCTTTTGGCACCCGCAGCGCAACCTACGGCGTTCACGGGATCTATTCCAGCTATGAAAAAATTCGTGCGCTTGATGTGGGAGAAGGCTCATTCTTTGGCGAGCGCGAGGATTTTACTCATACCCGCGTCGCGGTGATTGGTTCCACGGTGAAGAAGAAACTGTTCTCGGGACAGAATGCTCTGGGCGAAAGCATTCGCGTCGACGGCATCTCCTACAAGGTCGTCGCGGTGCTGCGGCACACCATTTCCAACGGTGACGAGGATATGAACTCTCTGGTGTATGTGCCCTACAGCGCCATGAGCGACCTGAAGAATAGCTACTATCTCGACGGCATCATGATGGATTATGAAGGCGACCACATTAAGATGGTGCAGGCCGTACGCAACTCCATGGCATTTCATCACAATTTCAGTCCCAAGGACGATCGCGCGATTTTTGTTTTCGATGCCGTTAAAGATCTGGCGGACCTCAACGTGATTACGGTCGGAATCAAAGTTCTGCTGGGCTTTATCGGGCTCCTGACGCTTGGCATCGGCGGTGTCGGGCTGATGAACATCATGCTGGTTTCCGTTACCCAGCGTACCCGCGAGATCGGCGTGGAGAAGGCTCTCGGTGCCCGGCGCTGGCATATTCTCTTTCAGTTCCTGGCCGAAGCTCTCGCGATCACCGCGCTGGGCGGATTGTTGGGAGTGGTGCTCGCTTATCTCGTTTCCTGGAGCGTAGGCTCGCTGACCCTGTGGAGCGCCTTTATCGATGACGCCAGCGAAGGCGACATTCATTTGTATATCAATTCCGCAACGCTGATCTGGTCGACGGTAATTCTCAGCTTTGTCGGGATCGTGAGCGGGATGTTGCCGGCTATCAAGGCGGCGAGGCTGAACCCGATTGAGGCGCTGCGCTACGAATAGGCGATTCTGCTCAGTAGTGATAACGCGCTTGCAGAAAATCGACCCGCCGTTCACTTACGCGATATACCAATCTGTGTTCTTGAGTAATGCGACACGACCAACAACTAGCCAACACATATTTCAATGGCTCCGGCTTTCCAATGCCTGTAAACGGATCACGAAGAACAGCCTCAATAAGTTCGAAAGCTCGAAGCGCAACCCTTCGATCGGTCTCGACCCAATAACGCAAATCTTGCCGGAATTCGAGATGAAATATCCCCTCCCGGTCAACAGCCCGTGGCAAGCCCGATCTCCCGCCGCAGTTTGTCTAGCGTTTCCGGCTTCCGCTTCCGGCCGGTGGCACGCCTCAACGCGGAGAGCAGCCGCTGCGCATTTTTAGGCGACCGCAGCAGATGCGCCGTCTCCATTAGGCCAGCTAACTCATCGGCGGGAACCATCGCCACCCTCTTCTGCCCTCTTCGGTTCACAATGACGACTTCGTGATCGTTAGCCACGCGATCAAGGACGGAAGCCAGGCTCTGTCGAAGATTCGTATAGGTAGTCTCCATCATGTTTCTCCAGAAATACCAATTGTACTGTATTCCTGTACTTCATGCCACCTCCTTATCTTGAGTTCCTCCTGAGCTGCACCAGCTACTCGGAACGTAATGGAAACTCGGAGGCGACGAGCAGTCAATGATGTGTTCTACAATCCTCCTGTGCCCGAAACCTCCAGCACCCGCCTCGACCGCGTCCTCGCCCAGTTGCAGCTTTACGAGCATCCGCTGCTGAATTTTTCCGCCCGCTCCAAAGGCGAGGGCGTGGAAATCATCATTCAGTTCAAAGACGCATCCGTTCCCCTGCACACCTATTACTTTGAACTCCACCCGCGCGACCTCGACCATCCGCAGTTCGAATGGAGCTTTCAGCGCCAGCTTTACGACGCTCTGCACGATTACTTTGTCGAAATGTTCATTCGAACCCCGCAGGATCGGGTGGAGCGCCGCCAGAGGGAATCGTGAATCTTTTGCGCCGTAAGATCGAAGAGAAGATTCGCACTCTGGGTCCAATTCCCTTCTCCCGCTACATGGAAGCTTGCTTGTACGATCCCGACCTTGGTTATTATTCGCGAAATGCGGAGCAGTTCGGAAGAGCTGGCGATTTCTACACATCGAGCGATGTGCATGCCGTTTTCGGCCGGCTTCTGGCGCGACAGTTCGACGAGATGTGGCGCGCGCTGGGTTCGCCGGCGAGTCTCGAACTGATCGAACTCGGGCCCGGCCGCGGCTTGTTTGCTCAGGATGTGCTGGGTTGGTCGGAGAAGAAGTTTCCCGATTTCTTTCGTGCTCTGCGGTATGTTCTAGTCGAAAGCTCGCAGGCGTTGCGAGAACGAATCGGTAAAATTCTAAAGAGTCACTTGGATTCCGGGAAAGCTGAACTGACGCCGCTTTATCCTCTCGGGGAAAGATCGCCACGCCACTCCCCAACCATCGTCTTTGCTAATGAATTGTTCGACGCGCTGCCCGTTGAAATCATCAGCACGAAGGGTTCCCTGCGAATTGACACCTGCGACGGTTACTTTATTGAGACCTGCGTGCCGTCTTCGCCCGAAGAATTGGAATTTCTAGACCGTTATTCAGTCCATCCCGAATCTGGCGAACGCATCGAAGTGTCCTTGGCTGCACAACAAAGCATGGACCGCCTGGCCGCGGGCATCGAGCGCGGATTCATCATTGCGATCGATTACGGTTACACACGCGAGGAACAGCTCGCCGGAGGCCATCGCGGCACGGTGAAGGCGATTCGTCAGCATTCGTTGAGTGCGAATCCGTATGAAGCCCCCGGCGAACAGGATATTACCGCCGACGTCAACTTCACGGCGCTTGCCGCCGCCGCCAAAAAGCATGGTATGCAGGCGCACAAACTGGTCACACAATCACAATTTTTGATGGGCATCGGCGAATCGAACCAGTTCGCTGACGCTTTCGAAGAATGCCGCTTGCCGCAGGAGCGAGCCAAAGTCGCGCTACAACTCAAACATCTAGTCACGCCCGCAGGCATGGGCGAGAGCTTTCACGTTCTAGTGGCAAACAAAGGAGTAAAGCAAGAGACAATCGATTCTTTATCTGGTCTGAGTTTTGGCCGCAGGATGATCGTTCGCTGAAAGAACTCTCTACTGCTTAACGCCGGCCAGCATTGTTGACTTGTCAGGCGTCGCAACTTCCGGATACTCGTAAACTCCGCGCCCTGATTTGCGGCCCAGTCGTCCCGCCTTCACATACTGCACCAGCAGCGGCGCCGGACGATATTTCTCTCCTAACGACTTGTGCAGATACTCGAGAATGTTCAGGCGCGTATCGAGCCCCACTAAATCGACCAGTTCGAACGGCCCCATCGGATGATTCAACCCCAGCTTCAGCGCTTTGTCGATATCGCCCGCCGAAGCAATGCCCTCCTGCAACATATAAAACGCTTCGTTGCCAATCATTGCGTTGATGCGGCTGGTGATGAAGCCCGGCGATTCCTTAATCACCACAACTTCCTTGCCCATGCGCTTGCCCACGTCAACGGCGGCGGCCAGCGTGTCGTCATCGGTTTCGAGCGCGCGCACCACCTCCAGCAATTTCATTTTGTGCACCGGATTGAAGAAATGCATGCCCACACATTTTTTGGCGCGGTAGGTAACGCTGGCAATTTCCGTAATACTAAGAGAAGAAGTGTTCGAGGCAAGCATCGTCTCCGGGCGGCAGATTTTGTCGAGCAGAGTGAATATCTCGATCTTCGACTCCATCTCTTCCGGAACCGCCTCAATCACCAGGTCGGCTTCGCGGGCGGCCTCTTCCACCGAGCCGGCGTATTCCACGCGGCGGAAAGCCGCATCGGCATCGGGCGAAGATACTTTCCCCAACTCAACGGCCTTATCGAGATTCGCCCGGATTTCACTTTCCGCTCGCCGCAGCGCTCCCGGCAATAAGTCTTCGAGAATGGTGCGATAGCCGCCGAGAGCAGCGGCATGTGCAATGCCCCGGCCCATGATGCCGGCGCCAATCACCGCGATGGTGCTTACCTGAGTCACTACTGCGCCAGCACCTTCTCTTTTTCCAGATCTTTGATCGCGTCATTTAAGGCGCTGCCAGCGGTACGCAAACTGTCGGCCAGACGCTTACGCTCTTCCACGTTCATCGCGGGAATTGCAATGCAGATGCGGCGCAGCGTAGTGGTAATGTCTTCCACGTAATTCATCGAACGAATAAGTTCACCGGATGCAAGCATGAGGCTCCTATAGTTTATGGTTTCAGTCGGCAAATATTCTGCCCGTCCCGCACACTCTCCATATCGCGAGCGGAACTTCTATTCTGGACGTGTCGGCGAATTTAGTAAAGGTTGTGCCGCAGTGGGGTTGAGTTCGGCCGCGAGAAGCCATGTCGCGTTTGTTAACACTCACTTAACCAGAGCGGCTTATAATTCTTATCGATTCTTTAAATGGGCCCTCTGATCTCACCGCGAATCTAAGGATCATATGGCAGATAAGCCCTTGAAACGCTACATTTTTGCGAGCGACTTCGATCAGACGCTCACATTTAACGACTCCGGCTACGTGTTGGCGGAGCTGGTCGGCATTCCCACCGCGGATTTTGAACGCAAAGCCAAAGGCATGGCAAAGATTAACCTGGTGCAGCAGGGTGCGGAGCTCGCCTATCTGCTGCTGCATGATCCGGAGTTTAAAGCTAAGGTTCGGAAAGAACATCTTCACGAGGTCGGCAAACGCATTCGCCTGAAGGGCGACATCAAGCTGCTTTACCAGATTCTTGAAACCGGCGTGGATGGCCACTTTTTTGATTTTTATATTTTGTCAGCCGCGCCCGTCGAGGTGATCTACTCTGCGCTGGAAGGCATCGTCCCGCAGGATCACATTTTCGGCACGCAGTTTCACTATAAGGCGTCCGGCGAGATTGACACGATCATTCGCGCAACCGCAGGCTATGGCAAGGTTGCGGTGCTCAACCAGTTGCTGGCGCAGCACGTCACGGGACCTGATCATGTGATCTATTCCGGAGATGGCAGCTCCGATATTCACGTGATGTTGCAGCTGAATGCGCGCGACGGTCTTACCATCGCAGTCTCGGAGTCGCCCCATGTTTCGCAAATCGCAAAGCGCACCGTGCTCAGCACCAGCGCTTTAGCTGTCCTGGCGCCCATTCTGGAAGAGATTGTCGGATGGGAGCGAGCCCGGATTCGCAGCTTTTTCGAAGCCAACGGCATGTTGATTCAAGAGTGGGAGCGAGTTCGCACCGACTGGCTGACCCTGCGGCCAGTCGTCACGGAGACTGTGGAACCGGCACCATTGGTATGACGATATCCTCGTTGCACCCGCCTGATAAGCGTATAGCTCGATAATCATGCTGCGCGACAAGAGTCTCATTCCGCTTTCCCACCAGCATCAGCGGGCGCTAGCGCTATGCGTGCGCATCGATCGCGCGCAACCCATCCCGGCGAAGGATCTGCGGGCCTGGCAAGTTGAGATCGCGCAACTCTTCGAGCAAGAAATCGGGATTCATTTTGCCGCCGAGGAAAGTGTGATCTTCCCGGCCGCTGAAAGATTTTCAGAACTAATCCCGCTTGTAAAAAAATTGATTGCGGAGCACGGCTCGCTGCGCGACTTGTTTCGCCAGGCAGAGGCGCGCTGTATCTCGGCGCAAACTCTGTCTGCGCTCGGGCAACAGCTTTCCGCGCATATTCGCAAAGAAGAGCGTCAGCTCTTCGAACGCATGCAGCAGTTGATGAATGTTCAAGAACTGGCAGCTCTCGGGATACAGTTGGAAACCGCGCTCAAGGACTCCATACAGTCCTGCATCCTGCCGAACGAAGTCACCAAATTGAAGCCTGCGCAGTAGCGTCGAGGCGCTCCCGGGATCTTAAGTTTCCAGCCGAAAGCGCGTTTCCG
Organism: Candidatus Sulfotelmatobacter sp.; assembly: GCA_049693675.1. Taxonomy (GTDB): domain Bacteria; phylum Acidobacteriota; class Terriglobia; order Terriglobales; family Acidobacteriaceae; genus Sulfotelmatobacter. The sequence goes on along the minus strand of JBAVQD010000136.1, from coordinate 17,576 downwards.
CCAGCACAAAGAGCTTGCGCCAGACCAACCGGTTCACCGTCACGACCGTGGCTGCCATCACGATGGTCGCAGCGATCAGCATCTTGAAATCGTCGGCATCCGTGGCTTGGCTTATGGTCGCGCCAAGGCCGGTAGTGGTATAAATGTGTCCCTTAAAGTGAAAATATTCGGCGACGATGGTCGCATTCCAGGCCCCGCCAGAGGCCGTCACCATCCCGGTTACGAGGTAAGGGAAAATTCCTGGAAGGATCAGTTTCTTCCAGCGATCGATGCCTCGAACCTGAAACACGGAGCAACATTCCTTCAGATCGGTTGGAATTGCCATCGCTCCGGCGATCACATTGAACAGCACATACCATTGCGTCCCCAGCAACAGAACGACAATGGATGCGATTCCAAGGCCGCCGCCGATGCGGATCAGTACGAGCAGGATTACTGGCAGCAATGCGGTAGCTGGGACCGATGCGGCAATCTGCGCCAGCGGTTGCGCGATGCGGGCCAGTCTAGGGTTTAGTCCGATCGCCACTCCTGCTGGAATGGTCCATAGCGCGGCCAGGAGTAAAGCCAGATTCACGCGCAGGAAAGTTGCGCCCAGTCCTAATGCGGTCTGGTGAAGTTCCGCTGCCTGCAGGCCGGTGAGAATGATCGCCACCCGCACCACGGCGTAACCGATTCCAAGCAGCGCCAATAAAACAAGCGCACGGAGCAGCCATTCCCGCCACGGGCTCACCGGTTCTTGCGAACGTTCTTCCGAGTGCTTCCGCGCGAAATGTAGAAGCAGGCGCTCGCTCAACGGCCGCAAAGTCTTCTGTTTGATTCTGGAAAGACCTGCGGAATGCTGCAAAAAATTGAGCACCCACGATCGCGGAGAATCCGTGCTCTCGACCTGCTCAACTTTAAATTTCTCTGCCCAGGCGATTACCGGCCGCCATACCAACTGATCGAGCAATACGATCAGTGCAACCATCGTAGCGACGCCCCAGATGATCGAAGCGGTATCGCCCGCGCTCGCAGCAGTTTGCAGATAGGAACCTAATCCCGGCAAGCGAAAATCACGCGGGCCCAGCACGAACATTTCACAAACCATCAAAGCGAACCATCCGCCGGCTACCGACATCATGGAATTCCACACCAGGCCGATGGCCGAGAATGGTAATTCCATCTGGGTAAAGCGCTGCCAGCGGCTGAAGCGATAGATCGTGGCTGTCTCCCGCATCTCTTTTGGAATGCTCTTCAACGAAGCATAAAAACTGAATGCCATATTCCAGACTTGTCCGGTGAAAATGAGCAGGATCGCTCCGAACTCCACGCCCAGTTGCCGTCCAGGAAAAAGCGCGACCATGGCCAGCATCACGGGAGGAAGAAAAGCAAGCACGGGGATGGATTGCAGCACGTCCAATAATGGAATCATGAAGCGCTCAGCCCGCTGGTTATACGCAGCCACATAGCCGTAGGTCAGCGCGAATCCGAGGCTCAATCCGTAGGCAATCGTGATACGCAGGAGCGAATAACCCGCGTAGGCGGGCAACGCCCATGGACTGCGTGAAATTTCTACCGATGGCGTGAAGGGGCCTAACCAGTCGCGTCCCACGATGGCCACTCCATAAAACAAGGCGATCGCCGCCGCGAACATGATCACGTCCGGCAGGTGCGAGGCTTCAAGGCTGGGCAGTTCCGACCACAAGCGATAGGCCGAAAATCCTCGCAGGCTGATGCTTTTTTTCATGCCGCTTCGACGTTTTTCAATGGGAACTTTGGTCAGACTTTTGGTGTGGGAGTTGGATTCTGGTTCTTACTAACGTGTTCTACGGCTTCGCTCGGGGGCGCCTCGGTCAAGGTCAACTTTCCACTCTCGCGGTCGTAATCGAAAATCTCCGCATACCGGCCCCAGTTCGTGGCCGTATCCAATTGGCGCAGTACTTCTTCTTCGGAGAAATGTTCATCAAGGATGTCGTGAAAAAACTCGTCGGCAATCGAGTGATCCGATTTCCGCTTGAGAATGCTTGCAATCTGCTTCAAGATGGTAACGTGTTCCAGCGCGGCGTGGCGGAACAAAACCTTCCGCGTCTGAATATCGGCGTCGGCAAACTCCGCCCCCTTCGGGGAGAGTTGAACGTCGCCTTCCTTCAACCAGGCGAAGCCCAGCAGCACGCACGCCTCCAGAATCGGGAGCAGGTCTTCCACGTCCATGACTAATTCTTCGCTGAGGCGAAAAAGATCCTCACGTCCACCGCGATCATGCAGCAACTCGAGCAGACCGGCTATTCCGCCCACGCGCGCGTGCGGAAGAATCTGATACTTCGTGGTTCTCACCGGCTCTTGCGTCCGGGTTAAGCCCCCCGCCGGCAGCACGATTTCTCCCGTGCTTTCGGGATCCGGCGGAGCATGTTCCACGTCCGGTTCGGTCATGATCTTGTAAATGTAATCGACCAACTCGACGAAACGTCCCGACTTGCGATCGCGAGGATGCGCAAGCCGCACATTAAAGTCCGAGCGGATGCGGGCCGGATTTCTGCCCAGCACCACGATGCGATCCGCCAGCATCACCGCTTCCTCAATATTGTGAGTCACGATGAAAATAGCGCTGGTGGGCATTTTTTTGTTCAGCCACAACTCCAGCAATTCACCCCGCAGATTTTCTGCCGTGAGCACGTCGAGCGCAGAAAATGGTTCATCCATGAACAGCACTTCTGGCTCGACTACGAGAGCGCGCGCGAAGCCCACGCGCTGCTTCATGCCGCCGGAAAGTTCCTTGGGATAAGCCGTTTCGAAGCCGTCGAGTCCCACCGTATCCAGCATGCGCAGCGCCCGTTTGCGGCGCTCAACAGCGGCCACTCCGCGCGCTTCCAGCGGAGCTTCCACATTTTCCAGAACCGTAAGCCAGGGAAAGAGCGCAAAGCTCTGAAAAACAATGGCGACATTCGGCGCTTGACCGTTCAGTGGCTTGCCATGCCAGAAAAGCGCTCCCGACGTGGGCTGGGCTAGACCGCTCAAGATCCGCAGCAGCGTCGACTTGCCGCAGCCCGACGCACCCAGCAGGGCAACAATCTTTCCCGGTTCGATGGCAAAGTCGGTCAGTCCTACGACCTGTATGCGCGTCCCATCCGGTTGCGGATAGGACTTCTCAATCGCACGCGCGTCGATAATAGGTTCGCTCGCCAAAGAAAAAACTCTCCGTAACTTCTATACACGATTCGAGGCACTGCGCAAAGTTGGGGAGAGCGTTGTAACACTCCATTAACAACCGAATGTTAGGGACTCGAGTTGAGCCGCACTTAGGCTGAGAAGTCCTCATCCGGCGGGACTGGAAATGGCTGAGGCAGCCGATCCGCTAATTCAGCGAGCTGAGCAAGTTTTGCGGTCAATGCCGGCGGGAGCTGTTCCGGCGCAAATCGCCATTTCCAGTTTCCACCGTCGAGACTGGGGGTATTCATGCGAGCTTCACTTCCCAAACCCAGCACATCCTGCAGAGGGATGAGTGCAAGATCGGCGACTGAATTCAGCGCGGCGCGGATAAATGCCCAATGAATGCCATCTTCACAGCGTCCGAGATAGCATTCCGCATTGCGCCGTTCGTGATCGGCCGCGCCGGATTGGAACCAGCCAACCGTCGTATCGTTGTCGTGCGTTCCGGTATAAATAACTTTGCCCGCGGCGCGATGCGGCAGATACATGTGCGCCCCCTCATCACCAAAACCAAACTGGAGCACGGCCATTCCCGGGATCTGCAGACGCTCACGCAAAGCATGCACCTCCGGCGTGATGTAGCCGAGATCTTCCGCAAAAAATGGCAACCCTCCCAGAACTTCTCGCAGCTTGTGAAATAAATCGTCTCGCGGACCATCCACCCACCGGCCGTTGATGGCGGTTGGATCACTTGCCGGAATCTCCCAGAATTGGTCAAAGCCGCGGAAGTGATCGAGCCGGATGTAGTCCGAGTTCTGTGTTGCCCAGCGCAGGCGCTGAATCCACCAGGGGTATCCTCGTTCCTTCATCACATCCCAGCGATAAAGAGGATTGCCCCAGCGTTGCCCTGTCTTGCTGAAAAAATCAGGGGGAACCCCAGAAACCACTTCAGACTCAAGATTCTCATTCAGGCGAAAAAGATCGCGGTGAATCCATACGTCGGCGCTATCGTAGTTCACAAAAATCGCGACGTCCCCCACCACGCGAATCTTGCGCTCCGAACAATAACGCCGTAAGGCGTGCCATTGCTCGTAGAAGGCGAACTGGAGCGCGCTGCGGATTTTCAGGTCGTCCGCCAATTCCTTGCGCGCCCGCTCCAATGCGCCACTCTCACGGCGCCCCAATTCCGCCGGCCATTCATTCCAGCTTGCCAGTTTGTGTTTCGCGCGCAGCCCATCGAACAAAACGAAATCGTCCAGCCACCAGGCGTTTTCCGAGCAGAAGCGTGCAAAGCGTTCGTGCGCGCCCGCCGGTGCGGAGGCGATAAAGCCACGGCCAGCTTCAAAAAGTAATGGCATCTTGGCGGTGAAAATTCGGTCATACTCGACCGGACCCGCCTCCGCCGCAAGGTGAGAGATTTTTCCCCGATCGATCCAGCCATGACCGGCAAGACGTTCCAGGCTGATCAAAAGAGGGTTTCCCGCAAATGCGGAGATGGAAGAGTAAGGCGAATTTCCGTAGCCCAGCGGGCCCAGCGGCAAAACCTGCCACAACCCCTGGCGCGAGGCCGCGAGCCAGTCGACGAACTGATAAGCCGCAGGACCGAAGTCACCGATTCCGCCGCGCGAAGGCAACGACGTGGGATGCAACAGGATGCCTGCGGCGCGCGGAAATGACATGCAGCTCGATCACTCGGTCAGAGTCAGGTTCAGTTATTCAGATTGGCTAGAGTCCAGATTTGTTAAGTCGAGTTCGTTAGAGTCCAGGTTCGTTAGAGTCCAGGTTCGTTAGAGTCCAGGTTCATCAGAGTCCAGGTTCGCTTTCCGAACGGGTCAGCGCTTTTAGTTCGTCCTGGTTAATCTTGATCTTCCCCGACTTCTCCATCTGCTCGCGCAGGTTGGTCACGAACAATCCGAAGAGCTCCTGCTCCTTAGCCTGCAGGAGATTATCGCGGATCTGATCGCGCTTTGCCGCAAAGTCGGCTTCCGAGGGAGCCTGCACATCGGTTACGTCAATCACCACTCCGTTAGATCCGCTGGTGATTGGGCCGCTGATGTCACCCGGCTTCATGTTGAAGGCCACTGCAGCTTGCCCGGTCATCGATCCAATATCCGGAACCTGACCGTCGGGCGCAACAAACTCACTCGTTTTTAGCGTGGCACCAAGGTCTTTCGCTGCTTTTTTCAGATCATGTTCCGCCTTGGCGCGGTCGGAAAGTTCCTGAGTCTTTTGTGACAGCAGAACGCTCGAGCGCTCGTTCTTGAATTCCTCTTCCACCCGAGAACGAATTTCTTCAAACGTTGGCGTCGACTGCGGCTTTACGGCCAACAGGTCGAACACCGCAAAGCCTTGCGTGGTGGAAGCCATCTCCGGCGGCGATTTCTCCGCCGTCGTGAACACCGCGTCCATGAACTGTGGAGAAGGTCCGAGTCCCGGGACCATGTCTTTACGGCTGAAAAAATCAGAGGTCACGACCGGCAGGCCTTTCGCGGCGGCAGCGGCGTCCAATCCTTTTGTTTTCGCAAGCTGCAGCAAGTCGTCGGCTTGCTTCTGCGCGATTTGCTGCGCCTTCTGCTGCTTCAGGATTGGCTCGATCTGGTCTTTTACTTCCTCAATCGTCTTCAGGTGCGCGTCCTGGCGAGCATCGACGCGGATAATGTGAAAGCCGTAACTGCTCTTCACCAGGTCGCCCACTTTACCGATCGGCTGCGAGAACGCGGCCTTTTCAAACTCCGGAACGGTGCGGCCTTTGCCAATCCAACCTAACGATCCACCCTCTTTGGCGCTTCCCGGATCTTCGGAATATTTCTTTGCCAGTTCCTCGAAATTGGCTCCCGCCTTAAGCTGTTTAAGTATGTCTTCCGCCCGTTTCTGGGCCTCGGCGACGCCCTTTTCATCGACCTTGCCGTCGGGACCTGGCAACGGTGTCTTGATCAGAATGTGGCCGACCTTGGCCTGCTCCGGCACGCGATACTGATCGCGATGCTGGTTGTAATAAGACTGCAATTCGTCCTGCGTGACCTGCACTCCGCTGGCAACTTTCGAAAGATCAATTTGGACGTACTTGACTTCTCGTTTCTCCGGAATAGAGTTCGCGTAAGTTTTCAGATGGCTGTCGTAATACGCTTTCAGCTCTTCCGTAGTGGGATGCAGGCCCTTCTTGATGTCATCCTGCTTCAAGACGGCGTATTCGAACTTCACCTTGGTATTTTGCTTGTCGAACTCCTGGCGAATTGCGGCATCGCTTACCGACGCGCTGCCAGTAATCAGCGCCTGCAATTTGCTGATAAGAATTTCCTTGCCTACGGAATCTTCGAAGATGGTAGGAGTCAGATTGTGCTGCTGCAGCAAGGTCTCGTATTCTGCCTGACCAATGAAGTTACCGCCGGGAAAGAAAATCTCGGAATACCGGCCGTGCTGCAGTTCGTCTTTGATTTCCTGCGGCGTCGCTTTAAACCCGAGATGCTGTGCCTCGGCAACCAACGCCTGCCGGTCTACCAATTGGTCAGCGGCGCGTTGTGCGAAGAAAGGCAGCAAGAGGGCGGCATTGGCGCCCAACTGCGCGCCTTGCTGCTGCAGCATGCCCCGCGCCGTTTCGCGCACCTCTTCCGAGGTAATATCTTCGCCGTCGACCTTGGCCACAACACCCGGCTTACTTAACGAATCGTTGCTGCCAATGCCAGGCACGAAAGCAATTACCATGGCGGCGCAAATCAGCAGCAACAGGCCGCTCAGCACAATCTTTTTGAACGGCCCTTCAGTTTGCAGAAATCGAATCATCTTCTTGTCACTCCGGAAGTTTTTGCGGAATTACTGATTATAAACTACGCCACGCCTGCTCATGAGTGGAAGGGATGAGCTTCCCAGTCTGCACTCGTGGCGGCTCAAACTGTCCTATTGAAACGTATCAATAGACGTGTTATCCATCTTGTACCCAGCTTATCAAGCATAAGCATCTGGTAAGCCACGGGCACCCAAGGAGCAACATGACCTTCAGCAGACGGTTCTCGAGCGGCAATCCGCTACAGTTGCTGGCAATTCTATTTCTGGTTTCGCATTTCGTCCTGGCCGCAGATCCCATTGTCTCCAAGTCGCCGGAGCAAAATGGCGCCGCGAAACTCGTCCTGCGTGAAAATTGGGCGCTGCAATCCTCTGCCAAGGTCGAAGCCAAGGGCGATGCCATCTCCAGCACCGGTTTTGCACCTCGAGGTTGGCACAACGTTTCGGTTCCCACAACAGTGGTTGCGGCTCTGGTGAAGGACAAAACCCTGCCTGATCCGTTCTTCGCCATGAATCTGCGCGAATTCGCGGGCGTCACTTATCCGGTCGGAGGAAATTTTTCTAATATCGCGATGCAGCCGGATAGTCCGTATACGGTCTCGTGGTGGTATCGCAAGCAGTTCGCCGCACCGGCCGATTACAAAGGAAAAACCGTCTGGCTGAATTTCAAAGGAATCAATTATCGCGCCAACGTATGGCTCAACGGAAAACAGATTGCTAACTCCAATGACGTCGCCGGAGCCTGGCGCACTTACGAACTCAACGTGACCGATGCGCTGAAGCCTGGCGCGGAAAACGTCCTCGCGGTGCAGGTCTTCGCTCCAACGGAAAACGATCTCGCCATCACCTTTGTCGACTGGAACCCCGCGCCTCCGGACAAAAATATGGGACTGTGGCGCGAGGTTTATCTGACGACCAGTGGGCCGGTCGCTTTGCGTTATCCCACGGTGGTTTCAAAGCTCAACCTGCCGGAGGACAATTCCGCGCGGCTCACAGTTACAGCGCAAGTGAAGAACGGCAGCAATCATCCGGTCAAAGGGAAGTTGAAAGGGCAAATCGAAAATGTCGCGTTCGAGCAGCCGGTCGACCTTGCGGCAAATGAATCGAAAGACGTCACCTTCACACCGGATCAGTTTTCGCAGCTTGTTTTCTCGAATCCGCGGCTGTGGTGGCCCGCGCAAATGGGCAAGCCGAATCTCTATCCGCTGACCATGGATTTCGAGATCGATGGCGCTGTCAGTGATCATTCCCACACGGAGTTCGGCATTCGCGAAATCACTTCCGAGGTCAACGCCAGCGGCGGACGCGCGTTCCACGTCAACGGAAAGAACATCCTGATTCGCGGCGGTGGCTGGACTCCCGACATGATGTTGCGCGAAGACTCGCAACGCCTGCACGATGAATTCCGCTACGTGGAAGATATGGGCCTGAACACGGTCCGTCTGGAAGGTAAGCTGGAGACGCAGGAGTTTTTCGACCTCGCCGATCATGATGGAATTCTGGTGATGGCAGGATGGTGCTGTTGCGATTTCTGGGAGCGCTGGCCGCGCTGGAAGCCGAAGGATTTTGAAATTGCACAACAGTCGCTGCGCGATCAGATCTACCGTCTGCGCAGCCATCCCAGCCTGGTGATGTGGCTGAATGGCAGTGACAATCCGCCGCCGCCCGATGTCGAGAAAATGTATCTCGATATCGAAAAGCAGCTGCTATGGCCAAATCCCGTGGTTTCCTCCGCCACCGGCAAACCCACCTCGGTTACGGGAGAGAGTGGCGTCAAGATGACCGGGCCTTACGAGTATGTAGCTCCGAGTTATTGGGAGAAAGATAGTCTGCAAGTCCAGGCGAAGCGCAAACAGTGCAACGCCGGTGGCTGCGGCGGAGCTTACGGCTTTAACACGGAAACCAGTATGGGACCCGCAGTTCCACCGATCGAAAGCATCCACCGGATGGTGGGAAAAGGTCATCTCTGGCCGATCGACGATGTGTGGAACTATCACGCCGGCGGCGGAGAATTCAAAACCATTAACGTCTTTAGCACCGCGCTCGCCAATCGTTATGGCAAGTCCGATAGCGTGGAAGACTTTGCTTTCAAATCTCAATTGCAAACTTACGAAGGTGTACGTGCGATGTACGAAGCGTACAGCCGCAATAAGTATCAATCGACCGGCGTAATCCAGTGGATGCTCAACAACGCATGGCCGTCGATGATCTGGCATCTGTACGACTATTACCTGCGTCCCGGTGGAGGTTATTTCGGCGCCAAACGGGCCATGGAAGCGCTGCATCCGATTTACGGTTACGACGATCACTCCATCTGGCTGGTCAGCAGCCAGTATGAAGATGTCAAAGGCCTGAAGCTCTCGGCCAAGATTTACAACCTGGATATGAGCGAGAAGTTCTCCCACGAGGACTCGCTCGACGCCGGCGCCGACAGCACCGCCAAGATTCTCACACTGCCTGATATCTCCGGCCTTAGCCCAGTATATTTTCTCGTGCTGCGACTCACGGATTCAACCGGCAAACTGGTGGGCTCGAACTTCTACTGGCTCTCCACCAAGCCCGAAACGATTGATTGGGCGAAATCGACATGGTGGATGACTCCAACCGAATCCTATACTGACTTCACCGCTCTGGCGCAGCTTCCCAAGGTCAAGCTAAAAGTCAGCGATCGTACCGAACGCAAGGGGGAGGAATCCTACACCCACGTAACCCTCGAAAACCCAAGCAAGAATCTCGCTTTCTTTATCCGGTTGAAGGTCAGCAAGGGCGAGAAAGGCGAAGAGATCCTGCCGGTCGTGTGGGAGGAGAACTACATTTCCCTGCTCCCCGGCGAGAAGCGCGAAGTCACAGCCACCTATCGCACCGGCGAATTGGGAACAGCCAAGCCGGTGGTCGAGGTCAGCGGCTGGAACGTGGAATAGTACCGAAATTATTCACGTATCCCATATTGGGAAAGCCGCGCCTTGGATTCTTTAATTTGCTCTTAACCCAGGTTTAACAATGGGTTCGCTTTCACCGTGGCTTAATAATCTGTTCATCATTTATTTATAGCGGGGGGACTTAAGACTACCGACATCTATCCTCCGATTGACACAGCGGCTATTTTCTGATTCGTCGTCGGTACTTCCCTGCCGGCTCCAATCTACTAACTTAAAAGCGTCGCGCCAATCTAAGACGCCTTTTTTCGCAAAGACAAGAAAGGTAAGGCACCACTGGCCAGTGCTGTTTAACCACCATGAAAGTTTCGAGAGGAAATCTTGTATGCGCCGAAAGAGCTGCTTCGTTAACTCCGCTTTCCATATTCTTTACGCCAGCCTCGCCACGATCGTAATCGCCCTCTGCAACTGCTCGACCGTTGCCGCCCAAGTGGTCCCACTCGCACAGCATGTAGTTCTGGTAATCGACGAAAACACATCGTTTGGCACCGTCTATCCCAACGGAATGCCTTGGCTGGTAAAGCAAGGAAATCGATACGGATATGCCAGCAACTATAACTCGGACCATAGCGGCTCGCTGCTCGACTATCTATATTTGGCATCGGGGAGTTGCGAATCGAATTACTCCTGTTCGAATGCGCCCGCCTGCAGCCTTCCCTCCGGAAGTCACAACTTCAACTGCAACGGCAATGATTGCTTCAAGCAGAACAGTTGCGAAGCGACGGTCACCAAGGATCCCATCACCGACGAAAATATTTTTTCCTTGATGAATAACCAGCCGATTTCCTGGAAGGTTTATGCGCAGAATTACCTCAACGCCGGCGGCAACGTGAATGTTCCCGATTTCACATCGGCAAATCAGCCGCCATTCACCAACTATTACGCGCGGCACAATGCGGCGGTCTGGTATGAACAAATTCTGAGCAATACCTTGGGTTCGCAAGGGAACATTGTGGACTTCGAGCAGTTCGGTATTGATGTGGCCAATGGAACGCTGCCTCGCTTTGCGATTATTGTGCCCGACGGATGCTGGGATCTGCACGACGAGTGCTCAAATCTGACAAATGGCGACAACTTCTTGAACAGCAATCTCACTCCCATGCTGAACATGTCTGACTTTCAGACAGGGGGAAGCGGACTGCTGATTGTGACCTTTGATAATGGAAATGGCGATGATGCCGGTCAAGTGTACACAGGCCTCATCGGACCAAATATTAAGCCCGGCCATGTCTCCAACATTGCCTATAAGCACGAGAACACTTTGAGAACGATGCTGGATTCCCTGGGAATCGATACCCACCCGGGATGGTCGGCCAGCGCAGCCGACATGTCGGATTTCTTCGCTTCGACCGCCGGAAGTGTAGTGATTAATTCGCCGGCAAATGGATCGACGCAGGGCGCATCCGTGCTGGTAAACGCCGCAGCCTCGGAGTTAAGCGCGCAACTGGATCATATGGAAGTGTGGGACACCTTCAACGGCAAAGCGACAAAACTCGGAAATATTTTCAGCAAGACGATCGATCGGGCTTTCCCCGTGAGCGGCAATGGCGCGCATCAAATGACGATCCAGGACATTGGCGTCGCGCCATCTTATACGACTCTTCACAAGCAAGTCACGAATTACACCCGGTCCTCCACTTATGGCGTTTTCGTGAATACTCCGGCGAACAATTCCACGCAGGCCACTCTTTTCCCTCTGAGTGCTTTTGCCGTGGAAGCGAACACGGAGCGGTCAAGTTCAGGAATCGACCACATTGAAGTCTGGAACGGCGACACCAAACTGGGGGACTCGCCCAGGGGGACCAGCGTCAGCCAGTGGTATTCATTGGAGCCGGGCAGCTACACCCTCACCGTACAGGATGTAACCAGTTCAGAAGTTCGCCTTCACGAGGCCAAAGTCAGCTTCACCGTGTCCGCCAACCCGGGCGTACACGTCAACTCGCCCGCGAATAATTCGACGTGGTCGACGACCACAGTGCCGATCCATGCCTATGCTTATGAACAGAACGGCGCGAAGACACCGCTGGTCGATCACATTGAAGTCTGGGACAACACCCATGGAGTCAAGCTTGGCGAATCTCCGACTGGCGTGGGAGTGAACAGCGCCTTCATCAATCAGAACATCACTTTGCCGAAAGCGGGAAGCTACGAGCTCGCGATTATGGACATCAATCCGAATAACGGCTACAAACCGATTCACACTTCCTACGTCAACATCACCGTTAAGTGAGAGCAAAAGCCCGCTAAGAGATTGGGTATTTCCAACCGGGCTTAGGCAACATGCTGTGAAATGGATAGCATGTTGCCATCGGGATCCTTGAACCACGCTACTTTATCGCCGCCGGGCGCGGTCCAGATTCCGAGTTGATCCTGCTCGAAAAAACCGAATCTTTCGAACCGGACGCCTTTCGCTTGCATTTCCGCCGCCATCTTCTCGATGTCCGTCACCTGCCATCCGAGAATGGTGAATGGAGCTGGCGTGAATTCAGCCTTGGCGATGCGGACCATGATTCCATTCGCACTCATCACTAGGGCGAAACCATCGTCTTTCACAAAACGCAGGCCCAGCACGCCTTCATAAAACGCCTTTGCCTTTACGGGATCTTTCGTCGGGACGAAAGCAACGATGTTCGCTGAGCCAAGCATAGAGTCCTCCCTCTCGCACAAGCAAGAGCTGACTAAGCTTCGTCTGGAGGCAACTCGAAGTCAACCAGATTACCGCGGAACCCTTTCGTTTTCCACGCACCGACAGCGATCCCAACAGCCATCCAGATCGCTCCGAAGACTAGAGCTTTGGGGCTCAGACTGATCCAGAGAAAGAAGCAGATCACGAAGCCCAGCACCGGAGGAAGAAGATTGCCAAGTTTCTTTTCTTCTTCATGCAAATAGTAACGAACAAAAGCCGCCGCATTGACTCCCATGAAAGCGATCAGAGCGCCGAAATTGAGCAGATTGGCTCCAAGATCATAGCCTGTAGTGGCTCCGGCCAGGGCGGGAAGTAAGAAAGCTCCGGCCAGCGCGAGGACACCTACAAAAAGAACATTATTGCGTGGCACATGCCGTTTGGGATCCACCGCGCCAAAAAACGATTTCGGCAAAGCGTTGCTCCGGCCCATGCCGTAAAGCAACCGCGCCGCGCCTAACTGAGCTCCCATGCCGGAACCGAAGTTGGCCACTACCAGTGTGAATCCAACAATCGCAAACAGAGGAGCCCACGCGCGTCCGGCCACAAAAGTAAAAGCCGTGTCCATGTTGGGATACGGCTCGGAAGCCGGCCATATCAGCTGCGCCGCATACACTTGAAACGCGGATAAAATTCCGATCACCACACAAACCAGCACCGTGGCCAGCAAAATGTTTCGCCGCGGATTCTCGGCTTCTTCCGAAAGCGTGGAGATACCGTCGAAACCAATATAAGTAAGCACCGCAACCGAAGTCCCACCTAACACCGCTTTGGTATTCCAGCTCGCCGGGTCGTAAAAAGGCCGCGTAAAAAATGCGGCCCCGTCGTGGGGATGGCCAAAAATATAGCGCGCTGCGGCTACGAAAAAAATCGCGATCACTACTCCCATGCCCGCGGCCAGGGCCGTGTTTACTCTTGCGGAAGTTTTCACACCTTGAACATTCAATGCCGTAAATACCAGCGCAAAAAAAACCGCCCATGCAGCATAAGAGACACCGGGCGCGAAAACGTGTGCTTGCTGGCTGATCCAGATAATGCAGATCATCGGATTCAAGAGATAATCCATCACCATGCTCCAGCCCGTCACGTAGCCCAGAGCGGGGTTTATCTCCTGCCCAACGTAAGTGAACGCGGAGCCCGCGCTGGGATAAGCTCGCGCCATGCGTCCATAGCTGATCGCGGTGAAAAGCATGGCAACCATGGCAATGAGAATCGTTGTCACCACGTGGCCACGGCCGCGATTGCTGAGCACACCAAAGACGGACATCGGCGCGACCGGCTGGATGACAATCACGCCATAGAGAATTAAATCCCAAAGAGTGAGCGTGCGGCGCAGGCGTGGGGCGGATGAGACAGCGGGAGCGGAGGTCGTTTCCATGGGTCCGCCTATTGGATTATGGAGAGCTTAAATTGTCAATATTAAAACGATTCCGCACATCGACTACCGCGCTCCATCTCCCGCGGGTCTTGGGAAAATTCTTTGGATTGAGATTGTGAGGAAGCGCGCCGTGGAGTCAACGCATTCGAGTAACAGGCTGAGGCGAATGCCTCTCTCGCCTTCGATAGACGTATATGATGGCATATTATATGGTATTATTTAAGATTATGAACAAACAGACCATCAGCTTCCGCCTAGAGGCCGATAAAGTATCCGCGCTGGACGAGTTGGCAACATTCCTCGATCGCGACCGCACTTATCTTCTCGCCGAAGCTGTACGGGCGTACTTGGATGTGCAACAGTGGCATTTCGAACAGATTCGGGCTGGCATAGCCGAAGCCGACGCCGGCAAAGTCGTTGACCATCGCAAGATGAAAGACATGGCTTCCCGTTGGCGGCGCAGGAAATGAAGATTGTTTGGACTCGCAGAGCCTCGCGGCACCTGCGTGCCGCCTATGATTATTGGGCGCGCGAAAGCTCGAGTAGCGAGGCCAAGAATATGCTGGCCCGTATCTTTTCCGCCGTCGAGCTGCTGGAAAGCTACCCAGAGGCTGGACGGGGCGGCCGCGTTCCCGGCACTCGGGAACTCGTCATCGTCCCCACTCCATTCCTCATCGCATATCGTATCCACAGCGGCAAGATCGAAATCCTCGCCTTGCTGCACGGCGCCAGAAAATGGCCCGACAATCTTTAAAGAATGCGGGCGAAGCTAAGACCACCTTACTTCGATGCGCCGTAGTCGAACCAGTACCCGCGCTGCTCATTCCCAGACATTTGCCGCGTGTTGTATTCCAGAAGATAGTTCAGGTGCGCGTCGTCGAGAGGAAATGACTTGTCAACAGCATAGGGATACTCGCCCATTTTCAAAAATGGCAGCGGCGCCACAAAGTTTCCTTCGGCGGCATAAAAATCCATGTCCTTCTCATAGCCGTTGGCAGCGAAAAAATAATCACGCACCCACCCTTGAGGCAGCCTAAGCAATCGTGACGGATCGAAATCGAGGTGAACCTCGTCGCCTGATCCGAACACAACTAGCTTGTCATCCAGCGAGGTCAGCAGCGGCAACACATCGCCATATCGGGTATAAGTTCCCGCCGGGCGCGTGTACGGCCCGGTAGCGCTCGTCTTTTCATAAATGTATTGCACATTCCCCGGCGGCGTGCCTTCGATCTTCAGCGGGAAGCCGTGATAGTCGAGGTTGGCACGGGTTAACGGAACTGCCGTCAAGCGCAAATTTTCAGCTTTATTCTTGGATTCCTGCGGCGTTCGACCCACCTGAATGTTGTCCCAATAAATCTGCAGGTTAGTAGTGATGCGAATTTTCCGCGTACCCGACGGCAGCTTGCCGCTGAGATCGGCAGTCATGGTGCGGGGACCGCCAGCGGGAAAGCCCATGTCATCGACTACGCGCAGCCACTTGCCGTCGGCGCCGAGCGCTTCGACATAAGGAGAAATTGCATGCACGCCGGCCTGCGACGCGGCATACATGCTGTTCGCGGAAAAATATTCCACTTCGCCGTGCAGCAGCAGCCACAATGGGCCTCCGCGATAAGGTTTACCGAGGTCAAGCACAAGGCTATGCGGTTTGGCGAATCCCTGAAACTGCGTCAAAGCAAAATCGCCAAAGTAATGATGCGCGAGCAGATCGGGCAGCACATTGTGACCATGCTCATCCCATGCACCAGAGGGCGGACGCGCATCTTCGCTCTTGCTCACCACCACTTTGAATTCTGGGTACGGTGGATTCGACGCAAAATATTCGTTCGGATACACATCGAGATCGGCCGGATGATCGACAGCCATCAAGCGCGCCTGATCAAGATAAACCGCTTCCTCCAGCGGCTCCATAAAGCGAAAACTGAGCTTCCCATTTTTCTCGCGGATGGCATCGCGATCAATCTTGATGTATTCGACTGGCCGCGGCGCATCGCGCTGGTTGGGACCGACCCAATGTCCAACGACGCCTGCGCCCAGCATGTCGGCGACAAATTCGTAGCGTTCGCCATTCCAGACAAAAAGCGTTGGACAGGAACTGCCGCGCCGATCCATCTCTATAAAATTCTGCTGCTTGTCGCCGGCGACGTTTATTTCGTCTTGCAAGACGCCAGTCGGCCACAACATGCGGACAATGTCAGCTTCTTTAGAATCGCCGAGACCGACGGTGAGATAAGGCGAGTTTTGACCGAGGTATCCATTCGAGCCGGCGATCTCAAACTTCTGTCGGTTGCCGCCTGCAAACACTTCGACTTTGGTGCCAATCGCGCTCTTGTTATCGGCCAATCCTTTGAGAGACAAGCGCAGCCAGTGATTTTGATTGCCGCCTTCGTTGCGCAGCAGAACGGCCGGGCCGTGATTCTGCGAGATCAGCAGATCGGTCGCGCCGTCGTTGTCGAAATCCCCGGTGATGACCGCGCGCGGCTCTTTGAGCTGAATCTTATCGAGGCCAACCTCGGCAGTGACGTCTTTGAAACCATCCGCGCCGAGGTTGCGGAATAGTTTGATCTCTCCCTTTCCATCTTTCGTTTCGCCCACCGCAACCAGATCGACCCAGCCGTCGTTGTCATAGTCGAAGGCGGCGACGCCGTAGGCGCGGACCCAGTTTGTCTCAGGAAGCTTCACTTGCTCGAATGTCTTACCATGCTTGTTGCGCCAGAGTGTGAGACCGGGGGCATTCGTGTGCGTAAAGGCGAGATCCATCCAGCCATCATGGTCAAAATCAAGCACAGCGATTCCGACGGTCGGGCCATGTATCCCATTTGTCCACGGGTCTCGGATTCGAAATGCCCCTTCCCTGGGATTTTCGAAAATGACGCTTCCCTTCTCTCCGGAGGTGATCAGATCAATGGCGCGATCATTGTTGTAGTCGCTTCCAACTGCAGCGAAAGTCGGCTGCGGACCGGCCAAGCCCACAGAATCGGTAACGTCTGTAAAGCTGCCATCGCCGTTATTGCGCCACATTGAATTTGAGGCGGGATGACGTGGAGGAAGTCTAGTCTCAATCACCCCGCCATCACCGTAGGGCCGCTGTGTGATCAGATCCTCCGGGAGGCGACCCATATACAAGTCCAAATCCCCATCGTGATCGTAATCAATGAAAGTAAGACCGGCGTTGGGACCGTCACTCGCTATTTTCGCGGTCTGACTAACGTCCTTGAAACTTCCATTCTTTTCGTTGTGTAGCAAAATGACTCGATCGTCGAAGCTGACAGCCAGGTCGGTCGCACCATCGTTATCGTAATCGCCCGCAGCGCAGCCGATCCCTCTTCGCTGGGTTGGATCAAGCCCGGCTCTCCTGGTCGCATCTTCAAACTTCCCGTTCCCGAGATTGTGGTAAAGTCCAACCCCTCCCTCCGGGCCGTTATTCGGAACGAAGATGTCGGGCCGTCCATCTCCGTCATAATCGAGAAAACAGGCGCCCGGCCCCGGCGGCCCTCCTGGCATGCTCGAATAGCCAGCATCAGGCTTCGCGACGATCCCCGCCTCCCGCGTCACATCCACAAACCGCACCTTGATCTGCGCTGGCGCCTTCAACACCGCCGAGGGCGATTCCACCGCACGCGAATATTTCCCCTGCTCGCCATAAGCCAGGCTCATGGGCGCGCCAATTTTATTT
>JBAVQD010000135.1:0-29115 GCA_049693675.1 Candidatus Sulfotelmatobacter sp. | reverse complement strand
GATCTTGATACCGGACAGAAGCAAAGGAGCAAGACTCATGTTTGAAGAACTGATGCCGCTACTCGCACAACGAATGTTGATTCTCACTCTATCGCGTGTGAGCGACGAAGAGATTCGTGTCAACGTCATCCCGAAGCCGCTGAAATCCGATCAGCGGGATGATGACGCCGCGCTTACCACCCCTTTGGCCGTCACTGGCACTCCCAAAGAGCTTGACGAGCAACTGCCACGACAGTTGGTCGAGTTTGTGGAGGCTCACCTGGGGTTGTCCTCGACCTTGAAGACTGCAAAAGACTGTCGGCTTGCTGGTAAGCGGTTGAAGAATCATGTAAAGTATAGAATTTTCCTAACGGTTCAGAAGCCACTGTGGAACTCAAAATGCGCCGGTGCTGATTATGAGCCGCTCTCCTTTAGTTGAAAGCCGTAGTTTTCTAATCCCTTCGGAACCCGTCGTCCAATGAGCGACGCGAGACGGACCGTACAATTGGTGTCGTTTTCGAAGTCAAAAAAGGAAATTCCGGTTTGATTGGCTAGCTATTGTTCTCCTGCCCGGAGAAGATCAGCCCGGACGACACATACTCCTGATTCCGAGGAGCATTGCCGACGCTTGGGCGAAGCACGACAGTCCCACATCAAAAACGCAAACGGAGAGGTATTGGCGGCAGGAAAAGGTGGCGGAGGTTTTATCGGAATTTGAGAACAACTTCTGTTTGTCGCTCACTGGAAAGAAGTCAGAGGTTTAATGCTTTTGGCTACCATTTGAGCCTGTGAGGAGACCATGAGAAGAGTTGGCTTGATCAATGACTCGGAGCTAAGGCGGGTGCAGGCAAGGTGGCTGAAGCTGTTTAAAGAGTTGGACGCTGACACGAAACTGAGGGACCGACTGGCGGGACCTTTTCTGAGTGTGCCCTCGGTAGGATACGATCCATCAACTCGCTCCTCAGTTCTCCTCGTTGGGCAGGTGACGAAGGGGGACTGGTACTTGGCGCAGCACCGGAAGCAGCTGTCGGTAGCAGAGAGACGCAGCTATACCCTCGACTATCTTAACAATGAATCTCCAACGAATCGTAGTGCCTTCTGGACCTTTGCCCGCGAGCTTAGCAAACAGCAGATGGATGGAAGCGATCTGAGCAATGGTCTTCGGAATCTTGTGTGGACAAATGTGTGCAAGCTGGGCGACAGAAAGAAAGATCAACTATGCTCACAGATTTTCAAGCCGCAGGAGGGCCTTGCCATAGAAACCTTGCGTCTGGAGATTGAGACATATCGACCCAAGTTGGTCGTCTTTGTTACTGGCGACTGGGCCGACTGCTGGGTGATCGCGGTAGTTGGCGATCCGGAAAAAGCGCCGTGGCATAAGGCTCAGACCTGTTGGTGGCGCGAACGTACAGCCAAACAACCCGCCATGCTGTGGACTCGTCGCCACCCACGAGGTGCGACGCTCGCGATGCGAAAAGCTTGGCTCAGGCAGGCGAAGCTCTTGATCGCCTGATCAAGAAACTGCGTCAGCCCCAGATTATTGACCAGCGTGGCTTCCAAGCTCCCGATCACAGCGTCCACGATGCGCTCTCACTTTCTTGGTGGGCGGTGTGACAAGGATGTACGAGCCTACCCGCTGCAAACGACCAACGCTGGAAGACATTCTTGAATTACTCCTTTCGTCCACGATCAAGTTCGTTCGGTTGATCAGTTGATCAGTTGATCCAATCATTTGTAAAAGAGCTTGTCCAGCACCAGGCTGCAAGTGGTTCCGCGTCCCGGAGTGGACCAGCAAGAATCGGGCGCTCCGTCCAGCTTCCTAAAATCATCAATACTTTTGTTGTTCGCGAGAACCCAAGACTTAGCCTGCCCACACATTCTGCCGTCGCCGTAGCTTTTCGGTTCGTACCCGGACGCCTTCTGTTCTTTCGCAGACTTGGTATCAAATGGGACGGCTATATCGTAAAAAAGCTGGCTAACCAGTTTGGACGTGAAAACTCCAGTGCTATCGCCGGCCAACTCGTGAATCTCGCATACACTGGGTTTCATTAGAGTGAAAAGTAACAACGCTTAATCTCGCTCACCCTCAATGGCAAACTGTTGCCCTGTTCGTCCCAGTTAGACCACCGCCGCCTGATTTCACGCAGCAGCAATACGGCGTTTGTCCACTCCTTGGGCATCCTGGACCGCGAATCATTCTCCACATAATCGATGAACGCCTGAGCGCCCCTAAGCCACAAGTTGCAATAGTGAGAAAGGAAATCTTGAAATTTAAGATCCGGTCGCAGAGTCCAGACTCCGCAGCATCCCACCCTGCGACAGAAACAGGACGGCGCGCACTCCGGTTGCTGAAAGGTGCAACAATACTCTAGAAACTGTCCTTCGTAACGAGGATATTTGTGACTCTTACCCATTGCGGCTTGATTGGAATCGGAAACCAACAGCCTCCAACTTTCCTCGGTCAAAGAATCAATGCGTGGCATAGAAGCTCTATTCTACAACTCGCCTCATAAATCTCTGACCCAGGATTTACATGCAACCGAAGCGGACCATGCCGAAAAAGTTTTCGATGTGGTAATCCGATCGGATCAGCCTAGCTCTGTCGGGGCAGGAAATGAAGCGGTCACCTCGACTGTCATGAATTTGTAATGGTTGCACGATCAAAACGAATCATTTCCGAGCAGAAGGGATCAAATCGGCCGATTTGTAACCCGCTGAAAAGAGTAGGTGAATCCGAAACCGTCGAGCGCTCACTTTCGCACTGAAGAATCAATGACTTGCCAATAGCCAAGCCCGCACGGAAGCGCTTTGTACTGGTATTGAAAAGACGCGAGTTAGCGCACATGGGATCGAACGGTACGGCACACTTATGGCACACCGTACGGCCCACGGATTTCAGCCTTTTGATTCAATTCGTGCTAAAGTTTTGACATGGTAGTCACGGTCAACATCCCGGATGAACTGGCGGCGCAGGCCAAGGCACGTGGCCTGTCTCTGGAGGCGTACGTCCAAGAGATTTTGACGCAACAGTTAGCGCGTCCTGTGCAGGCTCGGCAGCCGCGCACGCAAGAAGAGATTCGCGCCTGGCTCGACTCGCTGGCCCAGTTCTCAGACAAGATTCCGCCGTTGCCCGAGACCGTATCGCGTGAGTGGCTGTACCAGGATCACGACTAGATGACGATTCCGTCGTGTCTCGTTGATACGAACATTCTGCTACGCATGACACGGCGGTCAGATCCTCAGCATCAGCTCGTGGACACAGCCCTTGCGCGGCTGGCTTCGCGGGGGACAATTCTCCATTACACACATCAGAATATTGCGGAACTCTGGAATGCAATGACCCGCCCTGTGGTCCGCAACGGCCTCGGCTTGACGATTGCTGAAGCCGAACGCGAGGTGTCTGCAATCGAGGCCGGCATGACTTTTCTACCAGACAATGAAGCAGTTTATCGAGAATGGAGACGGCTTGTTCTGCAGCACGGGGTCTTGGGTGTTCAGGTGCACGACGCGAGGTTGGCCGCAGCCACGCAGGTCCATGCGGTGGGCCATATCCTCACGCTGAATGTGAGAGATTTCGTCCGATTCACCGGTCTCAGCCCTCTTCACCCAAGCAGCATTTAGAAAATAGGGTGCCCGGTTGCACTGTTGTACGCTGCTTCTCGACGTGGCCATTGTGGTTGTGAGTGCAATGGGAAATTGATTCGAAACAGCTTACGAGCGAACGCCTAGGCACCTGTAAGCTTGTGCTAGAAACTGGCCGTAGTCGCCACTTTATTCCCCAGTTCCCAATGAGTTCCCTTAACAGGTCTTTAGGTGGGTGGTTACTGTTTCGAGAAGTCGTTTGTGACACCTAGCCGAAAGCACGCAAATGGGGCGCAGCGTTTGCGGAATGAACGAGCGTCGAGACAGCATTTCAGTATTGGGAGCTTGGGAGTTTACCCGCATTGCACGACTGGAGAAACTCACTTAAAATCGCCGTCGGCATCGACGACGCGCGGTATTGTCACTGTTGCTCGACAACCCCTTTCAGTGCGGTTCATAAGGCGAATCGATCCTCCGTGAGCTTCCGCGATTTGGCGCGATAACACTAGGCCGATCCCGCTGCCCGCTGGTTTGGTTGTGTAGAAGGGGACAAACGCGTTGCTGGGGTTGAGCAAACCAGGTCCGTTGTCTTCAACTGTGACGGTCAGGTCCTTCTCCGATACCTCCCAACGAATGACCACCTGCGGATCCTCTGCCCGCAAAGCTGCTCCGTCATCATCCGACTGGCCTGTCGTGTGCCCTGGCTCAAGGGCAGCCTCAACTGCATTGCGCACAAGATTGATCAGCATTTGTTCGAGTTGGTCGGGATCAACCTCTAACTCAATCTCCGGGCCTTGAACCACGTGCACACGCAATCTTGTCTCTAGTCCCGATACACGCTCCATGATCGGAGTGAGTAAGGTCCTGCGAAATGCCGGCGGGGGCATCTGGGCAAGCTGGCGATATGCCTGCAGGAAGCGATTGAGGTTGTCGGCGCGCGTTTCGATAATCGCGAGTCCGCGTTCAAAATCCTGGCGCTGGCTGGCATCAGCGACGGCGTTGGCGATTCGAGAGCTCAGGCTTCCCGCAATTGACTTGATGGGCGTTAGCGAATTGTTGAGTTCATGGCCAAGAACGCGAATCAGGCGCTGCCAGGCACTGCGTTCTTCCTCGCGCAATGCGCGGCTCACATCGGAAAGAACAATCAGCGAGTGTGGCACTCCCCTCTGTCGAAAAGAGCTGCGCCGGACCAGCCAACGCGCATTCGGGCTCTGGAAGGGCAACGGCACGAGCGTCTCGCTCTCCGCTGCCAGACATGCAGCTAATCCGATCTCTTCCGCGGTACGCCCGAGGAGTCTTACGGAAGGTTGTTGCAGCAGCCGTTCTCCTGTGGAGTTCACCAGGCGCAGAATCTGGTCCGGGTCAAAAGTGAACAACGGCGCGTCGATCTCCTCGACCACGCGGCGCAACAGCGCTGTAGCTTCAATGGCTCGAATCCGCTGATCTGCCAGCAGGTCGGCCAATGCATTCACTTCGAGGGAAAGTTCGCCGAGTGCATCGTCGGCAGCCGCGCCGCGCGCCCGAAAAGAATAGTCTTCTTCGCGCAAAGCGGCGATCACATTGGCAAGGGTCTGCAGCGGCCGCGTGGTCTGCTCCTGCAATGCCATCGCCAGCAGCCACCAAACGAACAACTCTGCACCCAACAACCCCCATTTCGATTCCGCCGACCAGGGCTGAAGCCAAATCAGAATGCCGCCAAAGATCATCGCCGGAAGAGCGACGAGAAAAGAAAAGAGGTTGATGCGGCGCTCGTAGAGGAGGCGAACTCGCTTTCGTGGAGGCTTGCGCACGCCGGGACTGGAGCTCCCGCGCGGGCTAGAGCCCATACTTCTCCATTCGTCGGTAGAGCGCACCGCGGCTCAGTCCCAGGGTTTCCGCGGCCTGGCTCACATTACCTTGATAGCGTTGCAACGCCTTGCGTATCAGAATGGCTTCTACCGTTTCGAGGCTGAGTTCCTCCAGGTTCTGACTCTGCTGGCGCGACAGGTCCAGGCCCAGATCGGCCCGCTGGATCTCATTTCCACGGCACATAAGGACGGCGCGCTCCAGCGTGTGCTCCAGCTCGCGCACATTGCCCGGCCACGAATATTGCATGAGGAGTTGCAACGCGGCCGCCTCGAAGCCCTGAACTGCGCGCCGGTAGCGCGATGCATAACGCGCGAGAAAGTGTAAGGCAAGAGCGGGAATATCCTCGCGCCGCTCGCGCAGCGCTGGCACATGGATCTCGACCGTATTCAGGCGAAACAGCAAGTCTTCTCGAAATTGCCCGGAAGTGCACGCCACGCGGAGATCCGCATTGGTGGCGGAGATCACGCGCACATCGACCCGGCGGGTGCGCGAGGAGCCGACCCGCTCGATCTCGCCGGTCTCGAGTACACGCAGCAACTTGGCTTGCTGGCGGTAGGGCACATTGCCAATTTCGTCCAGGAAAATTGTGCCGCCATCGGCGAGTTCGAAGCGGCCGATGCGGTCGGTACGGGCGTCGGTAAACGCACCCTTCACATGACCAAAGAGTTCGGTTTCAAATACGCCGTCAGGGATGGCGCCAGTGTTTACCGCAATCATGGGACGCGAGGCACGGGGAGAAAGCGCGTGCAGCGTCCGCGCTACTACTTCCTTGCCCGTGCCATGCTCTCCTGTGATCAGAATATTGGCGTCGGACGGTCCCACGCGGGTGATGGCTTCGAGCGCGGGTTGCATCGACGCCGCCGACGCGATGAACTCAGGCCGGCCTTCAGCCTGCAGCAAACGGTTCTGCGCGGCTAGACGCTCGGCGCGTTGCACGGCGCGGCGCAGGTCGACCTGCGTCCGCAAAATTGTCAGCAGCCGCTGGTTCTCCCATGGCTTTTGAACAAAATCCCGCGCTCCGCGGTGAATGGCTTCCACTGCCAGCTCAATGTTGGCCCACGCGGTCATTACGATCACCGGCGTGCTGCTGTCGAGGGAAACGATCTCAGAAAGTAAGTCCAGGCCCTCGCACCCGGAAGTGGTATCGCGAGTGTAATTCAGGTCGATGAGGAGAGCATCGTAGGAGCCGGTAGCCAGCGCTTCACGAACCAGGGCCGGTGACTTTGCCGTTTCCACCTCGTATCCCTGCGGACGCAACAGAAGTTCGATGGCTTCAAGAACGTGCTGCTGGTCGTCGGCGGCCAGGATGCGGGGCCGGTCGTGAACGCCATTGGTGGACGAGGCCAGGAGGTCGCCCGGTTTGGTCGAAGTCTGCATGGAACGGATTAGGGGCTCGCAGCGTTGATTGTACCGCTGAGGGCCTCCTGCACACGGATGCCATTATGTTCCAAAGTTGTGCCAGTGGCGCGATCGAGCTCAACTTTTGCCTTCTCGAATACGGTCATGGCGCTGACCAGATCCAGCTCCGCCAACGCGAGATCCCGCTGGGCGGAAAGGGTCTGATAACTCGATCCGGCACCGAGATCCTGCTCTTTCTGCGTGATCTCGAAAGTGCGCTTGGCAAGGTCCCGCGCCTTGCGAGCAGCCTGGACCCGCGCAGCGGTTTGTTCCAGCGCATATTGCGCGTTGCGAACTTCGATGCGAACTTGCTTCTTCAGTTGTTCCAGGCGCAGTTCGGCTTGGCGATATTCAAGTTCGGATCGGTATTGATCGGCCTTGGCCACTCGATTTCGGAGCGGGATGTTCAAATTCAACCCGACATAGTAGTCAGGAGAAGAATCGTTAAAAGCATTTTGCAAGGCTCCGCCAAAGTTGGCGGGGGCAGTGGAACTACAGGAATTTGGCGGTAACACGCCCGTGGATTCTGCTTGCAGGCAAGCCGGATTCGGCGAGCCAGCCAGCCCGGAACTGCCCCAGAAACCGACCAACGCGAGTGACGGCAACAGCGCATTGCGCGCTGCCTGCCGGCTGATCCGGCGGTTCGCCAAGTCTATGTCAGACTCGGCCAGCTCGGTCCGGTCCTGCAAAGCAGATGAGGTCAAGTCCTGAATCGACGGAACGGTCTCGGCCGGTTCCTCCTGCATTCGATCCGTGGGAATCACCGGCATGGCCTCAAGCACTGGATCGTCCAGGCTCTTGGTGACCGCATTCTTCATGAGTGTTTCCTGGAACTCGAGACTGGTGCGGGCAACGGTTAAATCCTGGTCACGCCGGGAGACTTCGGCTTCAGCGCGCATCACATCCATCTCGGGGATGCTTTCCAGCTGGAACTGTTTTTTTGCATTGTCGAATGTCTGTTGAGCAAAAGCGGAAGATTGTTCGTTGACTGTTGTCTGCTCGTAGGCGCTGACCAGGTCCCAGTAAATATTTTCGATCTGGGTGACGGTGGCGATGATTTGATCTTTGAAAGCTATGTCGGAGATCTTCTTATTGTTCTTGGCAATGCGGAGATAACGTAGATTGGGCCCGAAACCGAACCCGGCAAGCAACTCCTGCTGAACGGACAAACGGAACATCGAGCCGAAGGCCGGGGAAAGAAAGATATCCGGACTGTTCGCTGCCTGGCGGTTGTTATTGAACTGAAACGAAAAGCTGGTACCCGTCGCGAAAGCCTGGGCATAGTTGAAACTGGCTTGTGATGTATTTAGCTGGAGCGAAGGCACGCCGTAAACCGTCAGGTTGGCGAGAGGCGTAGTTTGATGCTCCACGCCGACCGTTCCGGTGATCGCAGGATCATAGGACGCGACCACGGTTCCAGCGCCCAGCGTGGATTGCACCAGACCGGACGCGCCGGCGCCCGCGCCCCCGGCCCCACTCGTTGTACCGCCTGCACCCGCGCCGGGAGCACCTGTGCCGAAACCTCCCACGCCTCCGCCGGGAGTTCCCTGCACCACTCCGGTGTTGACTCCCCGAAAGAATCCTCCCGCTTGCGTACGCAAAATGTCAGTATTTGCGATCGGCAGGTTATAACGGGCGATGGCCAAGTCCAGGTTATTTTCAAGCGCGAGATCGATGGCATCTTTCAGCGACAGGTAGAGTTTACCGTCGTGAATCAGACGGTCAAGGCGAGATGAATTTGCCAGCACCGGCTCGGGAACTTCATCGGCCGAATAGGTGCGGAGCGGATTGCGCGACTTCGGCATCTCAAACTGGGATGCAATCACCGCTTGTGGGCCGGATGCCTGTTGCGTTCCGCCGGCGGCGGGAGCGCTGGTTTGCGCCTGGGTGTTTGCGGTCAGGAGCCCATGGATGCAAAAGATGAAGATCGAAACTCCCAGCTTTACTGCCCCGGAGTTCTTCGCGAGCGTGCGAATTGCGTAACGAATGTCGTGCCAAAGAGTATCCATGCCGTCCTCTAGGTTCCACCTCCGAATATGAATGCGCGATGAGTGCAATTGCCTGCTATTCGTACCGCAACGCCACCATCGGGTCCACTTTCGTCGCGCGCTTCGCCGGAATGTAACAAGCCAGCAGCGCCACAGCGACCAACAACAACGTCACTCCCGCGAATGTAGCGGGATCGGTTGCCGTCACGCCGAACAGCAGCGACGACACCGTCTGCGTGAGGGCAAACGATCCCACGATTCCAATCGCCACGCCGATCAAGATGGTGTACATCCCTTGTTCCAGAACCATGCCCAGCACATTCCGCGATGTGGCGCCCAGCGCGATGCGTACGCCGAATTCGCGCGTTCGACGGCTCACGGAGTACGCCATCACCCCAAACACTCCAGCGGTCGCCAGCAGCAGCGCAGTGATTCCGAAGAATCCGATCAGCATCACATTGAATTGCCGCGCAACCAGCGATGCGGAATAGACTTGCTGAAATGTCCGAAACTCTGGGGGAATTTCCGGATCGAGATCGTTCAAAATTCCCCGCGCGGCCGAAGTTACGGCGCGCGTGTCGGTATCGCTCAGCATCGTTATGGTCATATCCGCACGCGGCCGCTGCAATAGATTCACATAGACGGTCGGGCGCGGCGGTTCGTCGAGGCCGTATTCATGCGTGTCACCGGCGATTCCTACAATCGTCAGCAGACGCATATCGCCATCCATGTTTCCGAATTCAATAGTGTGTCCGATCGGGTCCTGGTGCGGCCAGCGGTCGTGCGCGAGCGACTCGCTGATCACGGCCACGTGCGGCGAGTTCGCTCCATCACGCTCGTCGAACATTCGTCCCCGGATCAGTGGAATTCCCAGCACTTGGAAATATCCGGCGGTCGCGACACAAAAATCTGCATTGCCGATCAGTTCCTTTTTTTGATTCCACAACGCAACGAGGTCGGCCATCGTTTTGGGAGCTTCATTCTGCGTTATCAACAAAAACATTCCGTCGGGCAATCCACCGGTCATGGGCAGCGCGCTTGCAGCTCCCACACTGCGCACGCCGGGGATTTGTTTGAGCCGGTCGATCAAGTTGGAAAAGAAAACTCCCTGGGACGGCTTTGCTTTGGGATCTTCCGACATCGGCAGGTTGGGATCTACTGTCCAAGGCAGCGAGACGTCCATCGCTATGATCTTGTCCACGCGGAATCCTGGATCCACCTCTAGGATTTTCATTAAGCTGCGTCCCAGCAAACCCGCGCCGATTACTAACACCAACGTGACGGCGATCTGCGCGGAGACAAGCGCTCGCCCAACGCGCTGGCTGCCTTGCGATCCGGCTTGCCCGCGCCCACCCTCGATAAGGCCTCTGCTCAAATCGCCACGCGTCGCTCGCTCAGCTGTAAACACGCCGAGCCCAACGGCCACGGCAGTGCAGAGTACGAAGGCGAACAGCAGCACGGGTGTGTTTACGGAGACGCTCTCGATCCGCGGCAAACTCGAGGGAGCGAGTACCAATAATCCAGAAACGCCCCACAGCGCGGCCAGCACTCCCAGAAACCCGCCGATCAGCGAGAGCAAGAATGCCTCGGTCAAAAATTGGCGCGTCAGGCGGCTGCGCGCTGCGCCGAGCGCAACGCGAATGGAAAGCTCGCGCTCGCGCGCCGACGCCTGCGCCAGAAGCAGATTCGCGACATTCCCACACGCCACCAGAAGTAGTAATCCCACCGCGCCCAGCAAAATCAGCAGCGGCAATCGCACATCCCCTGTGATCGACTCCTGCAATGAAACGACTCTTCCATCCCGGAGCAAATAATCGTTTTGTTCACTCGAAGCCTGGTGGATCCGTCGCGCAATTGCGCTTATATCTTCGCGCGCCTGCTCGACGCTTACGCCATCTTTCAACCGAGCAACGCAAGAGTAGTTGTGCGCGGTGCGACTCAGGCTCT
The DNA here is from genome assembly GCA_049693675.1 of Candidatus Sulfotelmatobacter sp. Classification (GTDB taxonomy): domain Bacteria; phylum Acidobacteriota; class Terriglobia; order Terriglobales; family Acidobacteriaceae; genus Sulfotelmatobacter. The sequence continues at coordinate 18,373 of JBAVQD010000135.1, read as the reverse complement.
CGCCACTTGTATCCGCAGCAATCCAGGCCTCGGCATCATCCGGAAATCGAAATCCTGAGGGGAGAACGCCAATCACCGAGTAGACTGCGTTGTTGATTTTCAGGTGTGACTGCGAAAGATCCTGCGCCGCTCCGAGGTATTGCCTCCAATAACCGTAGCTCACCAGCGCGACGGGCGCCGCTCCCTTTTTGTTGTCGCTCGGAGTGAAATCGCGGCCGATGGTGGGCTCAACCCCGAATACTGCGAGAAACTCCGGCGTCACCGCAACCACCGTAGTACGCGTCGGCTGCGATGCGCCGGAAACGGAGACAGTGTCGTCGGCATACTTCGCGATCGATTGAAAGCTGTGGTTCTGATCGCGGAAGTCGTCAAAATTCGGATCCGCCAGCCGCGACAGCGTGCCATGGAAGTTCACTTCAGAGATCGCCATGATGCGGTCGGCGTTGGAATACGCGAGCGGGCGCAGCAAAACTCCATACACCACACTGAAGATCGCCGTCGTCGCGCCGATCGCCAGCGCAAGCGTGAATACCATGATGGCAGTGGTGCCGGGATTCTTGCCCAGCACTCGCGCCGCGTACCGGAAGTCCTGCCAAAACCCGCTCATGTTTGCCTCGTCAAAATCAAGCAATCGCCTCTCAACCATCGCGGCCCAGGAAGATTCAAGACGCATTGACCTCCGCCGAGTGGTCGAGCGCCGGATTCGCAGTATCTGCGACCAGCCAACCGTCGCGCAGTTGAATGGCGCGGCTTCCGTAGGCTGCGTTTGCTTCCGAGTGTGTGACCTGAACGATCGTCGTCCCTTGCTGATTAAGTTCGCGAAAGAGTTCCATAATCTCTTTGGCTTGCTCGGAATGCAGATTGCCGGTGGGCTCATCGGCGAGCAGAAGTGCAGGCTTGTGAATCACGGCACGCGCTACGCCCACCAGCTGCTGTTGCCCGCCGGAAAGCTGGCTGGGGAACAAATCTTTCTTGGCGACAATCCGGAAACGATCCAGAGTGTCCGCCACAAGGCTCTGCCGCCGGCCTCGAGGAATGTCCTTATAAGAAAGTGGAAGATCGATATTCTCTTGCACCGTAAGGTCGTCGAGCAGGTGATAGCTCTGGAAGACCATTCCGATGTTGAGCTTGGCAAGCTCGCTGCGCTGCTTGCGCTTCAGGTCGTGCACAGCCTGCTCACGGAACCAGTATTCGCCTCTCCACTGGTCGTCGAGGAGCGCGAGCAGGTTGAGCAGCGAGGATTTTCCCGCCCCGGATGGTCCCATCACGGTGATGAACTCGCCTTCGCGAATGTCAAGGTTCACGCGGCGCAGCACCCAGGTTTGTCCGGCGCCGGTCTTGTAGCTGCGGTCGATATTTTTCAGTTGGATCATTCGTCTCCTGCTTGTGCGTTCATTCCGCGCGCAAAGATTCGGTCGGGTTCACATGAGCGGCACGCCACGCCGGTCGTAGACCCGAGCCAACAGACACCAACAACAACACCGCAGCGGCTCCGAGGACAGTCCCAGGGTCGTGCGGACTAAGCCCAAATAAGAGGCTTGTGAGGGTTCGCCCCGCGAGAAACGAAAGGAGCAGTCCAGCCGCAATGCCTGCGCCAATCACTACCAGCGTCTGCCGCAACACCAGCCAAACCACTGCGTTTCGGGAGGCACCGAGGGCTAATCGAACTCCGAGTTCTCTAGTCCGCCGGGCCACCGTGTAGGACATCACGCCATAAAGGCCGAGGCACGCAAGGCCGAGCGCGAGTGCACAGAAAATTGTCGTCAGCCGCGCGATAAGCCGTTGCTGCGCCAGATCATTGGCCAGCTCCTCCGCCACGGTGGTGATACCGCCGATCGGCAGATTTGGATCTACGCTGCGCACCGCTTGCCGGATCTCCGCGATGAGCTGCGCGGGATCGCCAGAGGTGCGCACGTCAAGGCTCTCGACATCAATCACATCCTGCGCCAGCGAGTGGTAGATCATGGGTGGGGCGGCTTCCGTTATATCGTTCACCCGCGCATCCTTCACCACACCGACAATTTCAAAGCGGTGGTCGTTGGCGGCGTCGTAACCGAAATATTGGCCGATGGGGTTTGCGTCGTGCAGGAACTCGTGAACAAAGGTCTGGTTCACAATTGCAACGGGGGGACTCTTTTCCGTGTCGGTGGTGGCGAAGTTTCTTCCGGCGAGGAGAGGAATTCCTGTGGTGGCTAGAAAATGCTGGCTGACGCGCCGCTCCTGAGAGTCCGTCTCGCCGTTGCTGTGGGGCACACCGGGAAGATAGATGTCACTTGCATCTCCGCATCCGATGGCGAGCCCGCAACTGGCGAGGGATGCCGAGCGTACACCCGGCATCGCTTCTACGCGCTCGATAAGCCGCAAATATAAAGGCGAAAGCTGGTCCTGTTTGTAGCCGGCCATGTGCGTATCGAGCCACACCGTCAAAATGTGGTCGCGATCAAAGCCGGGATCAAGTTCCGTAAAGTTGCGGAGAGTACGGAGGAACAAGCCCGCCCCAACCAGAAGCACCAGAGAGAGAGCCACCTGGGATGCCACGAGCGTTTGTTTCAGCGACCAAGCCTTACCTCCTCGACCACCCAGGAATCCGCGCCCACTGGCCTTTAGAGCACGGACCGGCTCAACTCGCGTACTCTGCAGCGCCGGCGCCAAGCCGAAAACAATTCCAGTCAGCAGCGCGATCAACGTGCTGAAAATCAGCACGCGCGCATCGGGCGCGAGACTAAGCGGAATCGGCGTGGCTCCGCTCGACGCCCACCTTGGAAAAACTGCGCTGCACCAATAAGCGACCGCGATCCCAAGCAACCCACCGAAGATCGAGAGCAGCAGGCACTCGGTCCGGGTCTGCCGGACTAATCGAACCCGGCTGGCGCCAATCGAAAGACGCACGGCAATCTCATGTTCGCGACCGGCCGCGCGCGCCAACAGGAGATTGGCAAGATTGGCGCACGCGATCAACAACACAAGCGCAACCATGGCCATCAATACCACCAGAGGTTGAGAAAAACTTCGCCGCAGGGTAGACAAACCCCGGCTACCGGGCTCGAGTTCCAGCCGAGCGCGAAGGAAAGCCTGGCGTTCTTGAGGATCGCGAATTCCCGCTGCGGACCGCTCCAAGTCCTGAACAAATACCTGATTGATCGCAGTAGTCATCCTGGGAAGGGCGTTGCGATCCCGCGCGCGCACGATGAATTGCAGCCATCGAATACCCGTCTGCGGCATCCAGGGCTTGTCAAGTTCTGCCCCTTCGCTATCGTCGTAATGATTGGCATAGTGGACGGCTGACTGCATGGTGAGCGGCAGCCAGAAATCCGGCGCCGTCCCCGCTCGTGCCCCGAAGAAACCCGGGGCTGCAACCCCGACGACTTCAAACGGCATTCCGTTCACGACCATCTTGTGCCCAACTACGCCTTCATCACGCCCAAAGCGACGTTCCCAGCAACCATAGCTAATTACGGCGACTGGACTGCCCCCCACGACACGGTCGTCGTCCGGGGTGAGCAAGCGTCCGAGCGCTGGATACGTTTCCAGGGTCTGGAAATAATTTCCGGAGACGAGCTGCCCTTGCACCATCTCCGGCTGGCTGTCTCCTCCCAGGCTCGCGTAAAAGTCAGCGGGCCACGTCATCGCCGCCAGGCTGGCCGACTGCGGCATCGCTGCGCGCATGTTCTGAAATACAGGGTAGGAAAAACGCGTGTTCTCGGCCAGTCGGTCGCTGTGCCTCACCAGGAACAACTCTTCGGGAGCCGGCACTGGCAGAGACTTCAATAAAACTGCATTCACCAGCGGGAATATACCGGTGTTCGCGCCAATGCCCAGGGCCAGCGTGAGCACAGCAACCGTGGTGAATCCCGGGCTCTTGCGCAACTGGCGCAAAGCGTAGCTAAGGTCTTGCAGCAGTCCAGTCATCTTCACCTCCTACTCGTAGCGCAGCGCCACCATGGGATCAATCTTGGCCGCTCGGCGAGCGGGAATGAATCCCGCGAGTGCCGAAACTGCTCCAAGCAGCAAGACCACGGCTATCAAAGAAAGGGGATCCGTACCCCTCAATCCAAACAGGAAGCTGTGCAGCACGGGACTGCTGGCCAGCGCGAGAGGAACCCCGATGGCAAGGCCGACTCCGACCAGCAGCATCCCCTCACGCAACACCAGTTGCACAACATCGCCCTGCTGCGCGCCGAGCGCCATACGTACACCGATTTCACGTGTGCGGCCGGCGACTGTGTACGACATGACTCCGTAGAGTCCGACGCATGCGAGCAATAACGCCAACCCTGCGAAGAATGCCGAGAGCTTGGCGAGAGCAATCTGGTTGGCGGCGCCGCTCGTGACCAGGTTGTCGAGCGTCCTAACAAACGAGATTGGCAAATGGGGATAGGCGGCTTTGATTTGACCTAGCATGCTCGCAACGCCCGCAGATGGAACGCCGCTGACTTGAGCCTCGATCACGATTTGGGTGGGATCGGGCACCTGCTGAAAGGCCATGTAGAACCGCGGGTTAACTTCTTCGCGCAAACCGCTGCCGTGGTCCTTGGCGTTATGAGATACGCCGACGATCGTGAGCGGCTTAGCGAGCCAATCCGGATCGTCGATCGTGAACTGGCGCCCGATCGGATCCTGGCCATGAAAGAAATGCTTGACCATGGCTTCATTGACTACGGCAATGCGCTCTGACGTTCCGGCGTCCCGCACCTCGATTCCCCGGCCTGCGAGGATTGGAATGCCCACTGCCTCGAAATATCCCGGACCAACGTAATCTTCCATCGCGACCCGATCACCAGTGTTGCTGGCGTTGAAGCCGGGCACAATAATGGCATCGTCAGATTCGGTCCCGGCGAATAGTCCATTCGTTGAATAGGTGACGGCGCGCACTCCTGGAGCGCTCGCGAGGCGAGCAACGAGTTGCTCGGCCAGCAGTTTCATCTTTTCGTTGTCATAGCCAGCAGCGGCGGGGTCAAGTCGAGCGATCACCAGATGATCACGCTCGTAGCCGAAATCCTGCGTCATCAGCTTTTGCAGGCTGCGCACGAGCAGGCCCGCGGCAAACAGCACCAGCAGCGAGAGAGCGACTTGCCCAATAATCAGCGCCTTGCCCCAGCCAAATCGCGCGCCTCTATCAGGCGTTGATCGGGCTGCGTCTTTCAGTGCGGGAGAGACCCGTACTCTTAGCGTCCTCAGTGCCGGAACCAGACCAAAAAGGACTCCCGTAAGCAGAGATACGGTGATCGTGAATGTAAGTACGCGCGCATCAGGGAAGAGCGGAAGAGCCGTACTGGAATCAAAGATCCTAACCAGCAGGCGTACGCCCCAAATTGCCAGCAGCGAACTGGCGATACCGCCCAAGAGCGCCAAAACAATGCTCTCGGTGAGGAGTTGTTGCAACAGGCGGTGTCGATTCGCGCCAATGGCCAACCGGATAGCCATCTCCCTATTGCGAATCGACGCCCGGGCGAGCAGGAGGTTGGCGACATTCACGCAGGCAATCAGCAGCACCAGGCCGACAATGCCCATCAGCAGAAGTAACGGAATCCGGTAGTCGGTGCGCAAGTCCGACACGCCGCCCCCGCCCGGAGAGACGTGGATGCTCATGTGGTCATCGCGAATCGCCTTCCTGTCGTCAGATGAAAGTGCCGCTCCGTAGTCTCCTTTTACTGCTCTCTGAAACACTATGTTGAGGTTGCCTTCCACCTGGGCTGGAGTAGTGCCCGATTTCAGGCGCCCGATCAAGGAGAGCCAGGAAGCGTTTCCTGAATTACGCCAATGGCGTCCGCGGACAATCTCCGGTTGCATGCTCAAAGGAACGAACAGTGCCATCTGTTCACCCACCACATCACCGTCGAACGTCTGAGGCGCCACGCCCACAACCGTAAATGGATAACCATTCAGGCGAATATCGTTACCGATGACTGATGGGGAGAGCGCAAACTTGCGCTGCCAGTAGGCATAGCCGAGCACTACTGCCGGATTGGCATTTTCGGCGGTGTCGTCAGAATCGGAGAACAAACGCCCCGCAGCGGGTTCTAGTCCGAGCACGCTGAAATAGTTCCCGCTCACCATGCGTCCCGTGACTTTCTCGTCAGAAAGCTCGCCTTGGCCAGCGTCCACCTCAATACGATGATCGGTCGCAGCCGCGCACAATCCGCTGAAAACAGAGTTCCCGTCGCGAAGTTCCTTATATAGAGGGTAGGAGAAGATGTCGGTGCGTGGGTTCCCGTTGGAGCGTGTGTTGGGACTAGTGGCGGGGTCGCCAACCAACACCAGCTGCTGGGGCTCCCTTACGGGCAACATCTTGAGCAGAAGGGCATTCACCACAGTAAAGATCGCGGTATTCGCGCCTACGCCCAGTGCCAGCGTAAGCACAGCCACGGCCGTGAATCCCGGGCTCTTGCGCAACTGACGCAGCGCGTACCGAAGATCTTGCAGCACTCCAGTCATCTTCGTCTCCTACTCATAGCGGAGCGCCACCATGGGATCGACCTTGGCCGCGCGGCGAGCGGGAACATAGCTGGCAAGCATGGTGACCGCGATGAGTGCGATTGGAACGCACAAAAAAGTCAACGGATCATCTGGCCCGACTCCATACAGCAAGCTTGCGATAAGTCGCGTCAGCAAGAACGCCGCGGCCAAGCCAATCAGCGTTCCGGCGCCAGCCAGAAGCGTTCCGCTCTTAACCACCATTCCGAGGATCGCGCCGCGATCGGCACCCAGCGCCAGCCGAATGCCTATCTCTCGCGTCCGCTGCGCCACCGTGTACGAGATCACGCCATAAAGTCCAACCGCGGTGAGCAGGAAAGCGAGCACCCCGAAAATTCCCAGGAGCACAGCTTCAAAGCGCGTCCCAACAATCGAATCGCTCACATATTCGTCAAGCGTCTTGACATGCAAAAGCGGCAAGGCGCTGTCCAAGGATTGAACTTCCCTGGCGAGCGTGGGAACGATGTTTGCGGGTGCAATATCCGTCCGCACCACCACCGACATCGGGGCGAAGGGCAATTGCGCGTAAGGCACATACGACTCTGCAATGGCGGGAGATCCCAGCCCTTCGCCTTTCACATCGCCGGCCACGCCCACGACCACCCGCATAGGTGCGTCATTTTTCCCACCGCTCGAAATGTCAGGTCTAATCCGCCGGCCGATCGGGTCTTCGCCTGGGAAGACTTGTTTCGCAAAGGTCTGGCTGATAATGACGACGGGCGTCGCCCCCGCAGAATCATCCTGAAGGTTGAAGGCACGGCCGCGCAAGAGCGGGATTCCCAGGGTGCGGAAATAATCGCTATCGATAATGTGCAAGGTTGTTACCGGACGCTCGGAGCGCTTTACCAACCGGCCCTCAACATCGAAGCTGGTCTTGACGTCACCGGCCGAAAGCGGGAGGGGAAACGCGGCACTGGCCGAACGGACGCCCGGCGTGGCGCGAACCTGTGCCAAAAGCCTGCGATAAAACTCCACTCTCTCCGGCTGTCCGTAGCGGCCAGGCAAATCGAGTCCGTAAGTGATCACGTGATTGCTGGCCAAACCAGGATCCACTCGTCCCAGACCCAGCAAACTCCGCAGCAATAGGCCAGCCGCCACCAACAGGACTATCGCAAGCGCCATTTCTCCCGTGACCAGTGCAGAGCGCAACCGACTGCGCCTCGCAGTTTCGGTTCCGCTTCTGCCGCCTTCCTGCAGAGAGGCAGCTAATTCAGGCTTGGTCGCCTGCAGGGCCGGAACCAGCCCGAACAGGATGCTCGTAACAATCGCAACCAGAGCAGTGAAGACCAGAACCTGCAGATTGAGGCCGCTCTCGGTAATTCGTGGAAGATCCCCCGGCGCCATTGCCGTCAAAATTCGGACTCCCCATGCGGCAAAACTCAGGCCCGCAGCGGCGCCTGCAATTGCCAGCAACAAGCTTTCCGTAAGCAACTGGCGCACTATCATCCAGCGCGTGGCTCCCAACGCCGTGCGCACACTGATTTCTCTGTTTCGCGCTGTGGCGCGGGCCAGCAACAAATTGGCCAGGTTCGCGCAGGCAATCAACAGAACCAGCCCCACGGCTCCGAAAAGAATGAACAAGCCACGGCGCATGTCACACACCACCGCATCGGATTCCGAAACGATGCTGATGCCTTTGGGTCTGTGCTCCGGATATTGCCGGTTCACAGCGCCCTGAATTTCAGACATCTCGGTCTGCGCCGTGGCCAGTGCAACCTGAGGTTTCAGCCGGGCAACCACATCGAGATATGCCGCCCCGCGCTGTGAGGTCATCGGAGTGGGGCCCTGCGCGTCGAGAGCGATGGTCGTCCAGAATTCAACTGGAGTTCGCTGCACCGGAAATTCAAAGCCCGGCGGCATCACGCCAGCGACGGTGAACGGGTTCCCGTCCAAGGTGACGTTCTGGCCCACGACTGCAGGATGGGATCCGAAACGGTTTTGCCAGAGGCCATGACTCAGGATGATCGGCAGGCTGGTGCCGCTTGGACTGTCCTCCGAGGGAACGAAACCTCTCCCAATCGCAGGCGCAACGCCGAGCACGGAAAACATGTTAGCGGAAACGACCGCGCCGGTGAGATGTGCCGGTTCAGCTCTTCCTGTGAGCGTGAAATCGTCTGTCCGAAAGGCGAAGAGCCCGTCGAAAACGTGGTTCCGCGATCTCCAATCCAGAAACGCGGGGTAGGAAACTCCGATATCGTCAAGCCGGCCGGGCTCCGTGGTTCTTACCGCGACCAGGCGGCTGGGCTCGTGAAAAGGAAGTGGACGCAGCAAAACCGCATCAATCACGCTGAACATCGCACTGTTCGCGCCGATGCCCAGCGCCAGCGTAGTCACCGCAACCACTGCGAAGCCGGGGCTCTTGCGCAACTGGCGAAGCGCATAGCGAAAATCCTGAAGCAGTCCGTTCATCAACATCTCCTACTCATAGCGCAGCGCCACCATGGGATCGACCCTGGCCGCACGGCGGGCGGGAATCCACGCACCGAACAGCGCCACAATCGCAAGCAACGCTGCGGCTTCCGCCAATGTCGCAGGATCGTTCGCGCGTATGTCGAACAGCAGTGAACCGATCCAGCGGGCGGCAGCGACCGAGCCGAGAATCCCCGCGACGACGCCCACACCGACCCAAATCGACGCCTGCCGCAGCATCATTCTGACAACACTCGTCGGAGTTGCTCCCAGAGCCATGCGGATGCCGATTTCTTGCGTGCGTTGACTGACCAGCAGTGAAACGACGCCGTAGATGCCGATCGCCGTCAAGAGCAGGCCAACCGCGGCAAACAGTGACAGCAGGGCCGCGCTGAAGCGTGGCCGCTCCGCCAACTTGGCGACACTCTGGCCCAAGGTATCCACATCAACCGGCAACGTGGGGTCGAGCGTCGCCACGCTGTTTCGCAATTCCCGCGCCACGGCTTGCGGGCCAACTGCGCTGCGCACGACAACGCTGATGTGCTCAGAATTGGGGTAACGGAAAATGACGTCGTTTTCCGAGTGACGGCGCACCATGTAGTATTCAGGACCGACGCGGCCCCCAAGACCTTGATTTTCTGTGTTGGCGGCCACGCCAATCACCGTGAATGCGGCATCAGGCTGGCCTTCCCCCTGGGGAAAGCTGATGATCTTGCCCAGCGCGTCCTCGCCGGGAAAAAGGCGTTGTGCTAAAGCTTCGTTGAGGATGACCGTGCTCGAAGCGGGCGTGCGGTCCTCGTCCGCAAAGCCTCGCCCGCGCAGCAGGGGAATGCCCAGGACCGAAAAGTAATCCGGCGTAATGGATCTCCATCCTGCGACACCGCCGATGCCCTGCTCCGGCGCGAGCGGCGGCCGCCCTTCAGCCTGCAACGCGACAAACGGGACGGTGCGGGCCGTCGCTTCCGGCGGAAGCGAATCGCTCAGAGCCACTCCACGAAGCCCGGGAAGTTCCTTCAGCTTGCGTTCCAGTTCCTCATAGAACGCAAGCCGCTCCGCCGCCCCGGAATACTTTTGCTGCCCCAATGTGAGCTGCGCGGTCACGATGTTTTCCGTGTTCATCCCCAGCGGTTGAGCTTCCAGCTTGAGCAGGCTGCGCACGAATAACAAGGCACTGGCCAGCAGAACCACAGCCACCCACACCTGGGCGACCAGGAGCAACTGCCGCAATCGGGCCCGTTGCATGCCCGCGGTGGACGTGAACGCCAGCATCTGCGTCGTCGGCTTCTCGAGCGCGGGCACAGTTCCGACAAGGATTCCCGATGCGAGCGACACGATGATCGCAAATAGCAACACCCTTCCGTCTATGGTCGCGTCCGACAAGTGCGGGATACCCGCGGGAGCAAGCGACACAAACGCATGAACAATCAGGAATCCGAGTCCGGCGCCGGCAGCCCCTCCCATGAGGGCGAACAATACGCTCTCCGTGAGCCTTTGCTGGAACAGACGAGCGCGCTTCGCACCGAGCGCAGAACGGACTGCTAACTCGTGCCGCCTTCCGGCGCTGCGGGCCAACACAAGGTTCGCCGCGTTGGCGCAGGCGATCAGCAGCACGGACAGGGCCGACGCCAGCAGCAGCCAGGCAGCACGGCGAGAATCGTGGATCTGCAGGTCCCGGATGGAGTGCACTTGCAGACGCAGTACCGCACGGAAGGGTGGCGGTGCCGACTCGACAAAGTCGCGAAATAGCGGCTGTAACTCCGCCTTGGCTTGTTCAATACTGGTTCCCGGCTTCATCCGCCCGAAAACCCGGACCACTGGGCCCATCTCGTTCCGCTGCACCATGGATTCGTCAAGCGCTTCGGGCACCAGCAAGCTGGCGCGCGCCAGGGTCGGGAATTCGAAATCACGAGGCAACACTCCGAGGATTCGCGTCGGTTGGCCATCCAGCGAAATAGTTCGGCCCACTACGTTGCGGTCTCCACCGAACCGGTCCTGCCAGAGTCCGTAAGCCAGCAACGCCACCGGGGGCGCATTTGGCTGGTCCTCCTCACGCGTGAAATTCCGGCCCAACATCGGCTGGATGCCGAACGTTGGCAAGAATGTCGACGCGACCGAAGCGCATGCGATGCGCACGGGATGGTTGTCGGTGAGGTCGCAATCGCTGACACCGGTAGACGAAGTGAAATCCGCAAACGGGGTTTGATGGTCTCTCCACCCTAAGTAATTAGCCGCAAAGAGAAATTCGCCATCGATGATCGGCGCGATCACGCCGACAGAAACCAGTTCATGGTCATGCGGATACGGCAAGCTGCGAAAAAGAATGCGGTCTACCAGACTGAACATCGCCGTGCTTGCGCCGATTCCCAGCGCGAGCGTAAGCACGGCCACGGCGGTGAATCCCGGGCTCTTGCGCAACTGGCGCAAAGCATACCGTAGGTCTTGAATCAGGCCGCTCATGCAGGCACATCCGCCATCAGCTTCTTCAGTTCTTCTTCTGCCACCACTTTGCCGTCGAACAGATGCACTTCGCGCTGGGCGTGCTTGGCGAAGCGCGGATCGTGCGTCACCATGCAGATGGTCGCGCCCTCACGGTGCAAATTCTGCAGCAACTCCATCACGGCCTCGCCGTTGCGCGAGTCAAGGTTGCCGGTGGGTTCATCCGCCAGCAGGATGGAAGGTTTCCCGCCCAGGGCGCGGGCCACGGCCACACGCTGCTGCTGGCCGCCGGAAAGCTGTGAAGGATAGTGCCGGATGCGATGCGCCATGCCCACACGCTCCAGCGCCTCCATCACACGTTGCTTCCGGTCAGCGGCCGGCATTCTTTGACGATAAGTGAGCGGCAGCTCCACATTTTCGTACACGGTGAGGTCGCCGATCAGGTTGAAACTCTGGAAGATGAACCCGATCTCCTGGTTGCGAATGCGCGAACGCTCCGCGAAATCGAGATTCTCCACCGGTTTGCTATTCAGCGAGTAGCTGCCCTCGGTCGGCGTATCCAGCAACCCGATGATCGAGAGCAGCGTCGACTTGCCGCATCCCGAAGGCCCCGACATCGCCACATACTCGCCGCGGCTGATGGAAAGGTGCACGCCGGAAAGCGCGTGGGTTTCGATCTCATCGGTGTAAAAGATCTTTTTCATATCCTGAATCTGGATCAACGGCTGTCCTGCTTCGTTCATAGCGTTCTTCCTCGAAAGTTTCTTTGGATTGCCTGCTTACTCAAGCCGGATGCGGTCCGTTTTGTCCCACCGCGACATGTCGGAAAGAATCACCGTGTCGCCCTCGCGTAGCCCTTCAATCACCTGAATCGAGTTCACCGACTCGCGCCCCACCTTCACCGGAACGCGCGCCGCCTCTTTGCCATCGGCATCCAGCTTGAACAGGCTGATGGTGCTGTTCTCCTGCCCAAACGCCGGACGCCCCACATAAAGCACATTGTCCAGACGCTCCAGATCGACCGTCCCATCCACGCTCAGATCAGGACGAGCCCCCTTGGGAAGTTCGCCCGTTAGTTTGACGTCCACCGTGACGGTTCCGTTTTGCACTGCCGGGTCGACCCGCATCACCGTACCGCTGATGATTCCGTTGTGCGTGTCGACCGCCGCCGGCTCGCCAAACTGCACGTCGCGCGCCTGCGTTTCGGCAATCTTTAATTCCGCCATCAGATGATTGGGCTGCACCACTTTCGCCAGCATGGTTCCCGGCTGAACGTGCTGACCCACTTGCAGCGGCAGGTCCACCAACACGCCGTCAATCCCGGCCCGGACCTGCAAGGCGTCGAGTTGCTTACGCTTCAATGCCGCCAGGGTTCGCATTTGCTCGACCTTGGCCTGCTGTTCCGCCAGTTGGGATTCAATGGCTTTCTGTCCAATTACGAGTCTCTGGGTCTCGATATCATTTCTGGTAGTCAGCTCTTCGGACTTGCCCTTGGAAGCCTTATAGGCTAACCCCGAAATCACACCCAGATCGTAGAGAGCTTTGTCGGTGCTCGCCTGCCGTTTTGCCTGGCTATAGTCCGCGTTCACCGTAGCCGCGCCCGCCTTCTCGTTCATGAGATTGCTTTCGAGCGTCACCCGCTGGCTCTGGTATTCGGCTTCCGCCGCTTTCAGTTGGAGCTCCGCGTCTACAGCTGCCTGCTCGGTTTGCGGATTGCTCATTTCGAGGAGGACGCTGTCGGCCTTCACCTGCGTCCCGGGCAGAATTCGAATCCGCACCACCGTGGCTTCGGTCTCCGCCGGAATTTGCCGCACCGACTCCTGGCTGGGAATGAGCGAGCCCAATCCCCGCACTTGGCGCAACATGGGCCCGCGTTTCACCGTGTCGGTCCATACTGTTCCACGTTCGACAGACGGAGCGGCCGGCCTTAAGCGCGATACTCCGATAGTCGCCAGCACCACTACAACTGCGGCAACGCCAGCCAGCACAACCTGGCGTCGACGTTTCTGGCGCTTAAATTCTGGGCGAGCGATATCCATCTCGTTTATCCTGAGCAACCCATCCACCAACGGGTCCACCACATTAGAGTGTTGGAAACACGATCAGTTAGCACTCGTCGTAAGGCGTCGTGCGCATCCCGGATTGTCCGTTGATGAATCCGGGTGTCCAATAACGGGCAGTGCGGAATGCCGCTTGCGGCCTTACGACGGAAGACGCGTGTCCACTTTCGGACGGTGGGTTTCGAAATCCGGACACCTTTATTTATCACTCCTCCCGATTTGATCCGGCACGTCTTGCGGGAACAATCACTTATCCCCAAGCGTACTTGGGCGCTGGGGTGCTATCTATAATTCTCTACCTCATCTCGTAGGGAGCTGGTTCCTATGCCCTTCCACGACTTACGAATCACGATTCGGCATTTGTTAAAGTCGCCTGGCTTTACGACCACGGCCGTGCTGATGCTCGCGCTCGGAATTGGCCCCACCACCGCCGTCTTCTCCGTGGTGGAGAGCGTCCTGCTGCGGCCACTGCCGTTTCCGCATCCCGAAAGTCTGGTCTCGCTGGGCGATATTCTGCAGGGCGCCGATGTGGGAGGCAACGGCGAGGCCGGAGTCACCGTTCCCGACGTTCAGAACTACACCCGCGATACCCACAGTTTCGAAAGCCTGGGCGCGTACAAGCCAACTTCTTATGAAGTGTCCGAAATCGGTGAGCCGGTGCAAGTCAATGCCTCTCGCCTCTCGGGCGGGGTCTTTCCGGCTCTGGGGGTCGCGCCTCTGATGGGGCGATTTTTTACCCAGCAGGAAGACGACCAACAAGCGCCCGTAACGGTCGTCAGCTACTCGCTCTGGCAGAACCGCCTGCACGGCAATCCGGGCGCACTGGGAAAGAAGATCCTGCTCGACCGCAAGCCGTATGTTGTGATCGGCGTTATGCCGCGCATCTTCGAGTTCCCTCTGATGTCGGGGCACCTGAACTCGAGCGAGTTATGGGTTCCGATGAGCTTCACAGAACAGGAGCTTTCAGCGGCAAGCGCGGCCAACTGGAGCTTCAGCATGGTCGGCCGGCTCAAGCCGGGGATCGCCGCGGCGCAGGCGGAGGCCGACGCCGAGCGCGTGGCCGAAGAGACCATGCGCAATTACCCCGCGTTTATGTCGAGTCTGCACATCCGCGCGACGGTGCACTCGCTGCATGAAGAAACCGTGTCTCAGGCGCGCCAGCTGGTGCGCACGTTATTCCTGGCAATTCTTGTGGTGCTACTGATCGCCTGCGCCAATCTGGCTGGATTACTACTGGTCCGGGCCATCCAGCGCCGCCGTGAAATCGCGGTGCGCCTGGCATTGGGAGCGCGCTCTGGGGCGCTGCTACGTCAGGCGATTCTTGAGAGCCTGGTATTAAGCGTAAGCGGAGGCATACTCGGCGTGGCTGTGGCCGCGCTCGCCGTACGTGTGGGCGTGAGCCGCTTGCCCGAGACTCTTCCTCGCCTCGATGAGATCTCCCTCGACTGGCAGGTAGTCGCTTTCGCCATGATCCTCGCGGCGCTCACCGGCCTGGTTTGCGGTCTGGCTCCGGCTTTCGCCGCGCTCCGCACCAGCGTGAATGACACTCTTAAGGAAGGCGGGCGCACGGGCACGGCCGGCGGCGCCCACGCCCGGCTGCGTTCCGCGTTGGTAATCGGCGAAATCGCCATCGCCTTAGTTCTGCTGGTTGGTTCTGGTTTGCTCTTGCGCAGTTTTGAGAAAATGCGCGCCGTCGATCTTGGCTTTCGCCCCGACCATGTCCTCGCAGCTTCCTACTCGCTGCCGCGTGAACAATATCCTACCCAGTCCTCAGTCGACCAATTCAATGAGGAACTCATTCGCCGCCTGCGCCAGCTTCCCGGGGTGAACTCGGTAGGGCTTACTTCGCTTCTTCCGGCCGGGGGCAGCCAAGGCAGCAGCACCTTTATCGCAGAAGGCTACGTTCCGCCAAAAGGCGCGAACATGAACCTGGCTACCCCCATCCAGATTCAGGGCGATTACATGCAGGCGATGGGAACCCCGTTATTGGCGGGCCGCTTGCTCACGCCCGCCGACAACGAGAACTCGCAGTTGGTCGCCATTGTGAACCACAAGTTTGCCGAACATTTCGGGCCCGGCGGGAGCGCCATCGGCAAGCGACTGCGCATTGGCCTGCAGGAGTCTCCAACACCCTGGGTCACGATTGTCGGCGAAGTCGCCGACGTGAAGGAGTCTTCGCCCGACGTCCCCGACAAAGAGCAGTTCTACCAGCCCATCGACCAGTTTGAAAAATCCCTGGGCACCTTTGGCTCGCCCACGGAGCTGCAGGGCAACGGTGGCTACATCGCTCTGCGCACCGCAATGGAACCGGAGCAGATGGAGAATGCGCTCAGCGCGACCGTTCGCGAAATCGACTCGCATCTGCCGCTCACCCAGGTGCAAAGCATGCAGCAAACGGTTTCCGATAGCGAAACCGAACGCCGCTTCAACACCGTGCTCATCTCCTCATTCGCCGTCGCTGCGGTGCTGCTGGCGGGGCTCGGCATCTACAGCGTGATCGCGTTCTCGGCCGCGCTCCGCGAACAGGAGATGGCCATCCGCATGGCCCTGGGCTCGCAGCGGGCGGGAATTCTGGGCTTGGTTTTTAAATCGGCAGCGAAGCTTGCCCTGGCAGGCTGCGCCCTGGGGTTGCTAGGCACCGCTGCGGCCTCGCATCTGCTGCGCTCGCTCGTGTTCGATGTGAGCCCCTTCGATCCGCTAGTTCTGACGCTGGCCGCCGTGTTGGTGCTGATTCTGGCTTTGGCGGCTTCGTTACTGCCCGCGCGGCGCGCCGCTTCCATCGATCCGATGAAGGCGCTGCGGGCGGACTGACCTGAGTTGTCATTGCGAGGCGCACGCACCGGCTGATACCGGATATGGTCAGCCGACTCAGAGAGCATTTCGCTTTGGGGCATCCAGCACGGGCTGGACGTAACTTTGGTCGACGGCGACCGTATTTCCCGCACCAATTGCGTCCGCCAACCCTTCAGTGAGAGTGAGATCGGACTGCACAAGGCGACGGTGCTCGCCACCCGGATCAATCTGTTTTGGGGCCTGGGGTGGAAAGGCGTGCCGCACTTCGTGAATGAAAGTTGGGGCAGGACACCGACATTCTGATTGGCTGCGTGGATTCTCGTGCCGCCCGCAACGCAATAACCCGCACTCAAACCTACTGGAACTGCCACTATTGGCTGGATCTGGGCAACAACGCGGATAGCGGCCAGTTCCGTGCTGGGACAGCCCGAAAACCAGAGAAACAAAGCCCGAGACTTGCGCTTACCGACGGCTCCGGAACTCTTCCCTGAACTCATCAATGCGAAGCTTGACAAGAAGGACAAACTTCCGCCGTGCAGCGCGTTAGAAGCGTTGGAGCGGCAGGAGCCGTTCGTGAACCAGACACTCGCATACGAGGCACTGGCAATGCTTGCGCGGCTATTCCGATATGGGCGGCTGTCGTACCACGGTGGATTCGTGCATCTGCGCACGGGGCGCACGACTGCGCTCCCGGTTGATCCGGTTGTCTGGGAACGCATGGTGGGAACGGGACTGAGCCATGCTCGTTCGAAAGCCTCTTTGAGGTTGGCATCTCCTTTACTATCTTAAGCATGCGAGAGCTGGCATTTAAGACCCATTTTGCAGATGTACCGTCGATCCCTGAATCATTGGACCGCCTTAGCAAAATATGTCAATGTATGACTTGACATCAGCATAAATATTGTATATGTATAGATAGTCCTTGTTCGACAAGTGGCTATTTATACATGTTCATCCAGCTCCATCCCTAGCTCCATCGTCAGCGGTGACTAGCCATGCGCGATGAATTCCGCAATCTTCGCTTAAAGCAACTGGATCGCACGCTGAAGCCATTTCGTGCGGCCGCAAAAAACCCGCGCCCGCAGAAGGGTTGGCTTCGTGCCATCCGAGAAGCGGCAGGAATTTCTGCCAGTGAAGTTGCGCGTACGCTGAAGACCAGCCGCCAGCTTCCGGTCCAACTGGAAAAAGCCGAAGCCGAGGACCGCATCACATTAAAAAGTCTGAGAGCAGCCGCGAATGCGCTTGGATGTGAGTTGGTGTATGCGCTGGTGCCCAAAGCCAACACGCTCCGCGAACTGGTCGAAGAGCGGGCGCGCGTCCAGGCCAAGAAACATGTCCTGGGCGTCGAACACTCGATGGCGCTCGAGAATCAGGCCGTTGGCCGCGTGGATGAAGCAGTGGAAGCGGAGACCAATCGGCTGCTCAGAAAGCGCGGCGTCCGGTGAATCTGTTCGTCGAGGGAGAGGGCAATACCCCTCTGTCTGCCGATGAGCAGGCAGACCTCATTCCCAATCTGGCGACCAAGGAAGAGCTGAACGAGTGGGAACGCCAGAACATTCTCGAAGCGTATGCGTGGGCGCTTGCAGAGAGCAGTCTCCGCCGGCGTGACCCGCTTGTCGAGTCCTACGTAAGAGATCTTCATCTACGCATGTTCGATCAGACCTGGCGATGGGCCGGCGTGTATCGAACCACAGAGAAGAACATTGGTGTTCCCCATCAGGAGATCCGAGAGCGACTGGCTGCCCTGCTCGGTGATGCGCGGTATTGGGTGGAACACGGAACCTATCCTCCCGATGAACTGGCTGTCCGCTTTCATCACCGCTTGGTTTTCATCCATCCCTTTGCCAACGGCAATGGACGCCACGCCCGTTTGATGGCGGATGTGCTTGGCCAAAGGCAAGACCGGCCCGTCTTTACCTGGGGCGGCGCCAATCTGGTGCACGCCAGCGACTTTCGGCGGCGCTATATTGATGCATTGCAGGCTGCCGATGCGGGCGATATCGGACCTCTTCTCGCGTTCGCGCGCTCTTGAGAGCACCCCAGAAAAATACGATAACGTCGCATTGATTCCATCTCTCTCCGAACAGAGCAGCCTGCGTTTGACAACTTGATTTGGCCCCACCGTGATACTCACATTTGGCCCCACCCTGTATTAATAAGGATGGCTGTCCGGTCTTTCGGTTGCAGCCAGGATGGGGTGC
>JBAVQD010000134.1:0-18103 GCA_049693675.1 Candidatus Sulfotelmatobacter sp. | reverse complement strand
CAACAACAACTGTGCTCCGACAGTCGGTGGTCGCTTCACCTTCTGATCGGTTCCGCCGGCTCAGTCGAGAGTCGACTTGGGTTGTGGTACATCAAAACCTCGCGCTTTCCAGGTTTTCTACGCGCGAGATCCTTCACTGCGCCTGAAAAGCGGCTCCGTTCGGGATGACAGCCCGTGTAGACGTCGCACGAATCTTCAAATTGAGCCACCACCCAGAAACCTCATTCGAGAATCTCGTTCTTATAGGAAAATGGAATGAGAATCCATCATGACCTCCGTACGAATGGACAAGTGGCTGTGGGCCGCGAGATTTTTCAAGACGCGCTCACTCGCGGCGCGAGCGTGTGAACTCGGCAGAATTCAATCGAACCACCAGCCCGCGAAGGCCGCGCGCGATGTTCGCATCGGCGATATGCTGCGCGTTAGCAATGAAGGCGGCGATTTCGAAATCGAAGTCCTGTTTCTCAGCGACGTTCGCGGCCCCGCTTCGGTTGCGCAGACCCTCTACCGCGAGACCGACGCCAGCCGCGAACTGCGCCAGAAGGTCGCCGCCGAGCGCAAGGCGATGCGACAGTTCGAAGAGCTGCCCGCAGCGCGGCCGTCGAAACGTAATCGACGCCGGATCATCCAATTCCGGGGCCGAGGGTGAGGTGCCAAATGACGGGCGCCATCAAAACCGTATATCGCGGTAGAACACGCAGTAGCTTTCCACGTACCAGGAAATAATAAACAGAACGAACATCGTGCTCGTGGCCCAGAAGAACACGCGCATGGGAAGCGTGCCTGCGAACCGTATTCTTCCGGAGTCTGGTTCTCGCGTTTCATCGCGAAAAATAAATCCACCGGCGAACGAAATCGCCGCGGCCAACGCCAGCAGTTCCAGAGATTCGTAAACGCGCAGATGCATGTCGCTGGCTGGAATGAGGAATGCAGCGCGGAAAACCGCGTACAGAGAAAGGATGCAGGAGAGCAGAGCGACCGGCCTTGCGAGCTCTAACAACATATTCCACCGCGCACCACTTTCAGTTTACCGCTAGCTTAAAACAGCGCGAGTACGATTTTGAAGAATCAGAAATGAAAGATAAGATCGCTCGCGACGGTTAGCTGATTTTGCCGTTGGCCGTTGTCGTAAGCTTTCGATCCCAGGCCCGCTCGAAGCGCAATTCAGG
This sequence comes from Candidatus Sulfotelmatobacter sp., assembly GCA_049693675.1. Classification (GTDB taxonomy): domain Bacteria; phylum Acidobacteriota; class Terriglobia; order Terriglobales; family Acidobacteriaceae; genus Sulfotelmatobacter. The sequence goes on along the minus strand of JBAVQD010000134.1, from coordinate 16,934 downwards.
ACGTAACTGGACAGTAGACCCAATCCAATGGCACCACATGATGGTGTTCTCGGAATATTTCGTCGCGTAGCCGGTCCGCTGGCCTTTCTTGTCATCGAGAAAATCGCTGCGAAATGAAAGGAAATCATGCACCGACAATTCCTTCTGCAGATAGTTCGCCGCAGCATATTCCGGAGCCGTGTGATCTAATTCCAGCCGGTTCGAGTAAACATCATTCTCCTCAGGCGCATTGGTTTGCAGCGAAGTGCTGTAGTTCAGCGAGGGTTCAATCCATCCATACAGTTTTGTACGGTTTTCCGCGCCGTTGATGGCAGTCATGAGGGGATAGCTGTTTGTATCCGGCTCGCCAATCACGGGTGATCCACCATAGGACCAATCTGAATTGGGAAATGGCGGAGAATCCAGTGGCGATGGAAGCCCGCGCCGCGCGGGCGCTGGAGAGGAGGAAGCCGCTCCCGCCCAATCCCTCCGGTAGAAATCCGCCCAGCGCGCGAAGAAGCCCTTTGTGCTGGAAGTTTCAGCAGCGGGTGCTTGCGTAGCGGAACTGGAGCCACTGGTCTGTCCGAAAAGTGCAGGAGATAGAAGCACGATAGATGCGAGCGAAAGGAGAAAGTGTGGAGAGAGGCGTGGTTTTATCGAGTGCATAGAGGAGAAAGCTGTTCTAGTCCACAAGCTCCTAGCAGAAGCGGAGATTCCGCCTTGCGCCCCGTCTGACTCATCCTAATCATTTCTCTCGCATCAGATTCTCCGTAGAATCCTTCTAACTACCGAAAAGGTGAGAATAAATGATAAGGAAAATGCACAGCGGCGGGGCTATCCACAAATTCCTGTTCGCGGTATTTTTGTTTTTACCGGTCTCGTTGCACGCGGAGCCGCTCACACTAAGACATGCGGTGGAACTCGCTCTGCAACATGCCAACGGCATAGCCATTTCTGCCGCCGACGAACAACATGCCTCCGCCAGCTACCGCGAGCTGCGCAACAGCTATATTCCGCAGTTGAACGCCGGAGCGGGAATTGGGTGGTCCGACGGATTTCCGCTTAGCCTGGAAGGGGCTGCACCTTCGCTTTTTAATGTGGCGGCGCAGTCGGCGCTTTTGAATCCGGCATTGAAGGACTTTATTCGGGCCGCGCAATCTGACGTCAAAGTCAGTGCATTGCGCACGAAAGATCAGCGCGATCAAATCGTTCAGGACACGGTTCTCAGCTACGCCGAACTTGAGAAATGGGAGCAACGACTTAACCGCCTGCGCGAAATTTATCCTGACGAGCAAAAAATGGAAGCTGCCGTCGCCGATCGGGTGAAGGCCGGCGTTGATAGCGAAATAGATGAAAGTAAAGCGCGCTTGTCCGTGGCTCGAGTGCGTTTGCGCCTTGCCGAGGCCAGCGGAGCAGCGGACGTCCTCCGCGACCATCTTTCCAGGCTGACGGGACTGCAAGCAGCATCCATCGAGACAGATCCTGACTCGGTCCCGGCTCTACCCGCGCAAAAGTCAGAAGACGATATCGTCGCAGAAACCACGAGTGCGAACCCCTCCGTACAGGCCTCCCTCGAGTTCGCTCGCGCACAGTATCTACGTGTCCAGGGAGAACATCGCTCTTTGTGGCCCAGCGTGGATTTCGCCGCGCAGTACGCGAACCTTGCTACCTTCAACAACTACCAGAGGTATTATCAGCCCCACAGTTTCCAGCCAAATAATGCTACGGTCGGCGTAGCCATCCACCTCCCTTTCTTGAACCTTGCCCAACACGCCAAAGTCCAGGAAGCGGAAGCGGACGCACTCAAAGCAAAAAGGCAAGCGGAAGCGGCGCGCAATCAGGCGTCGGAAGAGACACTTCGCTTGCGGCGCGCTGTAACGCAGATGCAGGCCGCCCACGATGTGGCGGAACTGGAGCACGAAATCGCGCAAAAGAGTGTGGAAGCAGTCGAAACCCGTATGAAAGATGGTTCGGCAAATTTGCACGATCTGGATAACGCGCGCAGCCAATCCAGCGAAAAATTAATTGCGCTGCAGGATGTCACCTTCGAACTGGAACGAAATCAGATAGAACTGCTGCGTTCTACCGGAGGTCTTGAAACCTGGGCTTTGGGTACAAAATAGGCGTTAAATGTTGCCGAATGACTCTTTCGCACCATTCGCTGCATCAAAACCTATGTTTAACCACGAACCTGCATAAGCACTGCTTTTGGGCCACGTTGGCGGCAGTGGAATGGTAAAATGGAAGCTCACCCACTATGCCTTTAAAAACCTTATTTCTGAACCCACCCTCATTTGAAAACTTTGACGGCGGCGCCGGTTCCCGTTGGCCCGCCACCCGCGAGATTGAGAGTTACTGGTATCCGGTTTGGCTTGCTTACCCGGCGGGAATGCTGGAGGGGGCGCGACTGCTGGATGCGCCACCACACTACATTTCGGCCGAACAGACCATCCAGATCGCCAAGGATTATGAGTTTTTAGTGCTGTTTACCAGCACGCCGGGATTCCCCGGGGATATCGGATTGGCACGCGAAATCAAGGCTGCGAATCCGAAGATCAAGATTGCCTTCGTGGGTCCGCACGTGACGGTGCTGCCGGAGAAGTCTTTGCGTGAGTGTCCGGCGCTCGACTTTGTGGCGCGTAAGGAATTTGATTACGCGGTGGTCGATTACGCCAAGGGGAAGCCGCTGGAAGAGATTGCCGGCATTTCTTTCTTGAAGGATGGAAAGGTCATCCACAATCCGGATGCGGCGCAGATTCAGGATCTGGATGCCCTTCCGCACGTCACCGATGTTTATAAGCGGGATCTGGATGTTACCCGCTATAACGTTCCGTTCCTCCTGAATCCTTATGTCTCGCTCTATACGACGCGGGGCTGCCCGGCGCAATGTACTTTCTGTTTGTGGCCGCAGACGTTGAGCGGGCATCCCTGGCGCAAGCGCTCTACCGACGACGTAGCTGCTGAAATGGCGAAGGTGAAAGCATATTGGCCGGAGGTAAAAGAATTCTTCTTTGACGATGACACTTTCAACATTCAGAAAGCGCGGACGATTGAGTTATGCGCCAAGCTGAAACCGCTGGGCCTGACGTGGTCTTGCACGTCGCGAGTTACAACGGATTACGAGACTCTGAAGGCGATGAAGGAAGCGGGATGCCGTTTGCTGATTGTGGGCTACGAATCCGGTGATCAGCAGATTCTGAAAAACATCAAGAAGGGCGCGACCATCGAGCGGGCACGGCAGTTCACGAAGGATTGTCGCAAGCTGGGGCTGGTGATTCATGGCGACTTCATCATGGGATTGCCAGGCGAAACCCGCGAAACGATTAACAACACGATTGCGTTCGCCAAGGAACTGGATGTGGAAACCATTCAAGTTTCGGTGGCGCACGCTTATCCAGGGACCGAGCTTTATGATTACGCGGTGAAGAATGGATTCATCGTAGGCGACAACAAAATGGTGGATGAAGGCGGCCACCAACTGGCGCACATTGAATATCCGGGACTGCCGGCGGATGAGATTCTTTCCGCTGTGCATCGTTTCTACGACGAGTATTATTTCCGGCCGAAGGCGGTGTTCCGTATTTTGAAAAAGGCTGCGTTCGACAGCAATGACCGCAAGCGGCTTTACAAGGAAGCGAAGACTTTCATGAAGCTGCGCTCGGCGCGCAACAAGATGGTGAAGAAGCACAGCGACGACGCGGCGGCGGAACTGGTCAAGGCTTGATTATTAAAGTTGTTGATTGTTGATTTTAGATTACTGATTCAGAGCCATTGTCGTTGGGCGCCTAAATCAACAATCAAGAAATCAGCAATCAGCAATTTCCCGACGCATACCCCTCGCAGTGCAAGAAGTGGCTCTGCTCGAATGACGATTGAAACCCACTACCGTCTAAGCTTCCAGTGAACTTTCGCAAGTATCTTGTGTTGGCTGGAGTCACCGTGTTTGCCGCGGCCGGAGATTCCATGCTCTCGCATGGGATGAAGCAGACGGGAAATATCTCGCTCAACCATCTGCAAGGCGTTATCCTCGCTATCCTGAATCCCTGGGTTGCGATTGGAATTTTGTTGCTCCTGGCATTTTTTTCCACCTATATGACGGCGCTTTCCTGGGCCGACCTCACTTATGTGCTGCCGGCAACTTCGCTTGGGTACGTGCTTCTGGCGCTGGTTGCGAGATTTGTTCTCCATGAACACGTGAGTCCGTTGCGCTGGCTGGGAATCGCGTTCATCACTGGCGGAGTGGGATTTATTGCCGGAGGACCGGAACTGACCCCGCATCCTTGTGACAAAGCTCGATCGGAAGAAGATGCCGCGGTGAGTGGGGTTAAACGATGAGCAGATTCAGAGAAAAGTTCAGAATTGTAAATAAGTTTGGTGACATGAGATGAAGAGTGTTTATACCTGGAGCGCGATTCTGGCGATTGTGTTCGCGTCGGTGGTGGGTGATGTGCTGCTGGCTCGGGCCATGAGGCAGGTAGGCGACGTGGGAGCTTTGCGGCGGCGATTAGGTCTGCTCGCGGTGATACGACGAACAGTTGGGAATCCTTACTTTCTGATCGGAGTTGCGGCAATGGCCGTGGCTTTCTTCAGCTTGCTGTTTGCGCTGTCGTGGGGAGACGTGAGCCTGGTGGCTCCCGCGGCCGCTTCCCTTACCTTCATCGGCAATGCCGTGGCCGCGAAGATCTTTCTGCATGAGCGGGTCGACCGACGAAGGTGGATTGCCGCAGGTCTGGTAGCGGCGGGCGTGGCGCTGCTGGCGGGGTAACGTGTGCCCGGTCCCGACCTGAATAATGCAGAGATCGAAGAGTTTTGGTGGGTTCGCGCTCTGCCGAGTCCCGATCTTCCGGAGGTCCTGCGCGATTGGTGCCGGACGGGCTCGACCCCGGATTTTCGCAGCCTGCGGCTACGTGAACTTGCCTGCCGAACCATGGAATAGATTGCACACAGTGGGTCGAAAAGTTGCACTCTACGATGCGACAGCTGGAGGAGCGGGTCCGAGGCTTCCGCTGCGGGGGAAAGCGCAACTGAGGCTGTCAAGTCTCTTTTACTGGGAGCCCGCTAAGTGCAAGATGGGCCTTGAGAAAGACTCGTACTGTACCAGACCCGCCGTTGACGATCCCAAGGAAAGCAACCGTAACTCAGGTTTCGTCACCGAACCTATGCCCGGAGTTCAGCGCCTTGCCTGAAAGTATGGCACGCGGAATGCTGATATTCAGGTCGCTGCTGAATCGAGTGGTCGCGGACGGGTCGTGGTATGGTGCGGCATATTGCAGCCATCGGAATCATTTCCTTTCTGTCCCTGGGGGTTTGCGTGATGGCCGCCCAAAGCCGAGACCCGGCACTCCCCGATGATCCATCGCTAGGAATCCACTCACAAAGAGTTGCGGCTTTCGATCGCGCGCGGCCGCAGGATATAGGCGCAAGCAGCAGTTACGCGTCGAATCTGCGCATAGGAGAATTTGAGGCTTACCAAAAGGAATTGTTCAGCCAAAAAGATCCGAATACTATTCTTGCCAAATACCTGCGGCCGCCACCCTCGAATCAGAAACCAGCGTATCCGCCGGCGGGCAGTGAAAACTTGATGGACCGCGCCGTGCATGCGGCTTCGCGAACATTTGTCACGCGGGATGAATCGGGAAAGGGCAGGATAAATTCTTCGTATTTCTTGCGGACCCTTACGGCGGTGGTCGCGGACACCGCCTCGCGACCGTACTGGAGGCGCTCGGTGGGCGAGCCATTTAGCGACTTCGGCTCCAGCGTTGGCAACAGCGCAGGCATGAATGTGTTGCACGAATTCGAACCAAGTCTGCAACAGGCAGTCAAGAGTCACGCCCCGAGGTTTGTATCGAGGATCGTACAGCACGTAGGCCACTAGGTTCATCCGCTGCTCTCGGCGATACACGTCCATTTCAGCGGAAGAGACGCATCAAGCCGGAGGCGGGCAAGTCCGCCGAAACAAACCGACGCCCCGGGAAACCTGCCGAATAATTCACAGCCTCCGCAGCCAGATAGCCGCTACGGACCGCGCTCTCCATTGTTGCCGGCCATTCAGTGGCGGTCCAATCTCCAGCGAGAAAAACGCGAGGCCATGCTGTGGCTTGTGGCGGACGGTATGCATCGATGCCAGGGCGCGGCGAGTAAGTTGCGTGGATTTCTTTGATTACGGTGGACTTCACCAGGTTCGCGCCTCGGGCTGCGGGAAAGAATTCGCGGATTTCCTTCAGGGCTAGGTCAACAATTTCCGCCCGCGATTTGTCGACTAGAGACTTGGACGCGCTAACAACCAGTTCGATGTAGCTTCCGGTTGATTCCGTGTTGGGAGCAACAGAGCGCGTGCTCAACAGGCGGGATTTGTGGAACATCCATTGAACGGTTCGATCAAGCAAGACGGCGTGATCGAGATCGCTGATCTGACGATCGAACCAGAGATGGATACCGGTTATAGGGCAGGATTCAAAGTGCGCAAGCTTTTCGCGGAGGGGCGCGGCTTCAGGAGTCTCTGGAAGAACACGGGCGATGGTATTGAAAGGCAAGGCAAGAATTAGATAGTCGAACGACTCTTGCTTGACTCCGTCTTCCCTTCCCACAGTGGAAATCTGCACTTTGCTTGATCCGGGAGAAAACGTTTCGAGCGAATTGCGAAAGCGAATTTCGCCGCCACGGGCGCGGATATAATCTCCCGCCTTGTTGTAGAGGTCGGTCAGCGGAATGTTGGGTACGCCCATGTGGCGGGCGGCAGGAGATTTCATGGATTCGCGGACAACCTGGGCGGCGTAGGAAATCGAAATCAGATCCAGATCTTCGCTAAGCGCACTGACCAGAATTGGCTTCCAGAAACGTTCGATCGCGTTCTCTGTCTGCGCGTGGCGGCGGCACCAATCCAGAAAAGATTGGCCGGTGTCGCGCTGTGTCGTCAGGGTGAGAGAGGCAATGGCGCGCGAGATCGCGAACTTGTCTTTTATGTTTAGAAATGGAAATTGCAGGAATGACGGTGCGGTATGCAACGGCGCGGGCAGCGGAGAAGCATGCATGACACTAGTACGGCCGCCCGGTTCGATAAACGTCATTTCATCGTACCAGCGAATCTTGTCTTCGACGCCAATGCGGCGATAGAACTCGACGAGATTGGTACAAACGCGAAACAGAACATGTTGGCAATTGTCGACTACCTCAGTAGTACCCGGATGTTCATAGGAAGATGCGCGCCCTCCGAGATAGGGACGGCGCTCGAGAAGAGTGACGCGAAAACCGGTGTCGGCGAGGGCGCAGGCTGCGGCTAGTCCGGCAAGGCCGCCACCGGCGATGGCTACGGAAGGTTGAGTTGATTCGGGATTCATTCGGGGTTCGCGACTAACACCGCGGCAGCATTGCCGCTGCCAACAACAGCAGGTTCCCTTCGACTTCGCTCAGGGCAGGCTCTCGCCGGGCTTTCAGCCCGATTCGGAATGACAAGCGTTTTTACTGTCGGAATGATAATCACGACTCTTGTTTTCAAACGAACTCAAGGAAACTTTTTCAGGTGATACGCTGCAGAAAACCTTTCCCGAGAACGCGCAGCTTTTCGCTGACCGTGAGGCTGACTTTCCCACTGAATACGTCATACTGGCGCTCGGCGATTTTTTCCAGCAGCTTGCGATAGATGTTCACCAGCACAAAGAGCGCAGGTTGGCTGTCTTCGGAAATATAAGGAATGAGCTGATCGCCGGCCTGGTAGCCTTCGCGCGCCCGATCAGCCTCGAGTTTGAGCAAAGGGCGAAAGCGGGCAGCATCGGGCGCGGCAAGTAAGTCCGCGGCGGTGAGATCGAATTTCGCAAGGTCTTCTTCCGGCAGATAGACGCGGCCCATGGCGGCATCTTCTTTGACGTCGCGAATGATATTGGTGAGTTGAAAGGCGAGCCCGCACTGCTCGGCCAGGGCTTCTGCGGCAGGATCGCGATATCCGAAAATGTGAATGCAAACCAAACCCACAACCGATGCGACGCGGTAACAATAGAGCTTGAGATCTTCGAAGGTTTTGTATTGTACGGTGAGTTGCGGCGTTTGAGCATTCAGGGGAGTTGAAGCACCAGAACTGTCGGCTGCGAGATCAACTACATCCATTGCAGTACCCGTCGCGAGGTCATCAAGCAGGCCGGCGGGAATCGTGTATCTGCGTTGCGCATCGTTGAGCGCGAGGAGAATCGGATCGTCGCTTGGCTGACCTTGTTGTACGCGATGCAGCGCATCGAGCCAGGTGTCGAGCTTTTGACCGCGGTCCTCGAAGCTGAGCGTGGGATCGTCGGCAATGTCATCGCAGCGGCGCATGAAGGCGTAGACGGCGCATAAGGCTTGGCGCTTGCGTTTAGGAAGAACGAGAAAGGCGTAATAGAAATTTTTTGCATTCGCGCGGGTGATGCCACGGCAAACGGAATAAGCAATGGCGAGCTGCGCGGGAGCGGGACTCCAGGGAGCGAGTACGGGCTGGGTTCCGGCGCTCATAATTTTCGCCACAGCTTTCCCAGCGCGGCGTTCGCCACCAGGGCCAGTTTGCGTGGCCTGGCGATTACCGGACGACGGCCGAGGACGGCGAAGTGCTGGCGCTCGATGGCGTTGAGAATTTCCTGGCCACCGCGGCTAAAAAGTTCGAGATCGACGGCCAGAGATGCATCCACTTTTTCAATCAGCGGCAGGCCGCGGCGGAACCAGTCGCGGGCGCGATCTACTTCGAACTTCATCATGTCGCAGAATTGAGGAGTGTTGAGATTTTGAGCGAGATCTTTCTCGGTGACCGAGTACTCACGCAAGTCTTCGAGCGGCAGATAGATGCGGCCTTTGGAGTAGTCGACGGTTACGTCCTGCCAGAAGTTCGCCAGTTGGAGTGCGGTGCAGGTGTAATCGGAAAGCTGCTGGCGCTCGGCATCCTGATAGCCGCAAAGGTACAGGACGAGATGGCCGACAGGATTCGCGGAGTAATGGCAGTAGGCGAGGACGTCGTCGAAAGTTTCGAAACGGGTGACAGTTTGGTCCTGGCGGAAGGCGATGAGGAGGTCGGAGAATTCGTGTTTTGGGATGGAGAACTTTTTGACCGTCTCGGCTAAAGCCACGAAGACGGGATGGCGCAGTTTGCCTTGATAGCAGGCATCAAGTTCGGCTTGCCATTGATCCAGCAATGCCTGGGAGGCAGCGGGGTCACCGACTTCGTCGCCCAAATCGTCGGAGATACGGCAGTAGGCGTAGACATTCAGAAAATCCTGGCGCAGGTTTTTGGGCAGGAACCAGGTGGCGACGGAAAAGTTTTCGTAGTGAGAGCGGGCAAGTTGGCGGCAGTATTCATGAGCTTGTTCGAGGGATGGAGCCGAGGCGGGAATGGCGTAGGCGGCGGGAAGACGGGACCAGCCGTTTGTGTCAGGCTGTACGGCTGCTGAGCGAGGATCGGTGGTAGTTGCCTGAATCATTGAAGGAATTTTCGCGTGGAGTCGCGATTTTACCTCAGCGGCTAAAGCCGCATGGATTTTACATCTATTTCGGCACGAGTGAACTCGTGCCCTTCCCGATCTGCTGCGCCTAGGATGACGAGCCTGCTTTGTTCAAGCACGTTCAATCAGTGACCGGGAATGATGGCGGTTTTGATGTCGCCTCCGCGGTTTAGCATGTGGCGTAGCACTTTCTGCAAGCTGGAGAGCGGAGCTTCGCCGGTGATGTAGTCCGTGGGGCGAATTTTCTTGGCCGCGATCAGGCCAAAAGCGCGGCGCACGGTTTCCGGCGTGTGATGGAATGTGGCTTTCAGCGTGATCTCGGAATAGTGCAGACGGTTGGTATCGAGTTGCACTTTAGATCCGCTGGCGCATCCGCCGAAAAAGTTTACGGTGCCGCCTTTGCGAACCATCTCGACGGTCCACTCCCACGCTTCGGGACGGCCCACGGCCTCGATGACCACATCACAGCCGCGCTTCTGTGGCGTGAGTGCGCGCACGGCCTCGATAACATTGGGAACTTTGGTGGTCTGGACGATTTCGTGCGCGCCCATGTGCTTGGCGGCGACAACTTGTTCGTCGCGCTTGACGACAGAAATTACGTTGCAGCCGATGGCGCGGGCTACCTGGACGAACATCAAGCCGATAGGGCCACCGCCGATGATAGTGACGGTGTCGCCAATTTCGACGCCAGTTTCGTGCAGACCGCGGAGCACGCAGGCCAGAGGCTCGGTCATGGCTGCGTCTTCGAAACTGACGTTCGGCGGAATGACCAGCATGTTGGCTTCGACGATGCGGCGCGGAACGCGAATGTATTCGGCGTAGGCTCCGTTGTTGAAGAGCAGGTCTTCGCAGAGATTTTCCTGGTGCTTCGAGCAGTAGAAGCACATCTGGCAAGGCGCGGAATTCAGGGCGACGACCTTCATGCCCTTCTTGAAACTGTGCACGCCCTCGCCGACTTCCTCGATGACTCCGGCCAGTTCGTGGCCAAAGAGGGCGGGTGGTACGATCATGCGGGCGTGGTAGCCGCGCTGGTAGACCTTGAGGTCAGTCCCACAGGTGAGAGCGACCTGCACTTTGACGAGCACTTCTCCCTTTTCGACGCGAGGGATGGGCACTCTTTCAATCTTTAGATCTTCTTTGCCGTACAGGACGGCGGCTGTCATTTTTCCGTTCACTTCTGTTTTCCTTCCCAGTTCTCACGCTTCCACGCACAACCGGGCTGAATCACGATTTTCATCGATGCTGGCTGCGGATGAGCCGCGAGTTCCAAGGCTTGCGGGCTTTCCTGCAGCGGGAACCGGTGGCTGATCAATCGTTCCAAATCCATTTCCCGGTTCATCACAAACCGAACTGAATCCTCCTGCAAATCTACGGACGCGCTATAAGAACCGAGCAAAGCCTTCTCATCGACACAAATCGCGGCCGGATCGATAACTACCTCGCCGCGCTGCGTCTGCGCAAACAATAAAACACGCCCCCCGGGACGGGCCGCATCCATCGCCGGACGAATCAAAGCATTGGCACCCACCGCTAAGATTACAGCGTCTGCACCCCGGCCTTCCGTCTGCTGGCGTACATAGTCCCCCGCGCCCTGCTGGGAGGCGTCGATTGCGAATCCGAATCCAAGGCTTTTAGATATTCTAAGCCTCTCGGCATACAAATCGGAAGTGATAACGGTGGCCCCCGCCTTTCGCGCCAGTACGCTCAATATGATGCCGATTGGACCCTGGCCGATCACGAGCACAGTCTCGCCCGGTTGTAGCCGGAGGGCATCAATTCCCTTCATGCAGGTGTTTACTGGTTCGACGAAACAGGCTTGCTCGAAGGAAACACTGTCCGGGATTTTCACCGTGCCCTGGTCGACGATCCAATTCATGACGCGGACGTACTCGGCGAATCCCCCGCCGGAAGGCTCGAACCCGGCCGTGCAGCCGACTTTCTTATAAGTGGAGCACTGAGCGAACGTCTGGTGGCGGCAGTAGTAGCACTGACGGCAGGGAATGTGGTGGAAAACGACCACGCGGTCCCCAGGAGCAAAGCGGGAGACGCCGGCGCCTACCGCGGCGACTACGCCGGAGGTCTCATGGCCGAAGATGCGCGGAGCGGAATGCGAACCGGTGGCGATCTTTTTCAGATCTGTGCCGCAAACCCCGCAAGTATGAACGCGAAGCAGCAACTCTCCAGCGCCGATCTGTGGAACCGGAACGGTTTCCAGGCGGACATCATTCACTCCGCGGTAAACCGCCGCCAGCATGGTTGCCGGGATTGACCGCGTTTGGTCGTCGATTGCGAATTGTCCGGCAATTGCCATGGGCGTTCTTTAGATGAAATTTCCCCGGGCTTCGCTTCATGCCAGTGTAAGCTGGCAGTGTTATTTCTGGATATCTTCCGCGGCCTTCGGATCACTATTCGTTAACTCTACTGCAAGCGTCATCGAATCAAGGTATGGAGAATCCGGCGGCGTGAAGTGAGACGCTTTTACCTGAAGCACCACATAAAAGCTCTCCACCTTGATAATGCGCTTCGCTCGTAACGGCACCAGCGCAAATCGGGAAGGATCCAAGCGCCAAAGAGCATCTTTCGGGTCCGTTGAAGGCTGCTGCGTGGTCAAAAGCACGTTGTCATAAATCGTATGATGCTGGTCGGCCAGTTTTACTTGCCAAGATGTGATCTCGGTATCTCCCTCGGGTCCGTGAGGAATAACCGAGAAGAGGAACCGGTCCGCCCCGTGCGAGTCTTTGATCCGCTCGCGATAGACGGAATCCTTCGGCGTAAGTTTGACTTCGAATCGCTCCTCAATGATACGCGTGGAACCTTGGCGAAAGCTTTCCGCGTAGATGGGAGCGGAGGCCGCCTGCGCGCACAGACGCATTGCTACGCAGAGCATGAGTGGAACGAGGAATCCAACCTTCATCTGCCCCCCTTGGAACCTAAAGCAATTTCTCCGTCAGAAGATTCTGCTCTCGGAATTGCCGCAGCTTTTGACGTTTCGCGGCAAAAGTCTTTGAGGTTGGCGCACAGTGCTCGAGAAGCTTTCCTGCTGTTACGGGCCAGCATAGCAACGGACCGCCACAACCATGGCCGCAGGGCAGCGAACAGCACAAAACTTGGGGTTCTAAAGCGGCCGTCTGTGCTGACGAATTCGCCGATGCGGGGCATGTCAAAATCTAACTCATCGGAGATTACTTTTGTAGCACCAAAGACGATGCCATGCGCTTGGGCCGCGGCAGCTACACCGGCGGCCTCCATATCCACGGCGGCGGCTGAGTAAGCCTGCGCTAGCTTTCTCTTTTGCGCCGCGTCCGCAACCGCCATGAAGGTCAGGAGCGTTCCTTTTCCGACACTGACGTCATGACGGCTTCCGTCGCGGGCGTCAACTACCACGGCGGGCGAGAAAAGATCTCCGACGCGCAGAGAATTATTCAGGGCTCCGGCGAAGCCTACCGAGCGCAACTGCGCTGGAGCGTATAACGCGATCACTGCCTCGGCAGCGCGGCGAGCCGATTGCATACCCATGCCGCCACAGACGGCGACGATGTCGTCCTGCTCAAAGAAGATGAATTCACGTCCCTCATGTTCACGCACGATGCGCGTCCAGTCCTTGATCAGCGGAGCGATTTCGCGCTCCAGCGCGGCTACCAGGGCCACCTTAGGCATAGGCGTTCGAGCGAAACCAGTCGACTGCGCGACGCAGAGCATCATCGGCCGGTAGGATCTTCCATCCCAGTTCGCGCTCGGCTTTGGCGGAACTGGCCCACATTTTTTTCTTCCCCATGCGCACAGTTTCCACAGTCGCGCGGGGCTCGCGCCCGAGCAAGCGACCGGAGACGTTTTCGTCGAAGAAACCTGCCGCAAAGGCAACAAAATACGGTAGTTTTATGTTGGGCGATGGTAGACCGGAGATCGCGCCAAGTTTATCGAGAATTTGTTTGAGCGTGAGATTCTCTCCGCCGAGGATATAACGCTCCCCGCTCTTGCCTTTTTCCATTGCCGAAATATGGCCGAGGGCGCACTCACGAACATCGACCAGATTCAATCCCGTTTCTACGTAGGCGGGAAATTTGCCTTTGAGAAAGTCGACTACGATTCGTCCGGTGGGGGTGGGCTTGATATCTTGCTCACCGATCGGCGTCGTCGGATTCACCGTTACCACTCGCATTCCGCCGCGGCCAGCGTCCAGCGCGACCTGCTCGGCCATAAATTTGGAGCGCTTGTAGTGGCCGATCATGTCGGCGATAGAGACTGGCGAATCTTCATTGGCGGGAAGGCCGTTGCTTGTGAATCCTACGGTTGCGACGCTTGAGGTATAGATGACGCAGCGAACGTTGCTCTTGCGCGCGGCTTCCAGAATCGCACGCGTGCCTTCGACGTTCGAGCGGTACATCTCGCCAGGATCCTGCACCCAGAGGCGATAGTCGGCGGCAACGTGAAAAACTACTTCGCAACCTGCGATGGCTTTTTCTAAAGAGGCCGCGTCGCGGAGATCGCCAGCGACAGTTTCGGCGTTGATGCCTTCAAGATTTTTCAGGTTGCTGGTGGGACGCACTAACAGGCGGAGGTCGGCTCCCTTTTCGGATAGAACACGGGCTACGTGGGAGCCTAGAAATCCGGTTGCGCCGGTGAGGAAGGTTTGCATGCGGATGGGGGCAACGCCCGGAATAATTTTATACGCCTTACGCGGTGCTAAAGCGCCGCTGTTCCACGATATTACGCTGGGCGCTGCGCTCATGATCTGGGAATTGGCGCATTTATTTCGCAGTCCAAATCCGCTCAAGCATGCGGAAGCAGGCCCAAGTCAACATTGGCCAGGTAAACATGAATGATGATACGTGAAATAGAGCCCCGCTATTAAAAACCGGCAGTTTCAGCGCGTCGAATGCAAGTCCGACGGGAATCATAAGAAGGAAGCCGATTAACACGGAGATTGACCACTTAGCAATCGTAGAAGCCTTCATCGCCCCTTTAGTTGCTCCATAGGCAGATCTAGTCTCTAAAACGCAGTGGCCGCTTGCGACGGCGCATTAGCTAACTGCCCTCTTTCTCCATCACCTTCGCATACGTGGTGAGCGCGAGCAGCGGGAAGTATTCGCGATAGAGGTGGTACTTCAGATAGAAGACGCGCGGAAAGCCGGTGCCGGTGCAGTTGTCTTCGTCCCAGGAGCCGTCTTCTTTTTGTGTGCGCAATAAGTACGCGACGCCGCGGGCGACGGAATCGCTGCGGGTATCGCCCACCGCAAGCAGACCCAGAATGGCCCACGCGGTTTGCGACGGGGTGCTGTCTCCTACACCGCGCAGAGTTGGATCGTCGTAAGAGACCACGGTCTCGCCCCATCCGCCATCTGGATTCTGCACCATGCGCAGCCATTCGGCCCCCTGCTGGACGTAGGGCTCATGACTATCGATGCCAATCGCTTCCAGGCCGCGGAGCACAAGGGCTGTACCGTAGATGTAGTTTACGCCCCAACGGCCAAACCAACTGCCATCGGATTCCTGTTCTTTCTGGATGAATTGGACGGCGCGTTTGACCGCCGAGTGATTTTGATCGTAGCCGTAAGTCGCCATCATCTCGAGGATGCGGCCGGTAATGTCCACGGTCGCGGGATCGAGCATGGCGTTGTGATCGGCGAACGGAATGTGCTGGAAAACCATCTTGTCGTTATCTTTATCGAAAGACGCCCAGCCGCCGTTCTTGCATTGCATGGAAAGAACCCAGTCAATGGCGCGCTGCGCGGATTCGCGCTGGTAGCGGCCATTGGGATGCTCCACGCGACTTAAGGCGAGGCAAACCATCGCTGTATCATCGACATCCGGATAGAACTCATTGTTAAACTCGAAGTACCATCCACCTGGCTTACCGGTTTTGTTTTTTACCTGCCAGTCGCCGGGATTACGGACTTGCTTCTGCAGGATCCAGTCGGCGCATTTCACCATGCGAGGATCGTTGGCGGCCACGCCAGCTTCGCCCAATGCAAACATGGCATAGGCGGTATCCCACACTGGCGACATGCAGGGCTGCATGCGGAAGGTGTCGCCTTCTTCAATGCCGAGTTTTTCGAACTCATCGAGTGCACGGATGACTTGCGGATCGTCGAGAGAGTATCCCTGGCAACGCAGGGCGATGATTGAATTCATTACGGAGGGATAGATTGCGCCGAGGCCATCGCTCATTTCAAAACGCTCGAGCATCCACTTCTCGGCGCTCTTTAAGGCAATGGAACGCAGCGGCCGGATGTGAACCCGCTCAAGCCAATGCGTCATGCGGTCGAGACAAAGAAAGAAATTTCGCCACGAAATGAGCTTCTTCGACCAGCGCAGGTGCATGCGTGACTTCTGCATGCCGCCGACGAATAATTCTTCGACGCCCATTTCGCGCGGAATCTTTTTGAAAGGCTTCTTGGCGTAGGCGATCGAGAGCGGAACCAGAATGGCTCGCGACCACGACGAAATCTCGTAGATGTTGAACCAGAACCAGTTGGGAAAAAGAACGATCTCCGGCGGAATGGCGGGGACCGCATCGTAATCATATTGTCCGAAGAAGCAGAGATAGATCTTGGTGAATGTATTAACTTCGGTGACTCCGCCAAGTTCGAGGATCTTTTTGCGGGCCCGATCGAGCACGGGATGATCGGCGGCGTAACCGGCAAGCTTAAGTCCGAAGTAGGCTTTTACCGAAGCGCCGACGTTTGACGGTCCCCCGACGTAGATGCTCCATCCCCCGTCTTCATTCTGATGTTGGATAATCCAGTTCGCTGCCTTGCGGAAGCGTTCGGCATTGCCGGTGCCCAGCAGAGTGTGCAACAGAATGTAATCTGATTCGAGTGTGGTGTCGGCTTCCAATTCGCCGCACCAGTAGCCATCATCGTGCTGCGAGGAGAAAAGAAGATTGCGAGCGCCGGCGATCGCCGAGCTGACGCGGGTGAAAAGACCATCGATCCTGCCAAAGCGAAGTTGCGGTTCGGAAGCCAGATTTGCGTCGGGGGAGTTTGTATCCATGCAGTTATGCTCCGTTTTGCCCGAGATCCTTTGCTCCGCGGGAAAAGCGGCTGCGCTCAGGATGACAACGGGAAGACAGTTTACGCATCATTAATCCGCGGTAGCACTGGCCGGAGCGGCGGCAATCGCCTCGACAATCTCCGGCGGCAGCCCGAAGCGGACATTTTCCGGCATCACTTCGAGTTCCTGCACATTGTCGAAGCCTTTGGTAGCGAGAAAGTTCACGGTCTCCTCAACCAAACACTCCGGGGCAGATGCTCCGGCTGTCAAAGCGATCGTCTTGACGTCGACCAGCCATTGGGACTCGATGTCTCGGTAGCTGTCGATGAGGTGCGCGTTCGTTCCCAGGTTTCTCGCCACCTCGACCAGACGATTGGAATTTGAGCTGTTTTCCGATCCCACGACCAGTAGCAGATCGGATTCCGAGGCCACTTGTTTTACCGCGACCTGGCGGTTCTCGGTGGCATAACAGATATCCTGAGCGGCAGGGCCTTTGATATTGGGGAA
>JBAVQD010000133.1:0-16091 GCA_049693675.1 Candidatus Sulfotelmatobacter sp. | reverse complement strand
ATGCCCGCGACCGATGCTAGACGGCCACCGCCCAGGCCGCACTTATGTTGTGTTCAAAAACCGGCCGCCCCGCAAAACTGCCCGTCTCGCGAGCGGACCCAACATAAATGCGAAGACAACATAATCCGTCAGCGACTTAGCGTAGCCAATCTTTGGATTGCCGGACCACCCGCTTGGCTCAAACCGTGTGTGGCTGAACTTGTCGCACAGGACCCGCAACGGGACGCCATACTGCAGCGCCAGGGAGACTGCTGTTGCGAAAGAATCCATGAGCCCGGAAACCGTCGAGCCTTCCTTCGCCATCCTGATGAACAGTTCCCCCGGCAGTCCATCCTCGTATAGACCGACGGTGACGTAACCTTCCTGCCCGCCCACAGAGAAGTGATGGGTCAGGCTGTGTCGCTCGTCCGGCAGACGTCGCCTCACAGCCGGAGAGACATTTGGAGCTTCGGCACTTGTTACGTTTCCACCTGCTGACCCGTTGCTCCCCGTTTCCTCGCTTGTATTCAGGGAGTGCTCTTCGCTGCGCTTGACGATTGCGATTTCCTTCGCTGCTGACATTACAACCCATAACCTTCCTGCTCGCCGCTCTCTTCGGAACCGCTGGCCGATTGAGATTCCGTATTCGGGTCCGTCGCACGGTCTGGATCGTTCCTTTTGTATGTTCCTCGCACCGACAGTAATTCTGCGTGGCTGGGCGGAAACACATAGTTCCGCACGAACCACAGCGCATCATAGGTAAGACGGCGGCTGGCGACGGCACGCCCGTGCTCTTTCACGAACTCGCAGAAATCATCGGGATCGATGATCTTGGCTTTCGCTCCGGCAGTAGTGACGGAGCGTGACTTGAGCCAACCCAGGTCAATCCATTTTTGTATTTCGTCGGGGCGGGTGTGCAATGCCCGAGAGAGGGAAAACTTGGTGAACCATTCCCGTCCTGTTTTGCCGCCGATGCCGAGCCGGTGCAGCATCGAGCGCACGGACCCCGCGGGACGCCGCAGGATTTTCGCGGCCTCTTCTACGGGCATCGCGGTGATCAGATCCAGGAGGCGTTGCTGCTCAGGCTTTGTCCATTCTCGATACGCTCGTTTTTGATTTATGCCAAGCTCGCGCAGGAAACGGAGACAGGCGTCTCGTGGGTTCCCAGAAGTCGCAGCAAGCTTTGTGACCAGCACTCGCCGGCCGGTCTCAGTGTGCTCCTGGCTTCTGCTGGTTCGTTCCTTGTATTCTCTGACCAGTTCTCTTGCTTCTTTCGGCCAGCGGAACATACGGCGCTTATGGACACCGTCGGCTTCGCCCATACTGCTGCCTTCCGGGGGCTGGATCCTGATGGCAGTTAATGTCCCAGGTCCGTCTACACACACTTGTCTCTACGCCTCCGGAATACCTCCTCTCCTGCTGCAAAATCGCATGCGCCGATGTCATTCGGGACATGCTGGCGACGAAGGTGGCGGGTGGATCTGGTCCACACCCGAGCCAAGTGGTAACGGCCAGCGTATATGCATAGCCGAGCTGATTTTCAACATTTTTTTTCCTGCAGGAATTCATGCACGTGATTATCTCAGGCACCGAGAAGCGAGTGTGTGTGCCCAACTTTGCCTAATCGTGAAACGTGCTGAGTGCCAAACACTTGACGCAGGCGTCGGTGCAATTGCCATGCAATATGGGCCGAATGCGGCTATGGGCAAGGGGACTTGATCTGCGGAGAAGAGATGTGTTCCTGCATAGAAAGTGACATTTTTCTCCGCAACTAAGCCCGTCGCAGCCGGGTTTGACGCATAAGAGCAAGTACCAGACTTGGGCGCTACAAGAGCTTGGACTGAGGACTGCTAGCCCCCGGGCGGTTGTCATGCCAGTCATCCCCGACCGCACGTTCCGGCCCAGGAAACGTCCAAGCAAACTTCAGTCGCTGGTGCGAAGTTGTCGCGGGCCTGCCACGCAAGCAAAGCCGCGTACTTACTTGGCCCCTGGTTACCGTGTTCGGATTCATCGCTCAACCTGACACCCATATCTTCCTAAAGCCCACCGTGACTCGTCTGGCTGCCCAGGAATATGGTTTCGATTTTATCTACCGATCTGGACCTTCATGGGAAACCTACTCCAGTCTTCTCGCTTTTGCCGACAAGATCGGACGCGACCTCCGCGACCTTCGTCCGAAAGACTTCATCGACATTCAGTCGTTCATCTGGTCCTGGGATCAGGTGAATACGAAGAGTAGACACGTCTCGATGAAAACCTAGAAAGCCCGTTCAAAAGACCCTACGGTTGCTTCTTGAGCCGTGCCAACTGGAGTCGCGAAGAAGGCGCCGTATCGGCGTCAAAGCTATTCTTCATGACGTCGAGTGATCGTTGGTGTTCCGGTTCTGTGAGAGCAGCCACACAGTCCGCCGGCACGAACAATCCGAAATCCCGGACGTGCAGTTCGCCAGCGGCGATCAGGACGCAGGCATTCGTTGTTACCCCGGTGACGATCGCAACCCGGGCACCGATGTAATCCAGTATCGTTTGTAAGGGCGATGCGTAGAACGGCGAGTGTTTGGGTTTCAAAACAATGTAATCGTCCGGTTCCGGCAGGAGCCGTTCCGTCATTTCGCGACCCGGAGATTGTGTACGCAGGCAATGCCGCAATACGGCGGAGATATCAGAACGCCATCGGCCCCGATTGTCGTTGACGTAAATTGTCGGGATACCCAACTTTTTGCACCGCTTCTTCAGTTTGGCGATCGACTTCGCCAGCGCTACGGAGCGGCAGACCAGGTGCTGGTTATCTGGAAAATTGAGATCATTGATAACGTCGATTAGCAGCAGCACGACTTGTGACTGATCCGGAACATTGCCATGCAAATCGTCGTGGCCCTTGCGCAGGCGGCGCTTGCGATCATGCGGCATAGATCTTCTTTTTGCGACTGTTTCTCCCGTTTACCAATCGCTTCAGCTCTAAGGCATTCCGAGCGGCGTAACCTGCTTGATCGTTGTCGAAATAGATGTAGATCGAAGCCAGTTCCTTCGCCCATTCCTCGACCTGCTGGCTCCAGCGACGAAGGCGGTCGCTGCTGTACGCCTCCTGATATTTTCCAAGGCCAGGTCCATGCAAACGCACATACGTAAACTCGGCGGTGACCGTCAGAGGAGAGTGGTAGCCCGCGAGTTCGTAAATGCAGAACGCGGCGCCGTATCGTGCAAGTAGTTTGTCGATGTCAGGTCGAATCCAGCTCAAATCCCGAAATTCAAAGGCGCATCGCAAATCGCGGGGCAATGCCTCAAGCAAACCTTCGAGGCGTCCCGGATTCACTCCCCACCGCGGCGGGAGTTGAAAGAGAATCGGTCCCAGCTTGGTAGATAGGCGAGATGCTCGCGGAAGAAGGTTCTCCAACGCATTCGCTGGATCTTTCAGCTTCTTTTGGTGGGTCAGGAAGCGACTGGCTTTCACTGCAAAGACGAAATCAGCCGGAGTTGATTGTCGCCAATTATCGAAGGCGACCTCTGTGGGAAGACGATAGAAGCTGTTGTTCAATTCAACGGTGTCGAATTGACGCGAGTAAAATTCAAGCATTTCATTTGGAGATATTTCTGCAGGGTAAAAGGGGCCCCGCCAATGCTTGTAGTGATATCCGGATGTGCCAATGCGAATCTCACACGTCATGAGCAGTGAAATCTTCTCAGCCCCTGCTGCCGGATTTCTTACGTTTCTTGGCGACAGACGAGGCTTTCTTCCCCAATGCGGTGCGTACAGATTTTGGCAAATGTGCGATTGTGCGTTTTCTTTTTGCCGCGGAGGCCGCCTTTTTAATGTTGTTCCTTGCCGCGCTCTTCTGTTTCGTCGAAGCCATATTTTCCACTCCGTAGATTCCGTTCGGACAATGTTGGATGCAACTTCCGCACCAGAAGGCAGCTTGTCCCGTCGGTTACCGCCGGACCATCTGCCCTGATACACTCAGTTGGCGCAACATAAATCTCGGGTCGATGTACGCCACTATCCGGCTGCGCCGGTGAGGTTGACGCTGAGCGGCGATGCGAAGACTGGCCCTGAGCAAACCACATTCGCAAAAGTATTGTTGAAAACCCAAGCCATTGCATCGGGGCATTGAACTGTGATGTTAACGTTCGCGTTTTGCAATGTGACTCGAGCGACTCCTAGCGAGGATTTCCTTTGCCTCTCGCGGTCAGGCCGCGGAAGCTAGAGAATCTAGGGGAGTCGCTCGCACCGGCTCCCTGTTTTTACGACTAGCACAGCGAGTTAGGTAACCTGATTATTATTTTCCGCTGCTTGTTCATTCAACGTGGTCACCCAAGACGGAGAAACTTCAGAATAGCTTTGCTTCCCGGTTCTAATTTCACTATTGGGACCCTCTGCGCCAGGCAGCATTAGGTTCGCGACCCCCATCAGGTCAGCAGTAATTATGGGAAACAGTGCATTAAATTTCACGGCGAACTTCGCCGGTAGAGAGAGCACGACCTCCGGCTCGCCTCGGATACGCGCGCGCAGTATTCTCCGCGCTGCTCGTTCCGCATTCATGGACAGCAGTGGCAAGGAATCGCTGATGCTGAACCGGTAGATGACTTGTGCCGAACGAATGGTCGGCAACCTTCCATAAGCCGGGATTGGGGAAGAGTAGCTC
This sequence comes from Candidatus Sulfotelmatobacter sp., assembly GCA_049693675.1. Lineage (GTDB taxonomy): Bacteria > Acidobacteriota > Terriglobia > Terriglobales > Acidobacteriaceae > Sulfotelmatobacter. The sequence continues at coordinate 11,472 of JBAVQD010000133.1, read as the reverse complement.
GTCAACTGGTGGGCGGCGGATTGTCATTGTATAGGGACCTGCGAACCGGCTGTTCCCGTCGCAACTTCCCGATTCCAAGGGAGCATCAAACTTCGGGTTGTCAGAGATGCACTCTACCTCGCAAATTCCAAGACGTCGGGCGAAATCAGCCGTAGCGCTAGCCCTGACATTTTCCGCGGGGATTGTGGATATCGTTGCTTATATTACGATTTACCACTTGTTTGTGGCTCACATGACCGGCAGCACCGTTCATTTGGGGAACAATCTTGCGACGGGAGAGTGGAGCGAGGCGGCCAGAGCGGGGTCAACTCTTCTCGCATTTTTTCTTGGATCAATCCTCGGCCGGGCAGTCATCGAGGTTGGCTTGCGACTCCACAAACGAACGGTTGCCTCTATCACTTTGCTGGCGGAAGCCATGCTAGTTCTTTTTTTCATCAGGATTAGTCGATACAGCCTCGGTGTTCCTCATGAGGCATCGAACTCGACGATTATGACGTGTGTGCTTCTCTCGTTGTTGGCCGCTGCAATGGGGATACAAACCGCGACTCTAACCAGAATCGGTCCTTTAACCATTCACACGACCTTTGTAACCGGAATGCTCAACAAATTGGCACAAGCCGTATCTCAATGGGCCTTTTGGCTATATGACCAGCACCAGAGACGAGTGCCACTTCAGCAGATTCTTCTTGATTCCGCTCACCTCCCGGCACTGCAAAATGCTGAGCTAATGTTTGGGATTTGGTCCGCGTATATGATCGGGTCAGTCGCAGGAACCTGGATGAACTCACGATGGAGTACGCAGGCACTCTACGTAGCGGTCGCAATATTGCTCGTCGCGGTGGTGGTCGACCGATTTCAGCCGCTTTCAGTCGAGGAAGAAAAAGAGCAGGCGTGAACTCACGCTATCGCACATAAAAACTGAGGAACCACCGAGCGATCGGACTCTAGGCGCCCTTTGTCGGGCGTTGACGACGATCAAGCGGCTTTGGCTCTGCCTCTCGTTTCGCGCTTCGCGGCAGAGACGCGGCGTAATAGTGATGCTGCGGCTGCGCCGGCAAATCCGAGACCAAGTACAACGGCAAGTAGCTTCGCATGAGTCTCCGCCCACAATTCAAGACTATAAGAATGCGCGCGATCGTCGAAATCGCCGTGGGCTCCGTGATCTCCCGAGATAGGCTCGTATAGATTATTGGGTCGGTCGGGATCCTCTCTTCCATCGTATTGCTGCGAATCGTATCCAGTACGGGCCAGGTAGTGGTCGGCTAACGAGGGTACGACCTTGTTCCCAAAGATAGCTTTTACAGTCGACCATCCAGCGTAGTATTCACGCCGGCCGGGATGATGAGCCGCGTAGTAAATCGCTCGCGCCGCTACTTCCGGCTGAAAGATAGGAGGGACCGGTTGTGCTTTGCGCGGAAGCCGGCTTTTTACCCATCCAAATTGTGGAGTGTTCAGAGCCGGCATTTGAACCATGGTCGTTTGCACGTTGCTTTTGTCGTGCAGAAGTTCGGTGCGCAGAGAGGCGAAGAATCCCAATACCGCGTGCTTGGAAGCGCAGTAAGCGGCTTGCAAAGGGATGCTGCGATAGGCGAGCGCTGAGCCAACATGAACGATCGTGCCTTGATCACGCGGAAGCATTCGCTTCAGGGCCGCCAGCGTTCCGTAGACGTATCCGAGATAAGTGACCTCCGTGACTCGTTTGAAGTCATCTGCGCTCATCTCTTTTATCGGTGAAAACACCGAGGTCATAGAATTGTTCACCCAAATATCAATAGGTCCGAGCTCAGCCTCTGCCTGCCCGGCCGCGGCTTCAACTTCGTCAGGCTTGGATATGTCTGCAGGAAGGACTAAGGCTTTACCGCCGGCCATTTGAACCTCACGCGCCGCAGCATCAAGACCGTCACGTCCCCGCGCGATCAAACCGATGGATGCACCATGACGCGCGAACTCCCTTACCGTAGCGCGGCCCACGCCCGCCGAGGCGCCGGTAATAATTACGACTTCATGTCTTTTCACAAATCCTTCTTTACTCAGCATCGTGCGAATTCATTCTAGATGACCTCCCGTACTTTGTCCGATACCATCGTCAATGCAATCTTCTTTCGATTGGGTTCGCCTTTAGCAAGCGATTCAGCAAAATGTACTGCCTGCTCGGCCTTAACTTTCGCGGGGAGCGGTGGTTCAAATGGATCGACAACGGCTTGCAACACTGCGGGCCCGGGCGCATTTAGAAATTCCGCCATCACACGTCCGCAATCGGCAGGATCTTCGACGGTAAAGCCGATTCCTCCGCAGGCGTGCGCAAATTCGGCGAAGTCGATGGGGTGCAGATCGACGCCGTATTCTGGGTTCCCGAGGAAGACCATCTGTTCCCACTTTATCTGCCCTAACGTATTGTTCTTGACGATCACAACTTTTATCGGAAGCCCGTACTTAACGGCTGTAACGAAGTCGGCCATGAGCATGGAGAAGCCGCCGTCCCCGACAAATGCGACGCATTGGCGATTTGGATATGCAACCTGAGCGGCCAGGGTATAGGGCAGCCCCGGCGCCATGGTCGCCAAAGTGCCAGAAAGTGTATGCATCTGGCCTCGCTTGACCGGAATTTGCCGTGCCCACCAGGTCGCGATCGTTCCGCTATCGCAACTGACGATAGCATCACTGCGCAGCAGCTTGCCTAATTCCCATGCCACAACTTGAGGCTTCATGGGCTTGTCGCGACGGGTCGCGCGCTTTTCCATCAGCTCCCACCAATCTTTCATTCCTGCCTGCGCGGCGTTGAGAAAACTCCGGTCTTCCTTATGGCGAAGTAGAGGAATTAACTCCCGCAGTGTGCTGGCGCTATCTCCAACCAGACCGACTTCAACTGGATACCGCATTCCAATACGCTTGGGATCGAGTTCAATCTGCACGCCCTGGGCCTGGCCAGGCTTTGGCATAAATTCGATATAGGGGAAGGAACTACCGACGATCAAGAGCGTGTCGCAATCTTCCATTGCCTCCTGCGAGGGTTTCGTTCCGAGAAGACCGATGCCGCCCGTAGTGTATGGACTGTCGTCGGGGACTACGGCTTTGCCGAGCAGCGCTTTGATTATCGGGGCGCCCAGTAGTTCCGCAGTTTTTTCGAGTTCCGCACCGGCGTCCAACGCTCCGCGGCCGGCGAGGATCGCCACCTTCTTCCCCCGATTCAAGATGTCTGCGGCGGTTTCGAGATCGCCAGGATTCGGAAGTCGAGCGCCACGCGCCGCCACATCAGAACTGTGATGCGGAATATTGCGACTCGATCTTTGGCGCGACTTGACCTCTTGCTCCTGAAAGTCAACCGGGAACGCGATGTGAGCAACCCCGTGATACGCCAACGCCGTGCGGCAAGCAAGATCGGTAACATTCTCGACGTGTGTCGGCCCCATGATGCGCTCGTTGTAAACCGCGACGTCCATGTAGAGCTTGTCGAGGGCGACGTCCTGCTGCGTGAAGGTCCCGATCAAATCGTGGAATTGCAAACCGGTGATTGCAAGCACCGGCTGATTATCGAGTTTTGCGTCGTACAGCCCATTGAGCAGATGGATTCCACCGGGTCCGGAAGTGGCAAGACACACTCCCAGCTTGCCGGTAAATTTAGCGTATCCACAGGCCATAAAAGCCGCGGCTTCCTCGTGACGTACTTGTATGAATCGAATTTTGTCCTGACGCGTGCGCAACGCTTCCATGATTCCGTTGATGCCGTCTCCAGGAAGGCCGAAAACAACATCCACACCCCAATCCATAAGACATTCAATGAGTACGTCTGCAGCCCTCATAAAACTCCTTTCTATTATTTCGATGATGAAAAAGCGTGTTGCAAAAACTTTTCCTCTGATTACCCGCCTCAGTGCTAGGGAGAAAAAATAAAACAGACATCTGTCGCCGTTATCAGCGGCGTGCAAGTACACCAGGCAAGAAAAACAAAATCATTTAACGCCTTCAATTAGCAAGCCACCTCTTACCGTGAAAAAACATCTTTACACCTGTAGCTTCGAATAAAACAGCGGCTAGGATCAATACGGTCTTCCCTGCATTGTTCGCGTGATGAAACCCATACGTTTCAATTCGAGAAGCGACGGCACTCGGATTGCGCGGATCGACGCCTCAATCTATCGTGTCCCGACAGATTATCCAGAATCCGACGGTACGTTGGAGTGGGACAGCACAACGCTGGTGCTGGTTCGCGCGACTGCTGGAGGCAACACAGGTCTTGGATATACGTATGCGGACGCCGCGACCGCAAAAGTGATCGACGGTCTGCTATCGAAAACAGTGACGGGCAGGGATGCAATGGACATCCCGGGATGTTGGCAGGCGATGGTGAAATGCATCCGCAACCTGGGGCGTCCCGGAATCGTTGCGATGGCGATTTCGGCCGTGGATACGGCATTGTGGGACTTGAAGGCTCGGCTACTTGGCATTCCGTTAATCAAGCTGTTGGGCGCGGTGCGGGAATCGGTTCCGATTTACGGCAGCGGAGGGTTTACTTCGTACTCAGTGAAGCAATTGCAAGCACAACTGGCAGGCTGGGTGAAGCAGGGAATTCCACGAGTAAAAATGAAGATCGGGCGCGACGCGGCTGCCGATGTGGTAAGAGTCCGCGCCGCGCGGAAAGCAATCGGCCCTGACGCGGAGTTATTCGTCGATGCGAACGGGGCTTACAGCCGAAAACAGGCTCTTAATCAGGCTAAGGCATTCGCCGATGCAAATGTGAGCTGGTTCGAAGAACCGGTTTCTTCCGATGACCTGGCTGGACTGCACTTGATTCGAGACCGCGCACCGGCTGAGATGGAGATAGCTGCCGGGGAGTATGGGTACGACACAGGATATTTCCGCCGCATGCTGGAGGCCGAAGCGGTGGATGTGCTGCAAGCGGATGCGACACGCTGCGGCGGCATCACCGGCTTTCTTCAAGTGGCAAGTTTGTGCGAGGCATTTCACCTAGCGCTTTCCGCGCATACGGCTCCCGCGCTGCACACCCACGTGTGCTGCGCTGCCAGTCCGTTACGTCATCTCGAGTACTTTCACGATCACTTGCGTATCGAGCGAATGTTATTTGACGGTGTGCCTGAAGCAATCAATGGAGAACTACGCCCCGACCTGTCGAAACCGGGGCTGGGCATGGAATTGAAAGACGCCGATGCTCGGCGTTTTGCCGCATGAAGGAGGAGTAAATGTCCGCTAATCGGGTCCCACTCGTAACCTCGGAAGAATTGAAGAAAGCGTGGCGGAATCAATCGGCAGATGTTGACGCTGTTGGGCTGGAAGCGGAACTGCGTGGCACGATCGCGGGCGAGGTTCGATTCGATGCTGGAAGTAAAGCGATGTATGCGGTGGACGCTTCCAACTATCGCCAGGTGCCGATCGGGGTGGTGATTCCAAAATTCAAAGAAGACGTGATCGCGACGATTGCGGCCTGCCGAAAATATGGTGCGCCGGTCCTTTCCCGCGGTGGCGGCACCAGCCTTGCCGGCCAGTGTTGTAACGTTGCGGTGGTTCTGGACTGGACGAAATATCTGCACAATATCCTGGAACTCAATGTCGAGGGAAAGTTCGCCCGGGTGCAGCCAGGCACGATCTGCGACACGCTGCGCAGTGCAGCAAAACCCCATACGTTGACTTGGGGGCCGGACCCGGCAACCCACAATCATTGCACCTTCGGCGGCATGCTGGGCAATAACTCCTGCGGCGCGCACGCTCAAATGGGAGGAAAAGCTGTCGACAATGTGCTTTCGATGGATGTGTTGCTCTATGACGGGAGCCGAATGACTGTGGGCTGGATGGATGATCAGGAATTGGAGCATGAAATCGCGCGCGGCGGAAGAGTTGGCGAAATTTACTCAGGGTTGAAGAAATTGCGTTCGCAATACACCAAGCTGATCAACGAGAGGTATCCGCATATTCCAAGGCGGGTTTCGGGCTACAACCTCGATCAGTTGCTCCCCGGGGAAGATGGCCGCTTCAATGTGGCGCGAGCTCTGGTGGGCAGCGAGAGCACCTGCGTGACTATTCTGGAAGCTAAGGTAAAGCTGATTTACAGTCACCCCAAACGAGTGCTGCTTGTACTTGGCTATCCCAACGTTTATGAGGCGGGCGATCATGTGCCGGAACTTTTGAAGTACAAACCTGTGGCCATGGAAGGGCTGGATGAATTCCTCGTACACAATGTGAGGACGAAGGGAATGCCGCAACTTGACGATCTCGAAGAACTCCCAAAGGGAAAAGGCTGGCTGGTTGTCGAATTCGGAGGGGGAAGCAAGGAAGAGGTGGAACAAACGGCGCGCGAGGCCATGAAAGCTTTGGAAGGTTCAGGCGCTCCGACCATGAAGCTTTATGTAGATGAGGAGCAGCAACAGAAAATTTGGGATTTGCGCGAGGCCGGGCTTGGAGCGACTGCATTTGTCCCGGGGCAGGAGTTGACTTGGCCGGGCTGGGAAGATTCCGCGGTTGCGCCCGAGAAAGTTGGCGCGTATCTGCGTGACTTGTGCAAGCTTTATCAGAAGTATCAATACCGGGCCGCTCTCTATGGCCATTTCGGACAGGGTTGCATTCACTGCCGGTTGAACTTCGATCTGATGAGTGAACCTGGAATTCGAAAATGGCGAGCGTTCATGGAAGAAGCTACAGATCTGGTGGTCAGTTACGGCGGTTCGCTTTCGGGTGAGCACGGCGATGGTCAGGCGAGAGCAGAATTTCTTTATAAAATGTTTGGACCCGAACTGATCGATGCCTTCCACGAGTTCAAATCAATTTGGGACCCAGACTGGAAAATGAATCCCGGGAAGCTGGTGGAACCATACCACATTGAGGACAACTTGCGGCTGGGCGCGGGTTACAAGCCGTGGAATCCCGCGACACATTTCAAATTTCCTGAAGATGACGGCAGCTTTGCCCGTGCAGCCTTGCGCTGCGTCGGTGTGGGAAAGTGCCGGCGGGAAAATGGCGAAGGTCATCAGGACACGATGTGCCCGAGTTACATGGTAACGCACGAGGAGATGCATTCGACACGGGGTCGCACTCACCTGCTTTGGGAAATGATGAACGGCGAAGTCATTCGCGACGGTTGGCGTGATGAGCACATTAAGGAAGCGCTTGATTTGTGCCTGGCATGTAAGGGATGCAAAGGGGATTGCCCCGTCAATGTCGACATGGCTACGTATAAGGCGGAATTTCTTGCGCACTATTGGGAGGGCCGTATCCGGCCTATTTCTGCATACGCATTTGGGTGGATCGATAGGTGGTCACGGCTGGCGGCGCTGGCCCCGGGATTCGTAAATCTATTTACGCAGTTGCCGGGGTTGAGGAACGTGGCCAAGATGCTCGCGCGCATTCCGCAGCAGAGGCAGATTCCCGCGTTTGCACCGCAAAGTTTCCAGTCGTGGTTCCGCAAACATCGAGCGGCGCACCGCGCTGGAACTAAAGTCGTCCTGTGGGCCGATACATTTAATAACTACTTCATGCCGGAGACGGCGCAGGCCGCCGTGACTGTTTTGGAAGATGCAGGATGCGACGTTCATGTGCTGCAGCAGCATCTCTGCTGTGGCAGGCCCTTGTATGACTATGGGTTTCTCGACATGGCGAAATCTTATTTACATCGCAATTTGGACGCGCTGGCGCCTTATATCGAAGCCGGCACGCCGATTGTGGTATTGGAGCCGAGTTGCTGTTCTGTCTTTCGTGACGAAATGCACAATTTGATTCCTGAATCGCGGGAAGCGCGCCGCTTGGCTGAAAATACCTTCACACTCGCGGAGTTTCTTGAGAAAAAATTGCCCGGATATCGGCCTCCTCGTTTGGACGGCAAAGCGATCGTGCAGGGGCACTGCCATCATAAGGCCGTCATGAGAATGAAAGAAGACAGGACTGTGCTGGAGAAGGTGGGGCTCGACTACAAGGTATTGGAATCGGGCTGCTGCGGGATGGCGGGTTCTTTTGGCTACGAAAAGGATAAGTACGATATATCGATTGCCTGCGGAGAACGTTCTCTGTTACCAGAGGTGCGCAAGACTGGTGTTTCGACAATCGTTATGGCAGATGGTTTCAGCTGCAAAGAGCAAATTGCCCAGGAAACGAACCGTCACGCGCTGCATTTAGCAGAAGTGCTGGAGATGGCAATAAAGCCGGAAAAACATTCGACGATGTACCCCGAGCGAAAGTTCATCGAGCCACGGATTGCGGCGCTGAAAAAGTCGATGATAACGGCAGCTCTCGTGGTGGGCGCACTCGCGCTGGGGACGACTGGGCTAATTTGGGCCTGCCGCAGGACGCATTAGTGGTGCCCACGCTCCAAGCATTATTAATACCGCGGTTGCTCCTGGATATGAACGAATACCCTGAAAGCTCCACCGCCAAAATCACTCCACGTCCGCAAATCAGGTATTGCAGCCAAGGCCGGGCTGTCCTGGCCACGGACTTGGAAGGATTAATTAACGATTCTCCAAGACAAGGCTTCTTCTATGGAGAAACCCGTCTCCTATCACTTTACCGCTATCTCGTGGAAGGAAGGCGCCCAGAGATGATAGCGGTTTCGAATGTTGAGCAACACTCGTGGTTGGGGTACTACGTCAGTGCCCCGCCAGGAAGCGATTGGAAAAAGGACACAGGCTCGGGCCATATGGAGGAGGTTTCGGAGCAAACGATTGAGCTGAAAATCTCGCGCACCGTCGGCTTGGGAGTGCACGAAGACATTGATTTCACGAACTACTCTCAGAAGCGGTTGAACTTTTTGTTCGAAGTTGAGTTGGACGCTGACTTCGCCGATCAGGCAGAAACCTTCGAACGCAAACAGCGCGGAAGGCTTCGCCGTTCATGGCGCGCCGTCTCTTACTCAAGCGGGGAGCTGGTCTTTCACTACCGCAATGAGCATCGCTATTCCCACCAGGGTGATCGCGGTACGGCGCGGCTCCGCCGCGGACTCATCGTTCGTGTGGAGAAAGCGGATTCCAAAGTCTCCCACCGCGATTTGAAATTGAGGTTCAACATTGCTCTCAAGCCTGGCGACTCGTGGCATAGCTGCATTAAGTTCATTCCAGTTTTCGAAGGCAAGAAGATGCCGCCATTGTATCGCTGCCGGCAGTTCTTCGGAAAGCGTAACCAGCTTGACCGCAAACGTCTCATATTCTTAAACGAGTCCACAAAGTTCGAAACCCGGCGAGATCCGAAACTGGCCGAGGTCGTGGAAGATGCGCTGCTTCAAGCGAAGAATGACCTTGCATCTTTGCGGCTTCCCGACCTGGATCACGGGGACCGGGCCTGGGTGATGGCTGCTGGACTTCCAATCTATATAGCCTTGTTCGGCCGCGACACCCTGACGGCAAGTTGGCAGGCAGCCATTGCCTCATCCTCAATGATGAGCGGAGTCTTGTACGAACTTCCCCAGTGGCAGGGAAAAGTCGAGAACAATTGGCGGGATGAACAACCCGGTCGCATGCTGCACGAAGCGCATACTGGGCCGCTTGCGTCGCTTTTCTATAATCCTCGGACGCGTTACTACGGCGCGGCGACTCCTTCCTCCTTTTACCCGGTTGTGGTTTCAGAACTCTGGCGCTGGACTGGAAACAAATCCCTGATAGCTCCGCTGATCAAGCCCGCGCTCCTTGGACTGCAATGGAAAGACAAATACACTGACCTGTTCGGCGATGGATTCTATGCTTATCGAACACTATCGTCCCAAGGCAACAAGAACCAGGGATGGAAAGATTCCGGCGACGCCATCGTGTACCCGGACGGGCGACAGGTGGACACGCCGATCTCGACTTGCGAAGAGCAGGGCTTTGTTTATGTCGCAAAAGTGCGCATGTCTGAAATGCTCTGGTTTATGGGCGAGAGCGAACTTGCTCGGCGGCTATTCGATGAAGCTTCCGAACTGAAGAAGCGTTTCAATGATCGTTTCTGGATGCCAGAAAAGAAGTTTTTCGCTCTCGGGCTCGACCCGGAGCGGCAGCAGATAAAATCCATCAGTTCAAATCCTGGGCACTTGTTGACTTGTGGGATAGTGCACAACGACTACGCCGCTCCGGTGGCGCAGCGGCTGCTACGGCCTGACATGTTCAGCGGTTGGGGCGTGCGCACGTTATCGTCAGCTCATCCCGCCTACGATCCCTATAGCTACCACCGTGGTTCGGTTTGGCCAGTGGAGCACGGCAGCTTTGCGATGGGGATGATGCGTTATGGATTAATCGACGAACTGCTCACCATCGCTCGCGCCATTTTTGAGGCCACGACTCTCTTTGATTGCAACCGGCTGCCGGAATGTTTCAGCGGCCATGCAAGAGATGCGGAGCACCCGTTCCCCGCGCTATATCCTCGAGCCAACTGGCCGCAGGCATGGTCGGCGTCATGTCTCTTTTCCATCTTGCAAGCGATGCTGGGACTCTATCCCTTTGCTCCTACAAATTTGCTGTTTGTCGATCCGCAATTGCCTGACTGGCTTCCCGAGATCACCGTGCGTAATCTTCACGTGGGAAAAAGTATTGTCACGATCCGCTTTCATCGTAAAGGAAGGAGGACCCATTTCGATGTAATGGAGAAACGCGGGACTTTGCATGTGTTGCGGCAGCCCAGTCCATGGTCGCTCACTGCGGGAGTCGGTGAGCGCATTAAGGATGTGATGGAAAGCCTTGTTCCATAGAGGGCGAGGGGTATGATCATTTCAAATTTGTAACGGCGTACGTTGTTGTAGGGAGCTTTAGCAAAAGGAGCTAGAAATATGAAAAATCCAATCGGCCGCAAATCTTGGGCAATCGCAGAAGGCTACATTCCGCCTTCAAGTCATGGACCCGCGCCTGAGATGATCAGTCATGAAGCTGTATGCCTTCTGAACACCTCGGAAGAAAATGCGGACGTACAAATCACGATCTACTATGCTGATCGTGATCCTGTCGGGCCCTATCACATCCAAGTCCCTGCGAGGCGGACGAAACATGTGCGATTCAACGACCTGAAAGACCCCGAGCCCGTTCCTCGAGGAACTGATTATGCGAGCACCATCGAATCCAATATTCCGATCGTAGTGCAACACACCCGACTTGACTCGCGACAGAACGCCAACGCCCTGCTCAGCACAATCGCGTATGCAGGTGCAGATTGAGACCCCTCTCCTAAGGATTTCATACCATCACCTCTGACCAAATTGCCCGAGAGGAGCAAAATGGTCTTCCCTTCGGCGATTCCGCCACTCATATTCGGCTCTATGACCAGCTCGAGAACCGCGACGCACTCCCCGGCATTGTTATGTCAAGTTTTGTTGCACAAAAACTTGACACATCTGGGGTTTGACAAACCCCTTTTGGACCCCCAATAAGGATTTCCAACAGAGATTTTCCTCAGCGATCACCCAAAACCGGCCACTGATTATCACCTGAAAACCGGCCAACGAGAGTAGCGTCCGGGACATTGAATCCGGCGGAGGCTTGTAGGCTCCGTGGGCATGGCCAATGTCTTGAACGA
>JBAVQD010000132.1:0-5409 GCA_049693675.1 Candidatus Sulfotelmatobacter sp. | reverse complement strand
GCTTTGATGTGGCAGCTGGCCAGCCCGCGCTTTTCCAGATACTGCTGGTGATAGTCCTCAGCGGGATAGAATGTGACTGCAGGAACAATCTGCGTAACGATGGGCTTGGGGAAGCGGTGGGCCTTCTCCAGCGATTCTTTCGAGGCCTGCGCGGCGTCCTGCTGCTCCGGCGAGTGAAAAAATATGGCGGAACGGTACTGCGTGCCCCAGTCCGGCCCCTGCCGGTTGAGCTGCGTGGGATCGTGGTTCTCCCAGAAGACTTTCAACAGATCCTCGTAGCGGATCTGGGCTGGATCAAATTCCACTTCCACTGCCTCGGCATGGCCAGTGCGGTCTGTGCAAACTTCTTTGTAGGTTGGATTTTCGGTGTTCCCGCCAATGTAGCCCACGCGCGTCCCCAGCACACCCGGCATCTGCCGAAAGGTGGCTTCGACTCCCCAGAAACATCCGGCTGCAAATGTGGCTTTCTGCATCTAAGTTTCGCTCCTCGTAGACCGCCCTTCGGGCGGCATTGCGGCGGGCATGATCTCCGCTCGTGTAACGCATTTTATTAGATGACGAACCCGGCAGAAAGTCACGTTATTGCAAAGCGGGACGAGAACAGTACCGTACGTCTCTGGCAATTTGACGCTGCCGGAGGATTCGAGATAAAGTTCCGTCAAGGCTGTTGCAGGAGTATTCCCAGGAGAAATCTGTGGTTTTGAGATCCAGAGGGTCTAGAGGTGTGCCGAGGTTCGCCCTCTGGCTGCTTGTCGCGTTCTCAATCGCGCAGGCCGCGCTGGCTGCAACGAGCCCGGCTGCTAACTTCAGCCCGCAGCGTCGCGTCGGTTATACCAGCGGCGATCAATGGGAACCGGCGCTGGCAGCCGACGGCCAGGGACACATCTATATTCTGTTTCCTCAATATGGAGCGGTAGCCGACTGCCGCGCGTGCGCTACGCCAACTATCTCGCTGCTGGTCAGCAACGATAACGGAGTGTCGTGGGGAGCTCCGCATTCGCTCGCGCCTTCGTTGACTGGCCAGTTTGATCCGCAAGTCGTCGTCGACCCCGTCGACCGGCAAACCTTATATGCCTCCTGGCTGCAGGACAACAAGCGCGATGTAATCGTTGCGAGGTCAGAGGATTTTGGCCGCACCTGGTACTTTTCTGTGGCGGCGCGTTCTCCGGATGATGCCGATAAGCCGGTGTTGGCTGTCCACGGCGCTGACGTTTATGTGGGATTCAATCACGAGCAAAATTTCCTGGTAGCCGCCTCTCATGATTACGCGCAGACCTTTACATCGGCGGCGGTGAATCCTGGCGCAAAGCCTGGCTGGTCGCTGGCCGGAGGCGCGACGGTCGATGGCAGCGGCAACGTCTACTTTTCATGGACGGCTTACGCGCGGCAGGAATCGAGCACCCGCCCCGTCAGCCTTTATGTCAGCCGGTCCGCGGATAGCGGGCATAGTTGGAGCACGGTGTTGCTCGACGTTTCAGGCGCGGCGCCCGATTGCTCATCCGAAGCTTGCGAAGCCGGCTATCTTGGGGCACAGGCTGCGCTTGCTTCGGACGCCGCCGGAACTCTTTACGTTTTGTGGAACGCCGGCACTGCGAACGGGGGGAACGAGCGCATGTTCTTTTCTTCTTCGACTACGGGCGGAGCGAACTGGTCCGCAAGGACCGAAGTCTCGTCCGCACCGGGCTCGGCTGAACATTGTTTTCCTGCCATTGCGGCAGGCGCCGGCGGAGATGTGCGCATCGCCTGGATGGATACACGAAAGCAACCCTCACGACCTCAGCCTTTATGGAATGTTTTTGCGCGCAGTTCGAGCAATGGCGGAGCTACCTGGTCAGCTGAAACTCAGCTCTCGGGGCCGGTACGCGGCTACGATTACATTCGTCCGGAAGGCTTCCTCTTTCCCTTTGGCGACTATTTTTCGATCACCGTCGACAACCTTGGGAATACCCACGTGGCGTGGGGCGAGGGACGCAATTACAAATCCCCCGGCTCGATCTGGTATACCCAGGGGCGCTAGTTTCCTGGCGTTCACACTGGAGACCATCTTTCACTCCACGATCAGCCCGCCAATCAGATCGGCCAGGCGAGTGACCTGGCGATCCTCGCACCAGCGCTGCAGGTCACTGACAATTTTCTCGGTCGCACAAGGGTCCCAGTAACTCGCGGTTCCGATCTGCACTGCGGTTGCGCCCGCGAGCATAAATTCCACCACGTCCGCTGCGGTGGAAATGCCGCCCATGCCAATCACCGGAATGTTCACCGCATGTGCGGCATCGTAGACCATGCGCAGCGCGATCGGCTTGATCGCAGGTCCGGAGAGTCCGGCGGTGACGTTCGCAATACGCGGCTTGCGCGTATCGGCGTCGATGGCCATGGCCACGAAAGTATTCACCAGCGAGAGTGCGTCCGCGCCCGCCTCCTGCGCGATGTGGGCCATCTGCGCGATGCTGGTCACGTTGGGTGAGAGCTTTACGATCAGAGGACGGCGCGCAACGCGCTTCGCGGTAGTCACCACTTCATCGAGCGACCGCGGATCGCTCCCGAACTGCAACCCGCCGTGCGCTGTGTTAGGACAGGAAACATTCAGTTCGTAAGCCGCGATGCCTTCGCCGTCGTTGAGAATCTCGATGGTTCGTTCGTAATCCTCGCGCGTGTAGCCGAAGATGTTGGCGAAAACGGTGATGTTCGTAATCTGCCGGAGTTTGGGCAGCTTCTCTTCCAGAAATGCGGCAGCGCCAATATTTTGCAGGCCGATGGCATTGAGCATGCCGGCAGCGGTTTCCCATAGACGCGGCGGCGGATTGCCGATCATCGGCTCCCGCGAGAGCCCCTTGACCACGAAGCCGCCCAACTTGTCGAGGTGAACTACGTCCTCGAACTCCACTCCATAACCAAACGTGCCGCTCGCCGCAATGATCGGGTTCTTAAGCGGGATTCCAGCGACACTCACGCCAAGGTCTAGCGAAGACTTGGCGCTCTCGGAAACCGGCGTCACTGCGGACTCCTCAGCGTACTTCCCGCAGAAGTCGGCTCCGCAGTATCTTCCGCGCGGTGAGCGGGAGCCAGTGCCTCGGTCAGCACTCGGCCAACGGCATGAGTGGGAGCGTTGATGCCGAGAAGCGATGCCAACGTCGTCGCCATATCGACTGGCTCCGAATGTGTTCGATAAGTGCCCGGCCGAAATGGAAGCCCGTAAAAAGCCAATGGAACGTGGGTATCGTAAGTATAAGGAGACGCGTGGTCCGTACCTTTTGCCGGGCCGACCGTATAAGGCTCCTGAACCCCCATTACATACCAGCCGCCCTCCGGCGAGTAGCTATTCAAAAACTTCTTGCCGAGAACGGTATCGGGAACTTCGCCTTCGGCCAACTGTGACTTGGTGAAATACGCGCGTATTCCCGCCTGCTTCACCGCCTCGCCCACGGCTGTTTCCGCCTCTTGCTCTTTTATGTGAGCTGCAACGAAAGCATCCTGATCGAGCCATGCAATCGGATAATCGAGTTTGATATAGGCGGCTGCGCCCCCCGGCGAAAACTTCGCCGTCAGTGCGCCATTGATCTGCACTTCGAGCTTACCCGCATCCAGATTGGCGGCGGGAATGCGCAACTTCTTTGCGGCATCGGGCAAAGCGGACACTCCGTGATCAGCTGACAGCGCGATCCACACATTCGCCAGACCAATCTGGTGGCCCAGAAAGTTGAAGAAGTCCGCCAGTTCGCGATCGAGCGCCAGCGCCATCGCAGCCATCTCCGGCGAATCAGGCCCGACCTGATGTCCCAGAATATCGTTTGCGGAAAGACTGATGGCAAGCAGGTCCGTCGCACGTCCGCCACCAAGGCCTTCGTAGACTACTAATTGCTTTGCGAATTCGAGCTCGTATTCATTAGCAAATGGAGTCGAGCCGATCACTTCGTAAAATCCGGCATCGGATCCATCCTTACTCTTGCGATGCGCAGTCGAGCGCAACATGTCGCCATTACTATTCTTCCAATCACGGTCCCAATATTTCGCGGCGCGATTTCCTGAATTGAAATCCTGCACCCACTTGGGCAAGTCGTTGCGATAGTATGTGGAAGTAATCCATGCGCCGCTTCTGGGTTCAATCCAGTACGCCGCGTCGGCGGCAAAGCCTCCAGGCAGCACGGCAGCGCGGTCTTTCAGCGAAACGGCGAATACGCGCGCCTGTCCCTGGGTGGCGAGTTTGAGTTCGTCGCCTAAAGTATCTGCTAACAAATTGTGCGGCGATGCTCCTGTCTTTTCTTCAGAAACACCAACCAGCTTGGTAGTGTCATCCTCAACCGAAGTCACCATGTGCTTCTTCCGCGGATCCCACCACTCGTTAGCCGCAATGCCATGACCGTTGCTGTAAGCACCCGTAAAAAGCGTGGCATGTCCGGGAGCAGTGCGGGTATTCGCGTAATCATAGTTGCAGTCGGTGAAGTTGGCGCCGTGGTCGAGCAGCAGGCGGAATCCGCCTTCCCCAAACTGGTCGCGATAGCGCTCAAGATAGTCGCCGCGAAACTGATCGATCACAATCACGACCACCAGTTTGGGATGGGCGTTATAAGCTGAGGCAAAACTCGCTGCAACGTAGGCCAACAAAAACACGGATAGAATCACAAGTCGCGCGCCCACTGGAAAATGATGGCGCGCAAATGAAGAGCGGGGGAGAGATCTCATCGCGAAGCTAGTTTACACAGTTGGGAGTTCCGCGCCAAAAAGGAGAGTCTCGCTGTTGCCCCGGGAGCCGTTTCAAGCTGACTCCCGCACCCGCTATAATATTGGGTTGCGGACGGTCCTCTGTCCTGAACCGTGGGCCGCGTGAAAGGAAATCATGCCGACTGACATCATCATGCCTCAGATGGGCGAATCCATCGTCGAGGGCACTATTACCAAATGGCTGAAAAAGCCTGGCGACAAGATTCAGCGCGACGAACCGCTCTTCGAAATCTCTACCGACAAGGTTGACGCTGAGATTCCCGCCCCCGCCTCCGGCGTTCTGCAGGAGATCAAAGTCTCTGAGGGCAGCACCGTTGGGGTGAATACCGTCGTCGGCACCATCTCCGTGGATGGCGAAGCTGCGACCGCCCCCGCGAAATCCGCGCCAACCGCTTCCGCACTGGCGCCTGAAGCAAAGCCGCCGGAGAAGAAAGAAGAGAAAAGAGCCGCATCGGCTTCCGCGCCCGTCGCCGGCGCAACGCCCGTCCCACAGCCGGCGGAAGATGGTGCCGAGGAAGCCCGTTCGTCCCCACTGGTACGCAAGATCGCCCGCGAGCACGGTGTCAATCTTTCGCAAGTTTCCGGTACCGGACTGGGCGGCCGCATTACCAAGCAGGACATCATGGCCTTCATCGAGCGCCCGGCTTCTTCACCGGCCGCTGCCGCGGAACCCGCCTCTCAGCCCGCGCC
>JBAVQD010000131.1:0-6783 GCA_049693675.1 Candidatus Sulfotelmatobacter sp. | reverse complement strand
CCACTTTACTGTTCCTTGTTCTGCCATTGATAGTCCTATTCTTTTCTTGTTTCTTGAATTGTGCTGAGAAGATTCGCTGCTAGTGACGGGGGTGACGCTGGTTGGCGATACCGACCTTCAATTGCTTATGAGTCAAACTTAGCTGACCTTCATTATATACACATCAAATAAAAAATGCACACAAAATATTGCACCGCGCTGGGCCCGATTTCGCGCCCTTCCCTATTATGTCCCGTCGTATTCGTTTCTCTCCCGTCTGGCCCTTAATGGGAAAGCCCCGCGAAATCGAATGATCCCTGATAGACATAGCAATGTCATTGAGCATACAGTCTTCTTGTTCCTCCCTCGCTCCTCCAAATCTGATCTGAGCGATCGCGGTTCACCGGAGTCCACCATGGATCGCGAAACGCCACGAGCAGAAGTGCTGCGCCTGCTTAAAGAGCTGCGTAAGACTCGACACGACGAAATCTTTGGCGGCTTGTCTTTATCGGAACGAGCCGACTACGACAAGAAGTCGAATCGCATCAGCGAGTTGGAACTTCTGCTAGAGACAACCTCTCTATCGCTGTTCAGCGGGCCCGATCCCGATAACAGCCGCGCTTGGGACAAAATGTCCGAAACCGACGCACCGCAGTTCCTCGCTCGGCAGCCCTACCGCGACTGGGAAAAAGATTCGCGGGATTCGCAAGCGGAAAGCGAAAGTCCGGAGAACCCAGCCACTAAGAGAGCAAACACAGACGACGAATAACGATAGTTCACCCGGCCTGTGATTCTTCCCTGCCGGGTATTAGCGTCTTGGCGCACCCCGAACCGAAACTTTCTGATGCGATGCGCGCCCGTGCCGACATCCCAGTCAATTATTATGTTCCCTGCGACTTCAAGAGCTTGACTTGATAAGGGGATCGATCGATCTATGTCCGTAAAGAAAAACAATTCCAGGTTCTCTGCCGGCCGCCGCAAATTCTTCAAAACTACAGTAGTCGGCAGCGCCACGTTGGCGCTGACTCCACTCCATCCCGCGCTGGCTGCTGCGCGTGAACTAACACCTGACCCTAAGACTTCCGGCATCAAGCCCTTCGAGTTGGATGAAGTAACCCTCTCAGACCTTCAGGATGGAATGAAGTCTGGCAGGTTCACCGCCGGCTCCCTGGTAGAAAAATATTCCCACCGTATCGACGAAATCGATAAACACGGTCCCGCGATCAACAGTGTTATCGAACTCAATCCTGATGCGCTCTCTATCGCCGAAGCTCTCGATCGGGAGCGCAAAATAAAAGGCCCGCGCGGACCGCTTCACGGCATCCCGGTCCTGATCAAAGACAATATCGACACTGCCGACAGAATGATGACCACCGCCGGCTCGCTTGCGTTACTCGGCTCCAAGCCTGCGAAAGATTCCTTCGTCGCGGAAAAATTGCGAGCCGCCGGAGCCGTTATTTTAGGCAAGACCAATCTCAGCGAGTGGGCGAATATTCGCTCCAGCCATTCCACCAGTGGATGGAGCGGGCGCGGCGGGCTCACCAAAAATCCCTACGCGCTTGACCGTAATCCCTGCGGCTCAAGTTCCGGTTCCGGCGCAGGAGTTTCGGCGAATCTATGTGCCGCCGCAATCGGCACCGAAACCGATGGCTCCATCGTCTGTCCGTCGTCGTCGAACGGGATCGCCGGCATCAAGCCAACCGTAGGGCTGGTAAGCCGCTCCGGCATCATTCCTATCTCCCATAGTCAGGATGGCGCGGGGCCGATGTGCCGCACGGTGCGCGACGCCGCGATTATGCTGGGCGCGCTTACGGGCGTCGATCCGCGAGACTCAGCCACCGCAAACAGCCAAGGCAAATCTGCGACGGACTATGCCCAGTTCTGTGATCCCGCCGGTTTAAAGGGCGCCCGCATCGGAGTCGCCAGAAAATACTTCGGATTCAATGACGCCGTCGATGCCCTGATGGAGCAATCTCTCGATGTTATGAAGAAACAGGGCGCTACGGTGATTGACCCGGCAGATATCGAAACTCTGGGTAAGTTCGATAAGAGCGAACTGCTGGTCTTCCTGTATGAACTTAAAGCCGATCTGAATAGCTATCTTGCGGGCTTGGGACCGAATGCCCCAGTGAAGACGTTAAAAGACATCATCGACTTCAATGAGCGCAACCGGCAGAAAGAGATGCCCTACTTCGGCCAGGATCTATTCTTGAAAGCCGAGGCTAAGGGTCCACTCACGGAAAAGCCATATCTTGACGCACTCGAGAACAATCATCAACTAGCCCGCACCGAAGGCATCGACGCAACCATGGATAAGTACCATCTCGATGCTATTGTCGCGCCCACCGGCGGCCCAGCGTGGCTTACCGACCTGGTCAACGGCGACCACGTAGCGGGTGGAAGCTCGAATGCCGCCGCTGTCGCAGGCTACCCTAACCTTAACGTCACCGCGGGCTTTATTTCTGGTCTGCCAATTGGAATCTCATTCTTCGGACGTGCCTGGAGTGAACCTACCTTGATCCGTCTGGCTTACGCCTTCGAACAAGCCACTAAGGCTCGTCAAACGCCGCGCTTCTTATCTACGATCGGAAGCGGCCAGTAAGCGGAGCGCGTATCTCATCTCGGACGAGGCCCAAGCTTCGGAACTTATCTGAGAAACCCTTACCGAACTTCTACGAACCAACTAAGTCCAGCGGAACCATCTTAACGCCAGCGCGAAAGAAACTGCGCCCCAAACAATCATGATGAGCAGGCGCGGCCACTGATGGATAAGCGGAGTACCCTCCAGAATGCTGGCGCGTAACGCATCGTTCAGTGCAGTCAGCGGAAGTGCCTTGATCAAGGGCTGAATCACGGCGGGAAACCGTTCGTAGGAAAAAAATACTCCGGAAAAAATCCACATCGGCATCATGACAAGATTCATGAGGCCGCTTACGCTCTCGATCTTCTGCGCCCGGCTCGCCGTCAGCAACCCCACTCCGCCGAACGTCAAAGCTCCAACTGCGCCGACGAATGCGATTGCGAAAATCGATCCATTGACTTTCATATGAAAAACCAGAACGCCAAGGGTTAACAGCAATCCGATTTCGATGACCATCAGCACCAGACGGCTCGACATCAGCGCCAGCAAAAAATCTCCCCGCCGCATCGGCGTGCCCACAAAGCGCTTCAGCAGTTTGCGCTGCCGCATATCGACCAACGCAAATCCGACGCCCCACATCCCGGAGTTCATCAAATTCATCCCCAGTAATCCAGGAATCAGGAAATCGATATAGCGTGACCCCGGCTCAGACGAAGTCACCACAGTTGTCGCCACCACATCCTTCCGTCCAGCTGCCGCTTGCAAAGCGTTATCCGCTTCCGTTTTGGCCAGTACACTTTCCGGACGCGCCGGATCGTAACGATATCGCAACCCGCCATTGCCGTCAGGCTCAATCACCAGATCGTACTTCCCAAGCCGAAATCCCTTTCTGGCAGCCTTTTCGTCCTGCACCTCGACCTTGAATGACGCGTGTTGCGGCGAGCTTTCTAACAATGTCCGCGCTTGGTCCGCCCCTGCTCCCGATACAATCGCGACCGACGAGGCATCCGCTGGTTTATTACGGAAAGCAATTCCAAGGCCCAGCGCCAGCAACAATGGAAATACGAATACCCAGAACACGACCTCAGGCTCGCGCTTCAACTCCAGCATGCGCGCGCCCAGAAGATGCAGGTATCCCGACCAGCGTCCGTTGCGCTTGGGAAATCTGCGGTGCCCCACTGGGTGGTTTGCTTTCGGGATTTGCTCTGTTGTAGCCATTGAACCCATCCGCGGGTACTACTCTTCTCGCAGGTGCCGCCCGGTCAGCCGGACGAACACATCTTCCAGACTGGCTTGCCGGGTAGTAAGGTGCTGCAGTTCCCTGCTCTGCTTTCCAATCGCATCCAGCAGAGCCGGAATGGTGAGATGAGGTTCCTTCACGCTGAGAGCCACCATCCCGTCATCCTCCCGAACGGATTCCACGCTGGGCAGAGCGCGCCAGATCTCGAGCGCGGCTCCGTCGGAATTTTCGGTTGTCTCGTGCCCGACCGCAAACTCCACCACATGATGGCCACCCAGGCGTTCGATCAAACTTGCGGGCGACCCCTCCGCGATAATCTCCCCGTGATCAACGATGGCCAGCCGGTCGCACAGCCGCTCCGCCTCATCCATATAATGTGTGGTCAACAAAACTGTTCCGCCGTTGCGTTGAAATTCGCGAATAATATCCCAAAGCTGCCGCCGGCTCTGCGGATCCAGACCCGTAGTCGGCTCGTCCAAAAAAAGAATTTTCGGATTGCAAACCAGCGCTGTCGCCACCGCCAGCCGCTGTCTCTGGCCGCCGGAAAGTTTTCCTACCCACGCGTCCGCCTTCTCCGTAAGCTGCAATTGCTCCAACACTTCATCGGACGATCGCGGCTCGCGATAAAAGCTGGCAAACAATTCCACCGTTTCACGCACGGAAAGTTTTTCCGATAATCGCGTCTCCTGCAGCGAGATGCCCAGCCACTCCCGCATTTCGCGTGCATCTTCGCGCCACGTATGGCCGAAAATCGATACTTCGCCGGAGGTCGGCTCGAGCAGTCCCTCGAGGATTTCAATCGTAGTCGTCTTCCCGGCTCCGTTCGGACCCAGCAGCCCAAAGCACTCCCCGGTTTCAATCTCCAAGTTGAGACCGCGCACGGCTTCGACTTTTCCGTCGTAGGTCTTGCGCAGATCGCAACATTGGATGGCAACCGTCACGCAGGCATTCTAACTGAACCTATCAGTATGCGGCGTTCAGCAACCTGAAGTTCTCCGCGCACTCCGCGGCCTTTCTCCGCGATCTCTGCGGTTCAAGCTTTGAACACGACCAGAGCGTAAAGATGCCTAATCGCAGAGTTCGCAGAGAACGACCGCGGAGCTCGCGAAGAAAAGGGATTCAAACCTCCGGCTTCGCACCTCTGATAAAATGTCGCATCGCCGAATCTATTCCCGGCATCCTCTAAGTTATGCGCACACCCAAGCGCGGCTTCACTTGACGGCTTTCCCTCTAAGACGCCCGTGTGTCGTTTCCCACCAGGTTCAGGTCCCGGTTGACGGTTCTCGGTTGAGAACAGGAGAGGAAGCCGCTTATGCTTCGCAAAGCTTGTGTATTGTCATCCCTTTGTTTCGTCTTGGTTGTATCCCTCGCCGCCCAGAATTCCCGCCACTTCACGTTTCATTACGCCTTCACGGTCAAGAATCTTTCCGCTGGCGAAAAAATTAAAGTCTGGATTCCCGCTGCCCACTCTGACGCTTATCAGGAAGTAAAGATCGTTTCGGCAAAAGGCGATCTGCCCTTGAAGAAGACCAGCGAGTCGAAGTACGGCAACCAGATTTTCTTTGCCGAGACCGATTCCGACTACCCCGAACTCCACTTCGATATTGAATATGACGTCATTCGCCACGAGCGTATCGTGCTGGGGCCGAACGCGCCGCATCTGGTTTCGGTTTCACTCTCCTCCGCAGAACGGCAGCAGGATTTGCAGCCCGATGTTCTTGTCCCGGTGACAGGACTACCGGCCGATCTCGCAGGGAAGGTCACGCAAGGAAAAACTCAAGCGCTTGATAAAGCACGTGCCATTTACGACTATGTCTTTACTACCATGCGTTATGACAAAACTGGCACGGGGTGGGGCCACGGCGACGTGCTTTATGCCTGCGACGCCAAGAAAGGAAACTGCACCGACTTCCATTCGTTATTCATTGCGATGGCTCGCTCGCAGGGCATTCCGGCCCGCTTCGAAATCGGTTTCCCGCTTCCCTCCGATCAACACTCCGCCGAAATAGCCGGCTACCACTGCTGGTCGGATTTTTACGTCGACGGCAAAGGCTGGATTCCCGTGGACATTTCCGAAGCCTGGAAGCATCCCGAAAAGCGCGACTATTTCTTTGGCTCCCACGACGTAAATCGCGTGCAGTTCAGCATGGGCCGCGACCTGCGCCTTAGCCCTCCGCAGGAGGGCAATCCGCTCAATTATTTTGTTTATCCCTACGTGGAAGTGGATGGCCGCGAGTATCCGAACGTTTCTCTGGCTTTCTCATTTGCCGATGTAGGCGCATCGGTGGCGATGAAATAGCCCTCAAATCAGCATCCTCTAGAAATTGAGCGATGTGCCGTTATCTTCCGGAAGCCATCTCGCCGGGCCCGCTCGGAGGTGACGGTAAATCTGGAGGAGGAGGAACGATAGGCCGAGGAGTAGAACCGTCGTCCGCCCCTGCTCCTGGCTGTGAATCCTCCCCGGGGCGCTTCAGACTCGGCGCATTCGCAGGACGTTCCTGCGGCTCCTTCTTAGCTTCCTTCTCTTCCGGACGGTCCATGATGACTTCTTTTTGCGTGCGAACAATTTTTTCGCCGTCCACTTTTATGGTCTCAACCCGGACTACTTCATCGCCTACGAAGCGAACGAAATCGACATCCGCCGGAGCCTCGCCATAGATCCACTCTTCATATTGAGTTTCTCCGTCCCGCTCGCGAACCTTTTTCGGCGGCTTCCCTTTGGCATGCAGCACCATCTCCTGATTCATCCCCACCAGCACATGATGCCCTTGAATGGCCTCCTTCACTTTAGGAGGCACGCTGTCGAGATACGCTTGCTCCTTGCTTCGCGCCTTAAAGTCAAGCACCGGATATAACAGATCGCGTACCTGCGCGGCGGTCATCTCAGGAACATATTTGTCGAAATAAAGATCCACACAGGAACCATGTGCATTGGTTTGCGGCATCGCCTCCGTCTGCGCTACTGGTCCGTTGGCCCCATAAA
>JBAVQD010000130.1:0-17890 GCA_049693675.1 Candidatus Sulfotelmatobacter sp. | reverse complement strand
GACAGCAATAGTTTCAGTTCTCCATCCGCCATTGCCGGCAGACCCGCGACGGACAGCTACTACCGCGTAGCCATCGCCGCCGGCAAGAGCATTCCCTTTCCGCAACCGGCCTGGGGTGCTCAGGATTTTGGTACTGACGGAGGCATGCACAACTTCCTTCGCTATCTTGAAGACCGCGGAGGCACCAACGTCTACTATGCCGGATCACTGATCAGCTTGTACTATTCGCAATATGCCACGGGCACTTTCAAGTGCTGCAGCTCGGTATACGGCGCACCGATCCGTAACTATTTCTTCGACACGCAATTCCTGAACCCGTCCAACCTGCCTCCAGGAACCCCTGAGTTCCAGGACGTAGTTAGTTTGGGCTTCCATCAAAACTTCACCCCACAATAAACCCTGCAAGATTGGAAACCCCGGTCCGCTCCGCGGATCGGGGTTTTATTTTTGTTGTACTCGCTTATTATGGGCAGGCAACGGACACACGCAAATCCCGGCCCCGAATTTTGTGCCGAGCGTAAAACCTGAGCCCGATTGAGGTGTGATATGGCGGTTAATCCCAGAAAAATGGTGATGGGAGTAATCGTGCGCGGCTTTGAGCACCACGTTGCCGCCAATCTTTCTACCGTCGCATCCGCTGTGTATGAAGCCAGTACGCGTTACCTCGGTTGGGATATGTATGATCACAGTTGCGAAAACGGAGCGTCTGATGGTGCTTCGCAGCGACGGTGTTCCCCCCATGCGTGATTCTGGATCGGCTGACCAGCCATGACGTTCCCATTCAACGCGTGATCAATCCCCGGCAGGAGAATCCTTTAATATAAGAGCTGCCAATAACGGTTCAGTGGTATAGCTGGAAGCCGTGGCAAACTTTCCTACTTCAATGGACAGAAGAACATTCTTAAAACGATCAGGAATGGCAGCGCTGGGTCCGCTGTGGGCGCGCGAGGTATGGGGATCGGCAAAGAATCTTGCCCTCGATCTGGATCCTGCGAGCCTGCGCAATGCTGCGCATGCTGCTGCGGGAACTCGGCGTCGCCGGCCGTCAGATGCGAATTGGCCTTCGCAGGCAGCGTGGAAGCGGCTGCATGATGAGGTCGACGGAAATTTGATTCTGGTGAAATTTCCGATCGAAGCTTGCGTCAAAGATGCGGGAAGCGCGGGCTGCCAGAATCTGCTCGACAATATTCACAATCCCTATTACATCGGAGACCAGCCTGGCTTGACGCAAACCTTGGGATGGGTGGACGCGTGGGCGAGCAAACCCAGCGTTTATGCGGTGGCGGCAAGCAATGCAGATCACATTGCTGCGGCGGTGAACTTCGCACGCGAAAATGACTTGCGGCTGGTGGTGAAGGGCGGCGGGCACAGTTATCAGGGAACCTCGAACGCGGCGGATTCGCTGCTCGTGTGGACGCGGCGCATGCATGACATCACCATGCATGAAACATATGTCGCACAAGGATGTGAGGGCAAGCACGCCCCGCAGCGCGCGGTGACGATAGGCTCGGGCGCGATCTGGATGCAAGCCTACGACGCAGTGACCACAAAAGGCGGCGCGTATGTGCAAGGCGGCGGCTGCACTACGGTCGGCGTGGCGGGCCTGGTGCAGAGTGGAGGCTTCGGAAGTTTTTCGAAGCATTATGGAACCGCAGCGGCGGGATTGTTGGAGGCGGAAGTAGTCACCGCAGATGGGAAAGTGCGCATCGCAAATGCATGTACGAACCCAGATTTATTTTGGGCGCTGAAGGGCGGAGGAGGAGGAACATTCGGCGCAGTGAGCAAAGTGACGCTGCGCGTACGCGAGCTGCCAGAGTTTTGGGGCGCGGCGATTGTTACAGTAAAGGCCTCGTCAGACGAGGGGTTTCGGCGTTTGCTGCGGTACTTTGTTGGCTTTTACCGGGAGCATCTTTTCAACGATCGCTGGGGCGAGCATGCGCGCATTACGAGCGACAATGTGCTCGATTTGTTGATGGTGGGCCACGATTTGAGTACGGAACAAGTAAAGCAGATATGGCAACCCTTTCTGGATTGGGTGGCGCGCTCGCCGGGCGCTTACACAATCGAGCGACAGCCGATTCTAGCCAGCATGCCGGCCCGGTATTGGTGGGACGTGGAGTGGAGGAAGCAGAACCATCAAGCAGTTTTTAATTTGGACCAGCGGCCGGGAGCGAGTTCCAATAATGCGTGGTGGACGGGAGACGGGGGGCAAGTGGCATGGTTCCTTTACGGATACGAATCATTATGGATGCCTGCGTCGCTGCTCGAAGATGATTCGCAGGAGCCGCTCGCGCAGGCGTTGTTTGCCGGTTCGCGGTACAAGAACATCGAGTTGCATTTCAACAAAGGGTTGGCGGGAGGGCCGCGCGAGGCGATCGAAGCGACACGCGATACAGCGACGAACCCCGCGGTGCTGAATGCGTTTGCGTTGGCCATCGTCGGCGACGCAGGCGGTGGATATCCCGGCGTGCGCGGCCATGAGCCGGACATTGAGGCTGGACGAAAATCCCGGCAGGAGATCCACAAGTGCGTAAATCAGTTGCGCGCGCTCGTGCCGGATGACGGGGCCTACGTTTCGGAGAGCAACTTTTTCCAGGAGAACTGGCAGCAAGCCTACTGGGGAAACAATTGCACACGGCTGGCGGCGGTGAAAAAGAAATACGATCCGACAGGATTGTTCTTTGTGCACAACGGCGTGGGCTCGGAAGAGTGGAGCGAAGACGGCTTTGTGAGGAAAGCCAGGAGTCAATAGTCGAAGATCAGTCGTAACGCGCAGCTAAGGCCATCTACCGGAACATCGGTCCCGAGTCTCTACAATTTTCATCCTGGATGACGCAAAAGAAGGGGCTACGGAGACACGACAAGATGGCCAGATACTAGACTTAGGCGAAGCGGCGCTTCGCGTCCGCGGGCGGTAACATTCTCTACTGACGCGATCTGGCCGTCCCGCACGAGGAGCGCGGAATCAAAGTTGTTCACCGTGGGGCAGACGTGGCGCGGTAGTAGATAGAGCACATCGCCTACCTGCGGACTTGTGGTTTCCTGGTTCAACCCCATCGGGTTCAATGCCATCGGAAGATGTTCTTCACTGGGCGCCAGCGGCGCCAGTTCCGGATGTCCGGCGACCACGCAGGTGGGCACGCCCGCATCAGCCGAGACAGCTTTGTGGCCCGCGTCGCAGGTGATGATTCCGTCATGTGGACGGCTGACCATGCGGGATAATACCAGCGCCGCCGGTGCGTAGCCGTATTCAGCGGGCAGTTGCGCCAGACTTGTGGCATCGCAATACACAATTGTTCCGGGCGAGACGCGGTGGATGAATCCCGCGCCATGAAAACCTTTGTACACGAGAGAGCAAGGGAACGTCGGCGTTCCTGCGGTAACAACTTCGGGCACGCTCATCCCACTGTCCCGGATCGCGATCACAAGCTTCAGCAAACGATCGTAGCCGGAATGCGCCGCTGCGGTCCGTTCGGGCTCGTCGAGCCCGCCGTACTGGCCGTCATAGTAGTGCAAGCCCCCGAATTGCAGCTCTGCTTCCTCAACAGCACGCACAAGCCGAACCACTTTGTCGGTCTGGCCCTGTTCCACTCCTGTCCGATTCATTCCAGGATTTATGTCGACAAACACGCCGACCGGGCTGCCTCGCCATTGCCGCACCTGTTCTTCGTTCTCGACCAGGACAGAAATCCGGACGCGCGGGAACTGATTCGCTATTTCGAGCACGCGGCGCGCATTGGCGCCTACTACCGGATAGGCAAGAAGGACGTCGGCTGCTCCGCTGTCGCAAGCTACCAGCATTTCAAGCGTGGTGGCGCACTTGAAATTCCGGACGCACCGCTCGACCAGCATCTGAAGCGTGTAGGCCAGCTTTGCAGTCTTGATGTGGGGTCGCCAGCGATCCGGATCACCGCCGAGCAGATGCAGAGTCTGGGCGATGTTTGCCGCCACGATTTCCGGATAGACCACGAGCGCAGGAGTAAGAACGTCTTCTATGCCGGCCACGCGGTGACGTTCGTCCCAGGGAAACTCGCTCAGCATGAATTTAGGCGCTGCCATTGCGGTTTCGATCATATCGCGCAACGCTGAATCAGCGCTATCGGCATTCCCTTCTTCTGTTTTCTTGCTTTTCAAGTGGTACGCTCATAGCGGAGTGGCAGACGCACCGATTCACTATCGTCTCGATTCCGGAGCTTCACACGCATGATCGCACTCAGACCTTCGCTCACGTTGCTGGTTTTCCTCTCCGCCGCATTCAACATGTTTGCCCAGGACCGTTCCTACGGACGGTCGGTGGTCGCCACGCAGTACGGTATGGTGGCCACGAGCCAAGTTTCGGCCTCACAGGCTGGAGCGCTTATCCTGGAACGGGGAGGCTCCGCCATTGATGCCGCGATCGCGGCCAACGCTGTACTCAATGTGACCGAACCCACCTCCAACGGTATGGGCGGTGATCTCTTTGCCATTTATTGGGAGGCGAAGACAGGAAAAATCTACGGCCTGAACGCCAGCGGCTGGGCGCCGAAAGCTCTCACGATCGAGCGTCTGCACGAAAAAAGTATCACGGAGATGCCCCAATTCGGTATCGATTCCGTAACTGTTCCGGGAGTGGTTGACGGATGGGCCAAGCTGCACGATCGCTGGGGGAAAATGCCTTGGCGCGACCTCTTCCAACCCGCGATCTTTTATGCCGACCACGGATTCCCTGTGGCCGAGATCATTCACGCATGGTGGGATGGCGACCACGATGGCTTGCTGACAAATGCCGAGAGCCGGCGGGTATTTTTGCCTGGTGGAAAGGTGCCGGAGACTGGAGAGATATTTCGTAATCCCGATGTCGCCCACGCGTTCACGCTGGTTGCCGACCAGGGCGAGGCAGCGTTCTACAAGGGAGAGATCGCGAAGGCAATCCTCAAAACCTCCGACGAACTTGGAGGAACCATGACTGCCGACGATCTCGCTTCTTACTCCGCGGAATGGGTCGAGCCGATTTCGACGAAATACCGCGATTGGACCGTGTACGAACTGCCGCCCAACGGTGACGGCATCGCAGCACTTGAAATGCTCAATATCATGGAGCGCTTCAATCCCGATCCCGCCGGTCCCCACAGCCCCGGCGAGTTACATAGCCGCATCGAGGCCATGAAACTTGCCTATGCCGACGTGAAGGTCTACGACGGCGATCCGCGCTTCAGCAAGATTCCCGTGGATCAGCTTCTGTCAAAAGACTACGCCGCAAAACGCGCCGCGCTCATCGACCCAAGAAAAGCCAACTGCACCGTCGCTCCCGGGGCGCTCGGCACAAGCGATACTACCTACTTCACTGTCGTCGATCGGGAAGGAAATATCCTCTCCATCATTCAGAGCAATTACAACAACTTTGGATCGAACGTAACCGTATTGGGAATGGGATTCGCCTTACAGGATCGCGGCGGCCTTTTCTCGCTCGATCCCGCGTCTCCCAATGCACTTGCCGGCCGAAAGCGTCCCTTTCACACCATCATTCCCGCATTTATGCAGCGAGGTGATGAGCATATCGGCTTCGGCATCATGGGCGGACTGAATCAACCGTTAGCTCATGCACAATTTGTGTCGAACGTGGTCGACTACCATATGAATATCCAGGCTGCGATGGAAGAACCGCGCTTCACTGACCGCCAGCAGCTCGGCTGCAGAATCGTGATCGAATCCCGTGTGACGCCAGCCACACTCGCAGCCCTCAGCAAGATGGGACACGTGCTGCAGGTGCACCCTGATTACACATCCTTGATGGGACGCGGCCAGGCGATCCTTCACGACAGTAAAACCAGCCTTAATTTCGGCGCATCTGATCCACGCGCCGACGGCGCCGCAATCCCGGAGCAGCCGAACTTTTTTGACGCATCGGCCAAGCGTTAGCCGAGCATCACCCGCGAACGGAGCTCTTGCAATTGACCGCTCTCTATTTTGTTTGGTAGCAGCCGAGGTCTATGTGTCCGGATTTGACTCGCGGTGAGCCATCAAGATCCAGTTCTCCCACCGACAGTCCCTCGATCGTGCCCGCGCCAATCGCGGGGGAATCGGATCGCAGATGAAAATCGTTGGCGGTAACGTCTACAAAATGTGGATCGAGAAATCGGGAATGACGATCATTCCCGGTTGACTGAACGTAATTGTCGAATCCTGTCGCCGTGGCGGAAGCTTCCACCCAGGTGCTCGCCTTCGATCCGGAAGCACAGTAATAAAGGTTGTGATCGATGGTGACGGCTGGGTGTTGTTTGTCGACCTGCGATTTGTTCACCGCGATAAGACAGCGCGGCCCCGCGTAGACAATGTTATTCGCAAAAATATTGTCAGCCATGTTCCACTGCATCTGGAACTCCCCCGAACCTGTCGCCGACGTATCGTTTTCGTAGAGCGTGTTGTTGATCACAGTGCAGTGCTCGGTGTGTCCCCGCTCAGGCGCATACCCCCCGATGGAAACACCCGCGGTGTGAGCGTGATAGATAAGGTTATTCTGTGCAGTGATGTAACTGGTGGCGCTGTCCTTGTGCTCGCTGGCCAGTTCGATTCCGAAGTCCACATCGTGCATCACGTTCTGCTCGATGAGGATTCTGGTTCCGCCATCCACGTAAATACCATCGGAATTTTGTTCATCGCCGTAGGCCGGATTGCCGCGCGAAGTAATGTTGTAAACCAGATTTCCACGTACTACTCCGTCGCGCGCCTGGTCGACGGCAGGGTCGGGCGCCGTGCGCTCGAAACCGATGACGTCGATTCCAATGTTGTTGTTATCGTGGACAACATTGTGGGTGATGCGGAAGTTCGTGACGTTCCCGTTTACGACCAGCGATTCACTTGACCCGGTTTGCAGATGATGCACTTCATTGCCGTCAATCACCAGTTCGCTGATCGGAGTCTTGGCGTCGGTGCCGTATACTGCAATGCCAAACCCGTTGCCACCGCTTCCCGGAGCATCGCGTCCGGGGAATGTCTGCTCAATACGATGGACGTTGTTCTTCAGCAACTCGATATGGGAGCCGTATCCCATAACGCTGATGCCCAATGGAGCCAGACGATGTTCAGCGGTGTGGAAGTTGCGAATTTCAAAACCTTCGATTCGCACAAAGCTTTGGTTGTGAATCGTAAGTACGCCCTGTCTGTCGGAGGGAGTGAAATGCGTCGCATCGAGAATCGCGGTCTCGCCGGGATAGCTTCGAAAAGTAATAGATCCATCCGTCGCGTTGCCGGACGCCCTGATGGTTAGGAGCTCTTCGTAGATTCCGCCACGCACATTCACGGTACCGCCCGCACGCACGGTGTCCGCGGCATGTTGAACGGTGCGCCAAGGCGCAGCCTGCGTTCCGGGATTCGAGTCACTCCCAGTCGTCGACACGTAGAAGGAAGAGTTGGCCTGGCCAAATGCGCTGCAGGCGAAGGCAAATAGCAAAAGAAGAGTCGCCGGTTTCAGATTCACTTTATCGTTCCTCCATTCCGGTTTTGCTGCGACACAATTGCTTTTCTTGTTCGAGAACGCGGATTTCTTTCTGCCCGCGGCGGTTTAACATGAAATAAAACGTAAGTGTTCGTAATACAGGCAAATACATCTAAAGTCAATTTATTTTGAAGTGGGGAAGAAAATAGGATGCGCTGGTTGCGTATAGCCTAAGGCGTTCTGGCGCTACCGACTTAAATGCTCGCTGGCCCGGGGAAAGCACCTCTGTCACGAACATCAAAGATTTGCCCGCTGGCACTGGACAAACGAAACAAAACGATATAAATAGTAAGCTTCCAATATTTGCTGAGGGTTGCGAATTCAATAAACGGAATCGAACCATGAGTCGGGAGTTGACTGCGAATGCAGCGTAGAGACTTTCTAAAGAGCACCGTCGCGGTTGCCGTGGCCGCAGAACTTGGAATCGGCAAAGCGAAGGCCAACGTCCCTGCGCACAATTGGGGAAAGTACGACTTCGGCTCCGGTCCACAAGTGAACGACCGGCTCAATCAGGGCCCGTTCCCGCAATATCCACCGGAGGCCGTCATTCCCACGGACGATGTGGTGATGACCACTACTGCTTCGGAAGAAGCGGTTCCGAACTACGGCAAGGGACTGGTCGCCTATATTACGGCAGACAGCGGCACTGAGGAAATTAAGTCAGACAATATTTCGCAAGCGATCGAGGATCTGGTTCGCTTTCCGTTGGGCCAGCAGCTTTACATCCGCCCAACGTGGCGAGAAGTGCAGCCGAAGCCCGGACGTCTGGAGCTGCCCGGCTACGTGAAGCTGGTTTTTGAATTGGCGAAGAAAAACAACAAGCGTGTCGGCTTCCGGATTCAGATGTGCGCTCCTGATTACAAGCACGAAGCTGCCTTACCAGATTTTGTCCTGGAAAAAGTACCGAAAGTTGATCTGGTGGCGCCCAGCGATCAGGAGAGCATCGCTGCAGGAAAAAGATTCCTGGAGAATCCGCATTCGCGTTACCAGCCCCGGTACGACGATCCTTTTTTTCAGCAGGCATTCAAAGAACTGGTGGGCCAATTGGCGGCGGAATTCGATGGCAACCCGCTCGTCGAATATATCGACACCTTCATGTATGGCTTCTGGGGTGAAGGGCACACTTGGCCGTTCGCCAACAATCCTTTTCCCGATTACCTGACCGCAGAGCGGACCTGGATGAGCATGCTCGAAGTCCAGCTTGAACAGTTTAAAAAAACTCCTCTGCTGACCAACACCCAACCGGATTACAGCCGGGTTGGGAATTCAGAAATGCTGGATCGCACAGTGCGCAGCAATAATTGGATTCGCAGCGACACCATCTTTATCGAGAACGAGCAGATTGAAGCGCTCAGCAACCGGCCGCCTTGGATCGCCGCACTGCTTGAACAAGGTCTTCCTGGGAAGCCCCCTGATCCGAACGCTGCACAGGAAGGGATATCGCCGGCCGAGAACATGATCGATCATGTGATCGATATTGGGGCGAATTACTGGTCGCTGTGGAACTTTCACCAGATCAGCGCGAAGAATCTGATCAGCTACTACCAGGCCTATCCGGCAGCGTTCGACCGGATCAGTCGGCGCATTGGCTATCGGGTAAGGCCGTCTTTCATCTGGAGCTATAAGGACGGCAATTATCAAGGGCTGATTGTTGGCTTTGCCAATGACGGCATTGCGGGAGTGCCGGGTGTTTTACGGGTGACCGTGGAGAGCCAGGATGGAAAAATACTCAAGACTGGCTGTCTGGATGCCGGCTATCCATTACCGGGCAAGATCAGGCAAGCACAGTTCCTGCTTCCGAACATTACAGATTGGAAAGGATTGAAGCTGAAAGCCGAGATCGAGGTCAAGGGAATGAGCTACCCGGTTCGCTGGGCGTGTCACCAGCGGCTGAACGATGACGGTTCGCTGACACTGCGCCCCAACCTCCGTCAGCAGGTATAGGCTGCGGTTGTACTGGTTCGAGAGACGCAAGAATTTATGCGTGACGGGAGAATCCTGGCAGACATAAGCGATGACGTGGACGCAGGTCAGAAGCTTACTGGGCCCGGCTGATAGACTTTATGGATGGCACACGCGTGCTATTCACTTGATCGGTGAACGATTTTACTCTGTGAGCGAGCAGTTCTGGGGGAGGGCTGCCCGAGAAGCGCTCGCGGCTCGGATCTGAGTCGGGAGCGTTTTGTTTTGCGGCGAGTCGATCGTCAAAGGAGACGAATGGATACTATTGTGATGATCTTATTTGCATCTGTGCTTTGTGCGATCACTGCGTTGAACTTTATCGAACTGCGCCGCATCCGCAAGAATTTGGAAGCTACGGAGCGAAAGGCAAAATTGTCAGCGCAAGTGTAATCCGGTATTCCATTTAGCACGGAAGAGCTATTCCGGAAATCTCAGATAAAGTTTAATTTGATTGCAGCACTCGACGCGTACCGCGCAATTTGGCGTCTGCAGTTCCAGACGCCGGGGCGTGGTCACGAGCCATGTCCACTACCCGCCTCTATTTCGAGTGTCCCAACTGCCACATGCAGTATTTGCTTAAGAAAGGCGCTCTTTACTACAGCAACGGGGCGTATATCGAAAATGTTGCGGGTGCGCCAGAATGGCAAAGGTTGCTTTGCCCATGCCGTCCTGAAACTCCCCACAAGTTCAAGCTCAGCGAAACTACAAGGTTGCGAGTATTTTCGGACGATGACAGCGAGCGCACGCACTTCCCGCTAGCAAAGGACCGCTGAGGTCGCTCTGCACGGAGGATCCCGTATTTGCGGAACGTATTGCTCCGTTCCGAAAACCCAGTATCATGGCAACGCCCCCTGAGAACATTCCTGGATCTTCTAGCCGCTATTCCGCAGGATCGTAGTTCAGGTTTGGACCCAGCCATCGCTCGACCTCCGCTACGCTCATTCCTTTGCGTTTGCTATAGTCAGCGACCTGATCACGGTCGATCTTGCCGAGGCTGAAATAGCGCGCTTCCGGGTGAGCGAAGTAGAGCCCGCTCACGCTCGACCCGGGCCACATCGCAAAGGATTCAGTAATCTGCATTCCGGTGTTGGCCTGCACATTGAGTAGGCGCCAGAGCGTGCCTTTTTCGGTGTGATCCGGGCATGCTGGATAGCCTGCGGCCGGCCTGATCCCGCGATACTTCTCTGCGATCAGATCCGCTGCGCTGAGGCCCTCCGCGCAACCGTAACCCCATTCCTCCCGCACTCGCTTGTGCAGGCATTCAGCGAACGCTTCCGCCAGACGATCGGCGATCGCTTCCGCCATGATGGCGTTGTAGTCGTCGTTTTCGGCTTTGAACTTGTCGCACAGCTCCTTCAGGCCGATTCCGCTGGTTACCGCGAAAGCACCGATATGATCGCGCAGTCCTGTTTCCTTTGGCGCGATGAAGTCCGCCAAAGACCGGCAGGGCTCCCTGCCTTCCCTGTTTGATTGCTGGCGGAGGAAGTGAAATCGCTCAAGCACCTTTCCGCGAGTGTCGTCCGGGTAAAGCTCGATGTCGTCGCAGACGGCACTGGCGGGAAAGAAGCCGTATACTCCGCGCGCCGTAATCAGATTCTTCGCAATGATCAAATCCAGAAGCGAGTTGGCTTCGGTGAAAATCTGGCGAGCCTGCGCACCGTGCGCGGGGTGATCGAAGATGCGCGGGTAAACGCCTTTCAATTCCCAGGTGTGAAAGAAGGGCGTCCAGTCGATGTAATCGCGCAGCGTCGCCAGAGGAAAGTCGTCTAGCACGCGCACGCCGGTAAACACAGGGGTTGGCAAGTCTTCGGCACGCCACTCGATCGGAGTCCTTCTTTTGCGCGCAGTATCGAGAGAGACGACAGTGAGTCTCGGCGCGGAGTGAGCCTTGCGCAGAGCCTCATAATCGGCGCGATGCCGCGCCACGAAGGCTGCCTTGCCGTCGTCGCTCAGAAGGCTGGTGGTCACCGGCACAGCCCGGCTGGCATCGAGAATATGAACCACTGGCTCGCTGTAGTGCGGCGCAATCTTGATCGCAGTATGCGCCCGGCTGGTGGTTGCCCCGCCGATGAGCAGCGGCAGCTTAAAACCCTGACGCTCCATCTCCCGGGCCACATGCACCATCTCGTCGAGAGATGGCGTGATCAGGCCGCTGAGCCCGATCATGTCCGCCTTTTCTGCTTTGGCACGTTCGAGGATTTTTTCACATGGGACCATCACCCCCATGTCGATCACCTCGTAGTTATTGCAGGCAAGAACGACACCAACGATATTCTTGCCAATATCGTGCACGTCTCCTTTGACTGTGGCGAGCACAATTTTTCCCTGCGCTTTAACTTCCTGGCCAGAGGCAGCCATCGCAGCTTTCTCCGCTTCCATGAACGGCGTGAGGTGCGCCACCGCTTTCTTCATCACGCGGGCCGATTTAACGACTTGCGGCAAGAACATCTTGCCGGCTCCGAATAGATCGCCCACCACGCTCATGCCGGCCATTAGTGGCCCTTCGATAACCAACAGAGGACGGCCCAGCTTGACGCGAGCTTCCTCCGCATCGATCTCGATGTAGGCGTCAATCCCCTTGACCAGCGCATGAGAGAGACGCTCTTCAACTGTGCCGTTGCGCCATTCTTCGGCCTTTTTTTCGTTGACTACGGCGCTCACACCTTTGAGCTTCTCACCGTAATCCACCAACCGCTCGGTGGCATCGGGACGCCGGTTTAGCAGTACGTCCTCAACCAGCGCTTTAAGTTCGGGCTCAATCTCCTCGTATACCTCGAGCATTCCGGCATTCACGATGCCCATGTCCAGGCCCGCCGTGATGGCGTGATAAAGGAATGCCGAGTGCATCGCCTCGCGCACTTTGTTATTGCCGCGGAAGCTGAACGATATATTTGAAACGCCGCCGCTCACCTTTGCGTGCGGCAGATTCGCCTTGATCCACTGCGTAGCATGGATGAAGTCGACCGCGTAGTTGTTGTGCTCCTCCATGCCCGTAGCAACGGTGAGAATATTCGGATCGAAGATAATGTCTTCGTGCGGAAAGGCGACCTCGTCGACTAGTATGCGGTAGGCGCGCTCGCAGACGCGGATCTTGTCTTCGTAAGTTGCGGCCTGGCCTTTTTCATCAAAGGCCATCACCACAACTGCCGCGCCATATTTCAGAACCTTCCCTGCATTCTGGCGAAACTTTTCTTCGCCTTCTTTCAGCGAAATCGAGTTCACGATGCCCTTGCCCTGCATGCATTTCAGGCCAGCCTCGATGACCTCCCACTTCGAGGAGTCCACCATGAAAGGCACCTTGGCGACCTCAGGCTCGCTCCCGAGCAACTGCAGGAAGCGCGTCATCGCCGTGACGCCGTCGATCATGCCTTCGTCCATGCAGATGTCGAGAACATTCGCCCCGTTCTCGACCTGTTGACGCGCCACGC
This sequence comes from Candidatus Sulfotelmatobacter sp., assembly GCA_049693675.1. Lineage (GTDB taxonomy): Bacteria > Acidobacteriota > Terriglobia > Terriglobales > Acidobacteriaceae > Sulfotelmatobacter. The sequence continues at coordinate 5,026 of JBAVQD010000130.1, read as the reverse complement.
TTACCGCTTCTTCGTATTTGCCTTGCTTGATGAGTTTGGCGAACTTCGGCGAACCAGCCACGTTGGTCCGCTCACCGATCATGATGAAAACGCCCGGCTGTTGGGTGAAGGGTTGCGAGCCCGACAAACGAAGGGGCTTGATCTTCGTGGGCGCGTTTGCGCCCGCGGTATCGGACACACTCACGCTCGGCTCTCAATCTGTTGGGTGAAGGATTCCTCAGTAGGTGCCGCGCCCCACTTTCGCGGAGGCTGGCCTTCGAGCGCCTTGGCGATAGCAGCGATGTGCTCCGGAGTGTTGCCGCAGCAGCCTCCGGCAATATTGATCAGCCCGGCTTGCGCAAAATTGCCCAGATAACGCGCCATGTCCTGCGGCCCCAGATCAAAACCCGTCTCCGATAAGGGATTCGGCAACCCGGCATTGGGGTAGCACGAGATCGGTACGTCCGCCTTCTCCGAGAGTTCCTCCAGAAACGGATACATGAGATCGGGCCCGATAGAGCAGTTGAGTCCGACCGATAGCGGTTTCACATGCCGCACGGCATTCCAGAATGCCTCAGTGGTCTGTGCGGAGATCATGGTCTCGCCGCCTCGGCCCACGGCCGCTGAAATCATCACCGGCAACTTTTTGCCATCATGATCGAACACCTCACGAATCGCAACCAGTGCAGCTTTGGCATTCAACGAATCAAAAATGGTCTCGACCAATAGCAGGTCCACGCCACCAGCCATGAGTGCACGGATTTGCTGAGCGTAGGCTGTCTTAACCTGATCGAAGGTGACGACGCGGAATCCGGGATCATCGGCATCAGGGGAGTTCGAAAGAGACACGGTCAGTGGCCCGATAGCACCCGCAACAAAGCGTTGACGCGATGTTGCACTCCCGACACGATCGGCCCATTCCCGGCACTGCCGCGCCGATTGCTCGTTGATATCCGACGCCAGTGTACCGAGGAACGGATCGTCGATGATTTTTTGATAAAACGCAGGATCCTTTCGCCCGCCACGCTCCCGCGGATCGTCGACAAAAAATTCGCTTTGCGTAATGCTGGTTGCGCCAAAAGTGTTTGTCTCGATGATGTCCGCGCCCGCCTCCAAAAACCGGCGATGGATGTCCCCGATCATCTCCGGTTTAGTCAGCGAGAAGAGGTCGCCGTTGTTCAGCAAGCCCTTCTTCGAATCCTTGAAACGATCTCCGCGAATATCTGCTTCCGTCATGCCGTAGGTACGGATCGTCGTACCCATCGCTCCGTCGATGATGGCAATACGATTTTCCAGAATCTTTTCCAGAGGATGTGGATGGGCTTTCGTCATTCGCTCCTGATGTCTCGGATGTCTCGGTTGAGCTCGGACTCTGCCGCGCTTCCGCGCGGGAGACGCGTCATCATTAGATTATAGCGATTGGTAAAAGGTCCAAACCCTGGCGCGAGAGATCACGCAAGTGATCCCGCCGGTGTCAAAGCCTGCCGAGGAGCCGTAAAAGCCTGATAGACAAGGATTTGCCAGTGCATCTGGTTGTAGGGAGCGTGGGGCAATGGGCACGTAACAGGATCATGGCTTGACCACGCTCATCCGGACTTCGCCTTCGCAAACTTTATCGCATCGCGCCAGGTGGGGCAATCAATCTGTTCTTGTCTGTGTGATCCATCGGGCGTGTGCTATTTTAGCAATCTAGATGACCAAATATTACGTCGTGATATGCAAGTCGGTGGATGAGGGGAAGCCCTGCAAAACCGTCTTTAAGTTTGACGTTGCAACGGAGCCTCTTCGTGACCAACTCGAATTCCCCAGTCCGCCTCTTGATGGGCTGGTGTGCCCCGTCTGTCATCAAACTCATGCCTATAGTTCGGATGACGTTCTAGAACTTGTCCTGCCTGATCCAGTATCAGAAGGAGTCTCGGATCGCGCGGTTCATACACGACCGTGGGTCGCCAGCAAGTAGCGCTGCCCTTCTACATTTTCCAGGGAACCGTAGACAATGAGCTTTGATGAGGATGTGAGGTTCAGAGAAATGCGGACGTTCGCTGATCGAGAAGAAGCTTTGCTGTGGATGGAGCTGAGGGTCTGAGGCAGTAAGGAACGTACAATGCCACGCCTCGACCAATGTCGCAGCACTATCGCTGGCTTGGAGTGAAATAGCGCACCGTAACATCATCTCCGACATAGGAAACCCGGTGCTCGAACGCCCCGCGCTTCGCCGCAGGTTTGTTAGCGAAGTAGCGAATCGTTACGTCATCTTTAACGTAATCGACTTCATTCTTCCTCACCCGCACCCGCCGATGCGCGGTCCGGGAATGCGCCACTTTTTTCAGCTGGGCTGGCGGAGACAACACTTGGGCAGCGCTGCTCGCTACTTGGGTGGTGCTTCCGACCGGCGCCGATTTCGCCGGCTGGAACGGCGCTGGCTGTCCAGACGCCGATGATTCAGGCATAGCTGAAGATCTCAAAGGTGACGCGGAACGGTGACGGCCCAAGGCGATCCAGCAAGTTAACAGCAGTACGGCGGCAACGGCGGCGAGCGCCGGCTTCCAGCGCCCGTGCCAGGGAACCCGGTTCACCTCCGGCGAGATCATTGTCGGCAGCAAAGCGGGTTGCCTGTGCGTTTGCGATTCTCCGGCGAGCGCCAGAGCGGCCGCGCCAGCCTGGTAAGCTGCGTGCTTGTTTGCAGGGAGTTGCACAGGTGCGGCGCCGCTTGGAAATTTCGGCGTTCGATCGGCAATCTGCACAACCGCGGCCGTACCGGGTAGACCTGCCCTCGCGTTTTCTGCCGGTTCAAGCGCGCCAGCGCGAGACATTGCGTCCTCGATGAGGCCCGCCATCAACCGATAGGTGCGAACTTCACGATCTTGAAATGCGTGCGGCTCAGTAAAAATTACTTGCAGCAGCCCCACCGCGGCGCGATCCCGGTAAATAAGGAAAATTACGAGCGCCATTCCTCCGAACTGACGGCAGATCGCTGCTTCGATGCGTGTGTCCGTTTCCGCATTCTCGACACGGAGAATCTCGCGGCTGGCATGGGTATCCGCCGAAACAACCAGTGAGGCCATGGCGTGACGGCCAACATACGAAGAAGCGACTCCGCTTCCCGCTCGATAGACCAGTTGATTTCCCTCCAACACAGCCACGGCGATTCCGCCGGCATGCGCCACGTCGCGGGCGCAGTCGACGATCAAATGCATCGTCCCATCTGCGTCAAGTTCGCCTTTCGCGATCAGCCGTTGGACTTCGACGATGGCAGAGAGAGACTCGCGATCTATGTCACTTTCCTGCACGGCAAAGGCATTTGCCAAGAGTTCCTGGAAGGATTCGCGATCGAAGCTGGGGTTAGGACTCATGCCCGGAACACTAAAATTCTGCGGCTGCACTGCTGGGTAGGCGAGCGGGCCGAACCAGTTTCGCGGGCCAACAACGGAAGTCTCTCACCGGGCGAAATGCGGTGTCAATAGCAAGCCAGCCGCGCAAGTACCGCTCCGCGCGGCGGGCAATTCAACATTCGAGTGGACGTCGCCCCCAAGTGCGCCGTTTCTTACGTCGCACCTTACTATTGAGCATCTACTACACATCGAAAACCAATTGTGCCGGAGCGGTCACGGCCCGGAGACATTAAAAGATATTTCTGATGTTCATCCAACCGGTAGCTTTGCGGGAAGTACCAGATCGATCCGCGAGGCTGATACTGCGCACCCCCGCGCACAACCGCAGCACGAGTGTGCTCATCGCGAAACTCGTCGGTCCATTGCGAAACATTTCCAATTAAATCGAGCACGCCGAACGGACTTGTACCCGCGGGAAAGGCACCTACATTCGCAAGCGGCGAAATGGTTCGCCCGTGATCGGGAGGTGGCATGGCTTTCGAATTCCAGTCGTTTCCCCAGGGATAGATTCGTCCATCGGCTGATTGCGCCGCGTATTGCCACTCCCACTCATGCGGAAGGCGCTTCCCTGTCCAGGCTGCATAAGCGCGAGCGTCTTCAATCGACACCCAAGTCACAGGTTTATCGTCCGAGCCTTGCGGATAATGTCCATCTTTCCAGTCCCGCAGAAAATTGTGATCATCTTTGGGACGGTAGCTGGTCGCACTCAAGAACTTCGCGAATTCGGCGTTGGTGACCAGAGTGCGATCGACATAGAAGCCGGGCACATGCATAGGACGAGTGTGATAGCGCCGGGCTGAATTCTCCCACGGATATTGAACATCGACTCCGGGATCGTTGCCGCCTTCAATCTCGATACCGTGAACTTGAAAAGTGTAGTCGCCACCTGGAATCATGACCATGCCGGAAGGCGCGATGGGTGCCGGCTTTGTAGCCTTAATTTCGACCATGCTCTGCGGCACTGCCTTCCATTCGCGCGAGAAACTCGATAACGGACGCTGCGAACGCTGCGCCATATAGGACAGGATGTCCTTGAGCCGGCCGATGGACGAATCTTCTTCTGTAGCGAGGACCGCGCCGAAGCCTCGACCTTCTATTTCAAAACTGAGGACTGCGTCGCTTCCGCGCATAGTTGGCTTAAGTTCGGTTCCGTGCCATAGATCATAGAAGTGAATGCCCCCACGGAAAGGCACTCGCAATTCGGGACCAGTGACGTCGTACTCGTTGCGGTTCACGATGGTCCACAGTGTGGTTGAATGATTAGGAAACCGGCTCGCGAAAACTCCATCCTGCACGGTCGGAGCATGCGGCTCCCAATCAGGACTGCGAAGGTTGTCTGCCATCGCCCGTTCGATGGTAGTGAACCGTAAAACCGCTTCGGCATCGTTCGGATTCATGCCATACCAAAAGCCCCAGAGATTTTCGAGAACCGCATATCCCTGCCCGTTGAAGAATGCATGTTGCAGGCTGTCGGTTTTGTCGCGCGTGAAACGATCGGTCACACTAACGGCGTGGCGGGGCTCTAACCACTTGGTCTTGCTGACCATGGGAACGAATGGATATTGTTTGCCCTCCCACGTCACCCAGTCATTCCACGAGATATTCGTCCACGCGATGGATTCGTCGCGCGGCTGAAATTGAGGTTCAAGCGCCAA
>JBAVQD010000129.1:0-9305 GCA_049693675.1 Candidatus Sulfotelmatobacter sp. | reverse complement strand
GACTTCGGTTTTCGCGCCATTAGAAATTCCGATGTTCACCGCAACCTTATCCTTACCGTCTTTACCTTTCGGATCGGGAATTTCTACAGACGCTTTCTTATCCTTGTCGTAAAGAATTGCGCCTTCCGGAATCTGCAGCACGTTCTTATGTTCCTCGAGAATGATTTCCGCATTTGCGGTCATCTCCGCCTTCAGTTCGCCGCCCGGATTCTGAATCGAAACCCGCACTTCAAAAGTGGTGACATTATCTTTCTCCACGCCCATCGGAGAAATCTTGGTCACCTTGCCCGTGAAGGTTTTGTCCTTGAACGATTCCACTTTGATCCGCGCCGGCTGGCCCAGATAGACCTTGCCAATGTCGCTCTCGTCCACTTTGCCTTTCACATAGACTTCGCTGGTATCGCCCAGCGTCATCACTAGCGTGGCCGACGATCCCAGTACCAGAATCGAACTCACCGCATCGCCCATCTCCACATCGCGAGAGAGCACGATGCCATCGATGGGAGAAACAATGTCGGTATAGCTGAGCTGCTCCTCCAACTGCATCAGATTCGCCTGATCCTCGGCGACCTGCGCTTTCGACTGCGCAATCTTCGCCTTGAGCACCGTCACCTGTGCCTTGGAGACATTCTGCTTGTTCAGCGACACTTCATAATTCTTTTCCGCATCATCGAGCGCCGACGCCGAAACCACTCCATCCTTCGCCATACCCTCGGCGCGGTCGTAGGCGCGCTTCAGCAACGGCACGTCCGGTCCTTCCGCATCCACTTTCGCGCGCTCAAAGTCGGCTTGCGAACTGCTCAGGTTCGCATTCGCCGCGTCCAATGCTGCGCGCGATTGCGCCACCTGCGCCTCGATCTCCACCTTGTCGAGTTGCGCCAGCAATTGCCCTTTCTTCACCCGGTCGCCGTAATCCACCAGCAACTTCTTGACGATGCCGCTGGCCTTGGACTTCACTTCGACCCTGGTGATCGGGGTCACTTTACCCGTTGCCACCACACTCTTCGCCAAGTCGCCCTTTTCCACCTTGGCCAGCTTCGTGGGATCAATCTTGGTCCCGCCGCGCGTCGCCGCGAACACACCGATCGCAATGAGCAGGACGATCCCCAACCCGATGCCGCCATAAATGAACAGTTTGCGACGTTTTTTCTTGTTGCTTCCGTTTCCGTTCACAACCGCCTCCTAACGCTGGGTGAAGATGTTTGCCGGGAGTATCGCCGTGGTCGTCCTGACTCTGCTTGTTATCCTGAGCCCCGCATCTGTTGCGGGCCGAAGGACCTATGCACTCTCTTATACGGAGCTTGTCCTACTATTGTTCCAGACTATTGTTGACGTCGAAAACACCCGGAATGGCCCAAGCGGCGCAAATCACCTGCCACCTTCTAGTTAGACCGTTCCTCCAGAAAAAAGGTTAGCCCCGCGCGCCCAAATTGTTTACCCTGTGCTCCTCCGTGTCCTCCGTGTTAAAGAACTTAAGCCGTAACCCTCCACCAGGCGGGCAGCCTCTTCGATCATCCGCCGATGCTAGAATGACCCATCAGAATTACTCCTAAATGATCGCCTTTGTGCTGCTCCGCGTGCTCCTGATCCTTCTGCTGGTGGCAGCGAACGCGTTTTTCGCAGCCGCGGAATTCTCTCTGGTCAGCGTGCGCGATACCAGAATCCAGCAACTGATCCACTCCGGCCGCATCGGCGCGCGCACCGTGCAGCGCCTGCATCAGCATCTCGATGAAGTCGTCAATGGTGTACAGCTCGGCATCACCATCGTCAGCCTGACTCTAGGCTGGATCGGCGAGCCCATGGTGGCCCGACTGGTCGAGTCTCTGCGTTTCGTACACGAGGTTCCGCACGCCGCGGTTTACGCGCACGGTATCGCCATCGTCATCGCATTCAGCCTAATCACCTACTTGCACGTTTTACTCGGCGAACTCGTGCCCAAGACTCTTGCTCTGCAGCGCTCCGAGCAAATCGCGCTGGCCGTCGCCGCTCCCATGGAAGCATTTCTCACCCTCACTCGCCCCGTCCTCTTCTTTATGCGCCGCTCCGGCGGCCTGGTCCTGCGAATTTTCGGAGCCCGTGAAACCCGCCGCGGTGGCGCCGTTCACTCGCCCGACGAACTGAAACTCATCGTCACCGCCAGCCGCCAGTTCGGCCAGATTCCCGAGTCGCAGGAAGAGATGATCCACAATGCCATTGAACTCGACAGCATTACCGTCCGCGAAGTAATGGTGGCGCGCCCCGATATTTTTTCCTTGCCTTCCGATCTCACTCTCGACGAAGCCCTGAACCGCGTGGTCGAAGGCCAGCATTCGCGCATCCCGGTTTATGACCCGCAGCGCGGGCAGGAACATATCGTCGGCGTTCTTTATTACAAAGAGCTCGTGCGTTGGGTGCGCCTGCGGCTGGTCAACGCCGGTCAGCCACTGGCCTCGCGCATAGCGCGCACCCAGATTGCTCACATCATGCACGATGTCCTGGTCGTGCCCGAGACCAAGGTTTTGTCGGAACTGCTGGACGAATTCAAACAGCGTCGCCGTCATCTCGCGGTAGTGGTCGATGAATTCGGTTCCACCGCTGGCGTAATCACTGTCGAGGACATTCTCGAACAACTGGTCGGCGACATCGAAGATGAATTCGACATCTCGCCGCCGGAGCCCGCGCTGGCAGACGAATCGGTTCTTGGGCTTGAAGGCTCGGTCAATATTCTCGACCTTGAAACCCAGCACGGATTGCTGCTGCCCCGCGATGCCGGGTTCGAAACCCTCGCCGGATTCATCCTCGCCCGCCTGCAGCGTATCCCGTACCTCGGCGAGTCTTTCGAATATGAAGGCCACCGCTATACAGTCGAGGAGATGGAAGGTCATCGCATCGCGAAAGTAAAAATCGAGAAAGTAAAAACGACAGACGGCAAAGCCGAACCCGCGAAGCAGGCAGGAGATTGAGCAGGTTGTATGTTGTACTGTGTGGGGACAGCCGCCCTCGGCTGTCCGTCGAGCGCAGCCCGATGGTTTTGTTTTTAGCGCTGCGATTAATCGTTAAGAGCTGTCATCCCGACCGGAGTATCTCGTTCCCGAAGGGAATGAGATGCGGAGTGGAGGGACCTGCTGTACCTGCGCACGCGAAGAACTGATGCGACTTCTCCTCCAACGCGTCCTCTACACCCTGCCAGTAATCTGGCTGGTAGTCTCCCTCGTCTTCCTTCTGATCCATCTAGTCCCCGGAGATCCCATCCAGGAAATGCTCGGTGAAGGCGCACCGCCCGCCGATATCCAAGCCACCCGCCACGCCTATGGACTCGATGCACCGTTAGGCGAGCAGTATCTCCATTACTGGAAAGGTGTCGTCCACGGCGACCTCGGCCCATCGTTCCGCTACAACCAAAGCGTCACGCGCCTGATCACCCAACGCTATCCCTACACGCTGCAACTCACGCTCGCCTCATTGTTCGTCGCGATTATCCTGTCGATCCCCGCCGGCGTCCGCTCCGCCCAGCGCCGCAATCGCTGGGACGACCGCGCCATCTCCGTCATCAGCCTCTTCGGCCTTTCATTCCCTAACTTCGCCCTCGGACCCATTCTCATACTTCTCTTCGCCATCAAGCTGGGATGGCTCCCCGTCTCCGGCGCTGGCTCCTTCGCCAACCTGATTCTCCCAGCGGTCACCATGGGCGGAGCCCTCGCCGCCATCCTCACGCGCATGGTCCGCACCTCCATGCTCGAAGAGCTCAGCCAGGACTACATCCGCACCGCGCGCGCCAAAGGCCTGCCCGAGCGCACCGTCGTCTACCGCCATGCCCTGCGCAACGCGATGATCCCCATCATCACCGTCCTGGGGCTGCAATTCGGCGCTCTACTCGCCGGTGCAATCGTGACGGAAACCATCTTCTCCTGGCCCGGCATCGGCCGGCTGACGATCCAGGCCATCTCGAACCGCGATTACTATCTGGTCCAAGGCTGCATCCTGGCGATTGGGTTAACCTACGTGGCCGTGAACTTTCTGACGGACGTGCTGTATTCAGTAGCGAATCCGAGGATCAGGCAGTAGGTGGCTTCGTAGATCGCGATCCCAAAACTGTAAACTCGAAAGGAATCTTCTTCGGATACATCGATCAGTCCGGCGAACTGGGCGTAGCATTGGGACAGGAATTATCGCTCAAATAAAATCTGTCATCCCGACCGGAGCATTGCGATTGGCCTCATCAATCGCGATACCAGCAGGTCCCTCCACTCGCCAGTTGACTGCTTCGCAGATCAACTGGCTCGGTCGGGATGACAAGTTGATTCAGGTTCTCCGCAACCAGCTGAGCGCTGGGCTCCATTACGAATCGCTCCTCTAAAATCTGTCATCCGACACGAATCAGTCATCCAACGGGAATCTGTCATCCCGACCGGAGCATCGCGATTGGTTCCTCCAATCGCGATGCGGAGTGGAGGGACCTGCTGCTGGCTGGAGCCATCACGGCGAATTAGGCTGACGTATATTGCCGTGATATTCTACTTACTACCAGCTGCGTACCGTTTCAGCGGAAATTCCCCGCAGTTTCAGGAATCACTTCCTGAACAAGCTTCCCAGTAGAAGCCCTGAAAACGAAGCCCAGAAGAAAAAGAAAAGAAGAGATACTCAATCATGCTTTCCGTCAGTAATGTTTCGATGCGCTACGGCGCAAAAATTCTGTTCGACGAAGTCTCCACCGCGTTCACGCCCGGCAAGCGCTACGGACTCACCGGCCCCAACGGCGCGGGCAAATCCACATTCATGAAGCTGCTCAGCGGAGAACTCGAACCGCAAAAAGGCACCGTCGTCCGCCCGCGCAAGCTCGGCGTCTTAAGCCAGGATCAGTATGCCTTCGACGCTCACTCCGCCATCGACACCGTCATCATGGGCAACAAGCGCCTCTGGGCCGCCATGCAGGAGCGCGACGCGATCTACGAAAAAGCCGATATGACCGACGAAGACGGCATGAAGCTCGGCGAACTCGAAGGCATCGTCGGCGAAGAAGATGGCTACACCGCCGAGAGCGACGCCGCCATTCTGCTCGACGGCCTCGATATTCCCGAAGAACTCCACAGCAGAAAAATGTCCGAGCTGCAAGGTGGACAAAAAGTTCGCGTTCTGCTCGCGCAAGCATTATTTGGTCATCCCCAAGCCCTGCTGCTCGACGAACCCACCAACAACCTCGACTTGGATTCGATCCATTGGCTGCAGGGATTTCTAAACCAATACGACGGCGTAGTCATCGCCATCTCGCACGACCGCCATTTCCTTAACAGCATCTGCACCCACATCGCCGATATCGATTACGAAACCATCATCACCTATACCGGCTCGTACGACGAGATGGTGCTCGCGAAAACGCAAGTCCGTTCGCAAATCGAATCGCAAAACGCGCAGCGCGAAAAAAAGATTTCCCAGTTAAATGAATTCATCGCCCGCTTCGCCGCCGGCACACGCTCCAGCCAGGTGCAATCTCGTCGCAAAGAAGTCGAACGCTTGCAAGTCACCGAACTGGCCAAGTCAAATATCGCGCGGCCTTATATTAAGTTCGAGCAAAAACGTCCCAGCGGCAAACACATTCTCGAAGTCGAACACCTCAGCAAATCCTACGGCGACAAGAAAGTCATCCGCGATTTCACCGCCAGCATCACTCGCGGCGAACGCATCGCCCTCATGGGTCGCAACGGAGCAGGGAAGACCACGCTGGTAAATTCCATCCTGGCCAATTCTCCGACCACGCCCGAAGCCGAGCTCCGCAAAACCAGCGGTTACGACGGCCCCTTCGTCGACTCCGGCAAAGTCATCTGGGGACACGAAGCCTCCATCGGATACTTCGCGCAAGATCATCGCAGCCTGATCGAACCGGGCATGACTGTTCTCGAGTGGCTCCATCAATGGAATCCCGCAGCTGTCGCCGAAGAAATCCGCGGACTGCTTGGCCAAATGCTCTTCCAGCGTGACGAAGCCACCAAGACAACCGACGTCCTCTCGGGCGGCGAAGCCGCGCGTCTGCTCTTCTGCAAGCTCATGCTGCAAAAACCAAACGTCCTCGTGCTCGACGAACCTACCAACCACCTCGATCTCGAAGCCATCAATGCACTAAATATTTCCCTGCAGCGCTATCAGGGCACAGTCTTCCTCGTAACTCACGATCACGATCTGATCGACGAAGTCGCCACCCGCATCTGGCACTTCGAAACCGACCACAAACTCACCGACTTCAAAGGCACCTACGAGGAATACCAAACCGCCGTCGCTGTCTAGAACTCTCGATGGAAAGTGCAGAGATCCTGTGGGGACAGCCGCCCCCCGGCTGTCCGGCGAGCGAAGCTCGACCTGCACCATTTCCGCTGCATGTAAATCATCCAGGTTCTCCACACATTTCCACAACCGTTAACAGTTGCCTTTTCCTCTCCCGCTCGCACATAATGGCGGCAATAGATTCTTGCGCTAGCAGCTTTAGTCATGACAGGCGCGAGAGGTTGTGAGCGTCTTGTACAGTCGAGCCGATTTACTAAGAATTCTTCATCTCACGCCGCGCCAGTTGGCGAACTGGGAGCGCGCTGGCCTCATCGCCGCCTCGACGGCCTATACCTTTGCCGATCTTCTGAAGATCAAAAAAGTCCGCGACCTCTGTGCGATGAAAGTTCGCCCCGCCGTCATCCGCGAATCGCTCGAGGCCATGCAAAAACAAGCCTCCGGCATGGGCAATCCTCTGGTCGAAGCCGGAGCATCCTCCACCAGCAAGCATCGCATCGCCTTCCGTCACCAGGGCCGCTTGCTTGAACCCATTGCCGGACAATTCTTGATGGATTTTTCCACTCACGAAAAAATCGTGACCACCACGCCCATCCCTGCGCCCGAAACCACTCCGCGCGAGGACGATGCCGCCGTCTGGTTCGCCCGCGGCATCGCGCTCGAAGAGGATCCCGCAACCCAAACCGAAGCCCTTGCCGCCTACCAGAAAGCGCTAGAGTTTCAACCGAACCACGCTGCCGCCCACATTAATCTAGGAACGCTCTACTACAACCGCCAGGATTTCGCCCTCGCCGAAAAACATTACCGCGCCGCCCTGAAAGCCGATCCTCGCTACGCCCTCGCGTATTTTGATCTGGGCAATGTCCTCGACGAAACCGGACGCGTGCAGGAAGGCATTCAGACCTACAAAATGGCCGTCCAGCTCGCCCCCACCTACGCTGACGCCCACTACAACCTCGCCCTCGCCTACGAAAAAATCCGCGAGCCGCGCAAAGCCCTCAAACACTGGCAAGCCTACATCAAACTCGACACCATCGGCCCGTGGTCCGTCCACGCCCGCAACCAGATCCAGCGCATCCTCCAAGCCGACACCCTGAAGCTAGTCCACACTCGCCGCAAGTAGCAGCAAGCGCCTAGATGGTGTCGTCCCGAGTGCAGCCGCTCTTCAGGCGGAGCGAAGGATCTCCCGCTCCCCATTCCGTACCCTGTGCTCCTCTGTGTCCCCTGTGTTAGAGATTCTCTTCTCCTTGTTTTCTCTTCGGGCCTGCTGTAGATTAAGCCTCGCCGAGGAGGTGGGATATGCCAACCCGCCGGAAATTCTTGGAGAAATCCACGCAATTGGCGGGCGCTCTCGTCGCCGGCGCCGTGGCCCTTTCGTCGAGCGAGGCGCAGTCTCAGCAGCCGCCAGCACCTGCAAAGAAATTGAACATCCTCATGAGAAGCTCATGGGGAACGGATGACCCCACTCGTGCGTCGTTTGTCTTTTCCCATGGGCTCGCTTTGTCCGACGCAGGTCACAACGTGCAAATCTTCCTAACCGCCGAAGCGACATACCTGATGCGCAAAGAGACCGTGGACGCGGTCAAACCCGTCGGCTGGCCGCCACTCACCGAGACCATGGTGAAAATTGTCGCCAAACGCATCCCAGTTTTCGCTTGAGGAGCCTGCTCCCGGGCCCGTGGGGTCACGGACGCAGACTTAACGAATTGGGGGGCCAAATGGGGCAATGTTCCGATCTACGTTTCGTTGGTGGAGTGGGCTGACCGCATCATTAGCGAATGAGAACCGAGCGGTTGGAATTTTCAGACTTCGAACACGCACAAGCCTTCGAACTGAGTTCTAGCGACAACCAAGAGTTCACTCCTTTGTAAGGACGGGACGCTGGCTGCCCCATTTCTCGCGTCCTCCGCGAGAAGTGGGATGCAGCAGCCCCCGGCCGTCTCGCCGAGCCCTTTATCCGTAATCCGCGTTTTCTGGGATACGTCGGGAAATGGAAAACTCACCCGCAGGCGAGATCCTGGCGGCTCAAAATGAATCTAGGTACATCGAAGCCTGGACCGATTCGTTACACGACGTCCAATGACGTCGGCCGCGCATCGCCACACCAGAAGGAGCCGTCGTGACACTGTAGCGGCGCGGCAGCCACAGGGGCGGTTGCGTAAAAATGTGCCCGCTAGATCAAACACGGGAACTCTTGGGTTGTTCTAGGCTACTTCTTCGATGCTAGTCGAACAGGTCGCGTGACCGCATTCGCAAGCGATCTCCACATCACCCGATCCGGCATCGCTGCAAGACTCGCTGCAGTATTTCTTGCCACTTTCCACCACACAGGTGCAGGGAATATGCGCACAGGTTTTTTGCTCAGCTGCTGTCATGGGTTTTTGCTCCATTCCAGGAATGAAAAGACGCTCGCGATTATAGCGCCCCAGAACGCTCGAAAGCAGTGCTGCCAGCATCCGCGTCGCGCTTACGATGCTTACGTACTTGCGACGAGGCGACTGTCCGTTAGAATGCCCTTCGGCTGGCCTTCGGAGAATCCGGCAAGAACTTCATCGAAATAGGCAAGCGATCAAAGAGTCTGCAATCTGTGCTTAGTTCACGGTGCTTTCACGAGGAACCGGAGATGAAAATCGCATGTATAACTTTTCATAAAGGATGAGAACAATGCAAAAACGCAAACTTGGAAAAAGCACCCTGGAAGTTTCCGCTCTCGGCCTCGGCTGCATGGGAATGAGCTTTTCCTATGGCCCGCCCAAAGATAAGAAAGAGATGACCGATCTTCTCCATGCCGCCGTGGATCGTGGCATCACATTCTTCGATACCGCCGAAGTCTACGGCCCGTGGTCGAACGAAGAGCTGGTCGGCGAAGCTTTGGCTCCGTTTCGCGGGAAGGTGGTCATCGCCACCAAGTTCGGTTTCGATGTCAGTCCCGACAAGGATCCTCGGGGAATGAAGGGTGTGCCACCGGGCGTGAACAGCCAGCCTGAGCACATCAAGCAGGCGGTCGAAGGCTCGCTCAAGCGGCTCAAAGTCGAGACCATCGACCTGCTCTA
>JBAVQD010000128.1:0-110835 GCA_049693675.1 Candidatus Sulfotelmatobacter sp. | reverse complement strand
CATTAGTATTGCTAATTGCCAGCCTCTTTCAGTATCCTTCCCGCATCCTCAGAATCAAGGGCATTCTGCGCGGGAAACGTGTATCTAATGGCGACGACGAAACCCAAACGATCACGGCTGTGTCTGCCAATCTCACGCGTGCGTACGGGCGCACCAAACGGCTGCACGAAACCTTTGTGTTGTCGATCTCCTTTTCTATCCGTCAAATACCCGATTCAGCCATAGCGAAACGATTCCATTCCGAACTCAGGGGGAGAGGTTATGCCGAAACTTCACAGCAGGTTGATCTGGATCAGTTTTCTAGCAACTGCATTTATTGCTCAGGCCTTCGCTCAAGGCGGCGCGACGGGCGCCATTACGGGCACAATTCAAGATCCCAGCGGAGCGGTCGTGGCCGGCGCTGAAGTTCGCATTACCAATCAGGAGACTAGCGTGCTCGAACGCAGCGTCACTTCCGGCGCCGATGGCTCGTTTACGGCCCCGCTGCTGCCGGCCGGCGAGTATACGGTGAACGTCCACGGAGCGGGTTTTGCCGAAGCGTCTTTCCGGAACATCGAGGTGCGCGTCACTGAGACGACACGGCTGATCGCGAAGCTCAAGACTCAAGCAGTGCAGCAACAAGTGGAAGTACAGGCACTGGTGCAGGAGGTAGACACCACAGATGCCACGACGGGGCAGGCGATTGAGTCGAGCACCATCAAGAATCTGCCGCTCGCCACGCAGAATTTTCAGCAGTTGCTGACGCTCTCGAGCGGAGCGCAAGGCGAACTGAACGCCGCCTCACAATTGGGGCGCGGCAATGTTCGCATCGAAGTGAATGGCCAACGCGAAGACAACAACAATTATCAGATCGAAGGCATCAGCGCGACTGACTACAACGTCGCGGAATTGACGACGACCCCGCTCCCGAATCCCGCGGTCATTCAGGAATTCAAGGTGCAGACCTCGTTGTACGATGCCTCGCAGGGTCGCAATGGAGGTGGCGACATCAATGCCATTCTCAAAACCGGAACAAACACATTTCACGGCGAGGCTTACGAATTCTTCCGCAATACTGTCCTGGACGCGAACGACTATTTTCTGAACGGAGCGGGCGAGGCACGACCCGTGATCCAGCAGAATATTTTCGGCGGCGATTTAGGCGGCCCGATCGGGACCGGAGGAAAGCTCGGCTTCTTCTTCTTCAACTATTCCGGCACCCGGCAGCGCAGCGGTGATTCCCCGGGAACTATCATCAGCACTCTTATCCCGTATATTCCCGCGGCGGATCGTGTTCCTTCCGGCTACGCACAGCTGCAATCGGCCTTCAACCTGACCAGCGTCGATCCCGTCGCAGCGTCGCTGATCGGCTTTCGAAGCAACCAGTTTGGGTCGGCCGCTAATGGATATCTCTACCCGTTGCCCAATGTCTCGGCTGGAACCCCCGCCGGCACTGTTGTCCCATTCACCACCAGCATTCCGGGCAGTTACACCGACAACCAGTTCACTGCGACCTGGGATCGTGAGTTCCGTAACTCAAGAGACAAGTTATCAGTGCAGTTCTTCTTTCAGAATTTCCAGTCGAACGTGCCGTTTGGCGCCGGCGGTCTGACGGCCTCTCTCGGCGGCGGCATCAGCGGCGGAGATCTCAACTTTCCCTACCAGCTTCCGGTCAGAGATCGAGTGTTCTCACTTACCGAGACTCACGTTTTCTCGCCCACCCTGGTGAATGAATTTCGGCTGGGTTTCATTCGCATCAACTATAGCGACATTAACGTCCCTCCGGTCACTGCCAGCCAGGTTGGGATTGACCGCCCCACCAATAATCTGACGGACAGCATTTACAAATTTACTTTCGTCAGTTCTGGATTTCAATTTGGTCCTACGCCGCAGGCCAACCAATCTCAGGCGCAGAACAACTTTAATTTTATAGATACTCTGGGCTGGGTTCGGGGGAAACATAATTGGCGGTTCGGCGGCGAGTTTACGCCGGTCGCTTTGAATAAGCAGTTTCCGCAGGTGTTCAACGGCCAGCTCTATTTCGGGAACTCTACTACAAGCCCGGTTACTGACTTCGGAAACTTTTTGCAAGGCTCTCCCGAATTCAGCTTCGGCGGAGGCGGTGTCTACAACCACAACTATCGCCAGAAAAATTCCGCTGTATTCGTGCAGGATGATTGGAAGGCTACGCAGAACCTCACGTTGAATCTGGGACTGCGCACCGAGTTCTTCGGCGCGTGGACTGACAATGCCTGCCACATCGGCAACATAGAATCGGACTTGACTAAGACCGGACAGTATCCTTTCATCTATCCCAAGTGCGTGGACAAGTTGGGTGTGCCCGGATTAACCGGAACGGCTGCGGGTTCGACTTTTAACAACAGCGTTTCCACCGGGATCGGCCCGCGCGTAGGCTTCGCCTATGACCTGTTCGGGCATCACAATACGACGGTTCGTGGCGGGTACGGGATCTTCTACGTGCGGGAAGATGTGGGAGCGGTGGATCAGCTCAGCTTCCAGTCGCCCTTCATCCCGATTGTGTTTTTCCCTTCGACAGCAGGTTTTACAGTGTCGGATTTCTTCACCGGAACCCCCGCTACGAACGCCAACGGAGTGCCCGCAGCCGGACAGTTGTCGGGCGCATGGCTGCCGTGCCTGGCGCATCTCATCAGCTACAGCCTTACCAATACCGCTGATCAGGATAATTACGCTTGCACGGGTGGACCGGGAGTAAATTCCACGCAAAATCTATTTGTGCTGGAAGTTCCGCGGCATTTCGTGGTGCCGAACACGCAGCAATGGAACCTCACTATACAGCGCGACCTGGGGCGCAAGTGGGTGATGGAAGTTGGCTATGTCGGAACCAAGGGCACGCACCTTCGCGAGACTCGGGATGCGATTCAGTCAGTCGATGCCAGCCCAGCACATCCTTTCACAGTAACCGATGTAAATGGCAATAGTTATCAGATTACGAATAATACTTTTGCGAACGCAATCGCGCGGACGCCAACTCCAGGGTTGAACGGCTATTCGGGCTATCAGATATTCGCCAATGACGCCTATTCCATCTATCACTCGCTGCAAGCCACAGTCTCGCGGCGCTGGGACCGGGGATATATTCAGGCCGCGTATACGTTCTCCAAGAACATTGATGCAACGTCAACTGGCAACACCGCTAATAACACCGCCTTCAACGATGAGAGCACGATTAACGCCTCGCGGGGAATTTCGGACTTCAATCGCCCGCAAGTATTGAAGATCAGCTACGTTTACGATCTGCCGTTTTTCGCGCACGCTACGGGGTTTAGGCGCACGGCTCTGGGCGCATGGTCGGTGAGCGGCGTCTCCAGCTTCCAATCTTCGTTGCCTTTTTCAGTTTTGGATTCGAACGGCGGAAATGCCTTCCTGGGAGCCGGCACTTCTCCGGTAAGTGCGAGTCTGGCCCCGGGTGCCAGCATCGCTGGTGGGACCAGTTCCGGGAGCGTTACCGACCGCCTTAACGGATGGCTGAATCCTGCTGCGTTCACGACCGCCCCGTTGCTTTATCCCACACAGTGCGGAACTGATACCAACTACTGCACCACCGGCTTCGGCGATCTGGGCCGCAACATCTATCGTGGACCATTCCAACAAAACTGGGATTTCTCGCTGATCAAGCGCTTTAGACTTACCGAGCGGCAGGATCTGCGCTTCGCCGCCGATTTCTTTAACCTGTGGAATCACCCGAACTTCGGCACACCGTTGGTCACGGATTACGAGCAATATCTCGCCTGGACGGGCTCAGGGCAAAGTGGTCCCGATCCGTTTGGCCGAATCGTTAACACTACAGGAACGCCGCGATTGATCCAGTTCTCGCTGCGGTGGGCATTCTGATCGGCTAGCTAGACGAACTAGCCGGGAAGTTCTGTTCCCGGCTGGTTTTTTTATCCAAGTTTTCTTCAATCTACTGGCGTTTTTCAGCTTCTACAATCAGCGGACGCAACGCGTCCACCGAGAAACCCAGCGAGCCGCCGGAAAATCCATCGATGTAAGCGGAGTTCACTCCAATCACTTCTGCATTGGAGTTGAACACTGGGCCGCCGCTCCCGCCGTGCGCGGTGGGCGCATCGTAGATCAGCTTTTCTCCCACTACATCGCCGAGATGCCCGCAGGTGGTCGAAGGACGAATCAGGGAAAGCGCGGCCAGTTCGCTCGCCGCCGTGATGTCGTTGTGCCGGTAGGCCAGCCGCTGATAAATTCCGCTGGGCGACTTAGCCACCATGCCTGCAATGCCCATCGGATAGCCGATTACCGTGACGAGCTCACCGGGCGATGAGATTCCCTTGGCAAGCGGTAGGACGGCAAGTCCGCGCACTGAATTTTTATCTTCGATTCTCAACACTGCCAGATCGCCT
Source organism: Candidatus Sulfotelmatobacter sp. (assembly GCA_049693675.1). Taxonomy (GTDB): domain Bacteria; phylum Acidobacteriota; class Terriglobia; order Terriglobales; family Acidobacteriaceae; genus Sulfotelmatobacter. The sequence continues at coordinate 106,462 of JBAVQD010000128.1, read as the reverse complement.
GTAGACGAGACTGCGCCTGGAAGCAAGTTGACCGGAGTCGTCGAATTGGGAAAGAACACAACCAGACTTTCCAGCATGGCGGTCGCGCCGCGATTGATCAGAGCCTCGGCTTCGGTGTCGCCATACCACGGCTCCGCTACATGCCGGTTGGTCGCGAGCAATCCGTCGCCTACCAGAAATCCAGTGCCGGAAACGCGCGCCCGGATCGTGGCTGGCTGATTCACGAAACCAATCTGATATACGCCATAAATATAGCCAATCGAGTTCCGATAGCGGCTTAACACCAGGGCGGGCATACCCTGTTCCTTTTCGAGTTCCGCCACTTGCTGGGTAAGGGTATGGACCTGCTTTTGCAGGTCATCCGGCTGGGGACTCTGAGCCGTCGCAGGCGAATAGTAGTGGAACATGGCTATGGCGCCGACCAGCAGCACGGCTCCGAGGACGGCCTGAATGGCCTGCTGCCAGCACTCGGTAACTTCGCTTGACCCCTGTGGACTCTCTGGTTCGGACATGGATGAGGAAAACTACCCGTGCTGGCAGCTTCGCGCCGAGGGGAAGGCGCACTAGCGCTGAAAGCCAAGGAGTGTCATCTTCCCTTGTCTGGCAAGGCTTTTCCACAGTACGGAAGGCGATGTACGGGGGATATTGCTGGCTTACCGGGGATGGCAAGCCAGAGCGGCAGAACCTTTAGAATCCCAAGCTAAGGCTTCCCGACGCCCAGGCGCTTCGCCATCTCGTCGTAGAGGAAACCTTCTCCCGGGACATAAGGCTGCACCCATTCGCCATCGATGACGAATTGGGGAATGGCGCGTTTTCCGGTTTGCTTGACAATCTCGTCCACTGCGCCTGGCGTGGTCTCGATGTCAATGTCTTTGTAGGAGATGTTGTGCTTGGCTAGAAAACGCTTGGCTTCGCGGCAATCCGGACACCAGGCGGCAGAATAAACAGTTAGGTCCATTGATCCTTTACAGGTCCTGTAAAGAGACTCTGTTATCACGTCTTGCTGCTTAAATCCTATACGCGTTCGAGTTGCGGCAGGGTGCGTTCGTTTACCACATTGCCAGTATTGAGCGTGGAGGCCGGTTCGAAGAGCAGAATCCAGCATTCTTCTTTCGCTACGGGACGATGTTCTACTCCGCGGGGAACAATGATGAACTCCCCTTCCTCGATCCATTCATGCCGGTCGCGGAATTCCATGCGAAAGCGGCCTTTCACCACCAGGAACATCTCGTCTTCATGCTCGTGGTGGTGAAAGACGAACTCACCTTTTAATTTGTCAAACTTTACAAGTTGGCCGTTTAATTCGGCCGCGATATAAGGCTTCCAGTACTCGGAAATCCTGGCAAACTTTTCGGCGATGTTGACTTTATGCATGATGCACTTCCTTCACCGGGCCTGACTCGGTTTCTTGCCTTGTACAAGTTTAAAGCTGACCTGTGCCACCATCAACATTCAAATCCACGCCGGTGATGTAGGATGCCTCGTCGCTGGCCAGGAACAGCACCGCATGTGCCACCTCCTCGGGAGTGCCGAAGCGCTTCATGGGAACTCGCGCCTTGACGCCCGCGGCAAACTCATCTTGCGCCGCCTGCGGCAACCCGCCTTTCTCCAGAATCGGAGTCTCGATTGGCCCAGGACTGACAACATTCACACGAATGCCGCGCTCCACCAACTCGGCCGCAAAAGTGCGGGCGAGCGAACGCACTGCCGCCTTAGTAGCGGAATAAATGCTGGTTCCCGGGTAACCTTTTGTGCCTACGACTGAGGCATTCAACACAATTCCGGCGTTGTCGTTAAGATGCGGGAGCGCCTTCTGCAGGGTAAAATATAGGCCCTTTACATTGATGTCGAAGGTCTCGTCAAACAGCTTCTCGCCGCTGTCGACTGCCGGAGAGAACTTCGCGATACCAGCATTGGCAAACAGGGCGTCGATTTTGCCGAACTTCTTGGTTGCTTGTGCAAACAACTTGTCAATATCTGCCAGATTGGAAACGTCGGCCTTCACCGCCAGTGTGTCCTCTCCGATCGCTTTGACAGCTTCATCCAGCGTTTTCTGATCCCGCCCGGAAATCGCGACCTTCGCTCCCTCTTCGTGAAACAGTTTGGCTGTGGCCAAGCCGATGCCGCTATTGCCGCCAGTGATTACGACTGACTTCCCTGCAAATCTTTTTGCCATAAAGGCCTCCTCTAAGAATTCTTGTTCTGGTCACTACCTGACCTGATTTTTAGTTGTATACTTTGATGAACGTCAAACTAGCCAAGGTTCAGTTTATTCCAGACAGTGGGGCCCCGGTTGAAGGTTTACATGGAAGGCAAGGATTTGGTTCGGGTTGCGAAAGCCTTAAGCGATCCGACGCGCCTGCGGATTTATGAAGAAATATCAGCATCCGAAGAGATGTTCTGCAAGCAAATCGTCCAGAAATACCGGCTGACGCCGGGCACGATCTCCCATCACCTGAAGATTCTAGCCCATGCGGATCTGATCGAGACGCGGCGTGAGGGACAGTTTATGTACCTGAAATCGCGGCCGGAAACAATCTGCGCCTACGGAAAGGCGCTGACAAACATAGCGGGCAAAAGAAAAGCCGTCAGCTTGCGCTGACGGCTGAAGACCTACTCGCTGAAAGCTAGCTATTTTCGTACAGCAGCACGCCTTCGGTTTTTTCCGCATCCACTGGACGGTAGAACAGTTTGTTGTCTTCGAGGAAGACCTCGATAAATGCCGGACGCGTGGTAATCGTTCCCTGGATCAACGCTTCCGACAGCGGGTCTTCGATGTATTTCTGCAAGGCCCTGCGCAGCGGGCGAGCGCCATAGGAGCGATCCGTCAGCGTCTGGTTCAGGATCCACTTCTTGGCCTCATCCGCCACTGTGACCGTGATCGATTTCTGCGCCAAGTTCTGGTTGAGTTGCGTAACCATGAGTTCAAGAATCTGAATCAGGTCAGCCTCGCTCAAAGCCAGGAACAGAATGATTTCGTCCAGACGATTGAGGAACTCTGGATTGAAAGTGCGCTTCACTTCGCCCTTTACCAGTTCCTCAACCTTGCCCGAAACCTGATCTTCCGCAGTCGACTGGAAGCCAAAGCCCTCGCGCTTCTGCAAGTGCCGAGCCCCGATGTTCGAGGTCATGATGAGAATCGTGTTTTTGAAATCGACCGTGTTTCCCAATCCGTCAGTCAACTGGCCGTCTTCAAAAACCTGCAGCAGGATGTTAAACACATCCGGATGCGCCTTCTCAATTTCATCGAGCAGCACGACTGAATATGGCGCACGCTTCACGCGCTCGGTCAGCTGGCCGCCCTCTTCATAGCCAACATATCCTGGAGGCGAACCAATCAACTTCGAGACCGAATGCTTCTCCATGAACTCGGACATGTCGAAGCGGACTAAAGCTTTTTCCGTTCCGAACATGAACTGAGCCAAGGTGCGCGCGACTTCGGTCTTGCCGACGCCCGTCGGACCCAAGAACAGGAAAGAACCAATCGGACGGTTCGGACTCTTCAAACCGGCGCGCGAACGCCGGATCGCCCGGGCCAGAGCGCTGATCGATTTGTCCTGCGAAATGATGCGCTTGTGCAGTTCTTCTTCGATGCGCAGCAATTTCTGCGTCTCTTCTTCTTTGATCGAAGTGATGGGAACGCCGGTCCAGCGCGAAACCACATCTTCGATATCCTCGCGGCCGACAACGCCGGTGGAAGATTCATCGAGATGATATTTCTCGCGCAACGCGCGCAGATTCTCGCGCTCCTTGCGTTCTTCGTCGGAATAGAAGCGCGCCTTCTCGAACTCATGGTTCGCGATCGCATTCTCCATGCGGTGCACGATGAACTTGATACGCTTCTGCACTTCGGTGATTTCTTCCGGCTGCGAAGTCTGGCGCAGCTTTACGCGCGCACCGGCTTCATCCACAAGATCGATCGCCTTATCTGGCAGGAAGCGGTCCGGGATGTAACGGTTTGAGTGGGAAACCGCGAAGTTGATGGCATCGTCGGTATACGTAACCGCGTGGAACTTCTCGTACCGATCTTTGATCCCGAACAACACTTTGATCGCGTCAGCCTCGTTCGGCGGAGGGACTTTTACCGCTTGGAAGCGGCGTTCGAGCGATCGGTCTTTCTCGATCGACTTGCGATACTCGCCCGGCGTGGTAGCGCCGATGCACTGAATCTCGCCGCGCGAAAGTGCGGGCTTCAGGATGTTCGCGGCATCGAGCGAACCTTCCGCCGATCCCGCGCCCACCAGAGTGTGCAGTTCGTCGATAAAGATGATGGAGTTCTGCGACTCCATCAGCTCTTTCATAATGGTCTTCAGCCGCTCTTCGAACTGGCCGCGATATTTTGTCCCAGCGACGATCAGGGAAAGATCGAGCGCCAGAATTCTCTTATCGGCCAAAAAGGACGGGACCTCGCCGTCGGCAATCCGTTGCGCCAAGCCTTCGACAATGGCAGTCTTGCCCACGCCGGGCTCGCCGATCAACACTGGATTGTTCTTGGTGCGCCGGCACAGAATCTGCACCACGCGTTCCAGTTCCCCGTCGCGGCCAACCAACGGATCGAGCTGGCTGTCCATTGCCGCCTGAGTAAGATCGCGGGAGAATTCGCTCAACAGTGAAGATTCACGCTGCCGTTGCGGCTGGGCTTTTTCCTGGCTGGTACGGGCTAGTTCTTCCCGAATCGTTGCCAGACGCAATCCGCGCTCGTGCAGGATTTCTGCCGCAAAGCATTTTTCTTCGCGCAGCAGTCCCAACAGTAGATGTTCAGTTCCGATATGACGGTGCGAGAGCCGCTCCGCTTCTTCCGCGGCGTAAGCGAGCACACGCTTGCACTCATTGCTGAGAGGAAGATCCACCGAAGTCGAGACTTTTTCCCGAATGGTGGTGTGGCCTTCGATTTGTTTGCGGATGGACTCAACCGAGGCGTGCGAACGCAGGAATCGATTGGTCAGGGCTTTATCTTCGCGCAGGAGCCCCAGCAGCAGATGCTCCGTCTCTATATAAGGAGACCCGAACTGGCTTGCTTCGTAGCGCGCGAAAAAGATGACGCGCCTGGCTTTCTCCGTATAACGTTCAAACATAATGCCCTTCCCCCTGTGCTTCCGGCCGAGAAGGCAATTGCCTGCTCAAACCTACCGAAACCCTGGCCCGTTAATGTTCTTTACTTGCATCTGGTCTTCCGTCTTCAACATTATGCAATCAAACGGCCACCAAACCCAAGCGTAGAAACGTCGTTTCAATGTTACCGAAGGAACCTGTTGAAAATCCCTCGATTTGCCGATAGTTCAATTTCTTGCACTTTGTCTAACTAATCCTTCGCATCACGTCGTTCAAACTGTCGCTTCTACCCTGGTAAAGAATCCGGGGCAACTTCTTCAACCCGCCCGCGCTGCAGCCGCAACACGCGATGGCAGCGGCGAGCAAATGCCAGGTTGTGGGTTGCAATCAGAGAGGTGAGTTGGTGCTCGCGATGTAATCGCGCAATCAATTCGAAAACCGCTTCCGCCGTCTGCCCGTCCAGATCGCCGGTAGGCTCGTCCGCCAGCAAGAGCTTGGGACCGCTAATCAGCGCCCGTGCCAGAGCCACGCGTTGTTGCTCGCCGCCGGAAAGCTCGCCCGAGCGATGATGCGCGCGCTCCTCCAATCCCACCTCGCGCAACCACCGCGAAGCCTCCGGAGCCGCCTCCGCCCAGCTCAGCCCTCGCACCAACAAGGGCATGGCGACATTCTCCGCGGCGGTAAATTCCGGCAGCAAATAATGAAACTGCCAGACAAACCCGGCTTCGCGATTGCGAAACTCGGATGCTTGGTCCGCGGACAGAGAATTCAGCTTCAATTCGGCGCAGTATACGTCACCTGCGGAAGCGTGATCAAGAGCGCTCAGGATGTGCAACAAGGTACTCTTCCCCGCTCCCGACTCGCCCACGATCGCCAGCATCTCGCCTCGCTTCACCTCAAATGATAAATTCTCAAAGAGCACCAGGTCCGATTCGCCGGACCGGAAAACTTTTTTCAATCCCTGAACCCTTAGCAGCGCTTCCGAATTCGCCACTTGTATACTTAGATGCACTCTGCCCCCGCTCGGGTCCATCCTGTCCCGCCCCTAGAAGTCCCCCGGCGCAAACAGTAGAACTCGGCCATCTTCTCATAGTCGGCTCCGGCTCGACATGGCCCGTTCGAACCATCGCCGATGGGGCATAGAGGTTTGATGCAGCCGAGTCCTGGTCTCGCTGGCATCTGTTGAAACTTTACCCGGCGTTTCCCGGCAGGGATGTGACAACCGTCACTGCCGAGCGGGCAATCGCTACACCTCGACCTTGACCTCGCTCCTGGCTAGCCTGGGCAGAGACTGCGCATATGGTTCGCGGGCAATGCCTTTCTCAGTGATGATGGCACTTATGTACTTTGCCGGAGTGACGTCAAATGCCGGATTTTCGATGGATACGCCATCGGGGGTCATCTGTTTCCCAGCAATGTGGGTGATTTCCCTGGCATTACGCTGCTCGATGGGAATTTTGTCGCCGGTGGCGCAGGCCAGGTCGACGGTCGAAATTGGAGCGGCCACGTAGAATGGGATTCCATTCTCTTTGGCCAGAACAGCTACGCTATAGGTGCCGATCTTATTAGCCACGTCCCCGTTGGCGGCGATTCGGTCGGCGCCAACGATAATGGCTCCGATCTTGCCTTGCCGCATCATGGATCCCGCCATATTGTCAGAAATCACTGTGGTCGGGATGCCGTCTTTCATCAACTCCCAGGCGGTCAGACGGGACCCTTGCAGAAATGGCCGGGTTTCATCGGCATAGACGTGGACTTTCTTGCCTTGCTCGACTGCCGCACGGATGACTCCCAGAGCGGTTCCGTAGCCAGCTGTCGCCAGCGCTCCGGCATTGCAATGTGTGAGCACGCCGCCCTCGTTGGGCATTAGCGTGGCTCCATGCCGTCCCATAGCCTGGTTGGCGGCAATGTCCTCGGCGTGCATCCGTTTGGCTTCTTCGACCAGTTCCTGCTTGATTTGGGCGATGGGGCGGATGCGCAGGCGCTCGAACTTCTCCTGCATGCGGCGGATGGCCCAGAAAAGATTGACCGCGGTAGGCCGCGTTTTACCCATGTTGTCGCAGATCTGATCTAAATCGTGCTTCAGATCGCCGACGGTCTCAGCCGTCGAGTCCTTCGCACCGAGCGCAATTCCCATAGCTGCCGCCACGCCTATGGCAGGGGCTCCGCGGACGATCATGGTGCGGATCGCTTCGGCGACCTGCTCGTGAGTTTTGCAGACGACGTAGATTTCTTCCGTAGGCAGCTTCGTCTGATCGATGAAGCGTACGCCTTTGTCGGTCCATTCGAGAGTTTGGATCATGAAAGAGTTGTAAAAGTCCTGATCAATTTTTGTGAACCTCGCAGAGATTTCGAGGATTGCTCGTCACCGCCGCCCGGCCGCAGATTTCACACTTCGCGGCAACTGCAAAGATTGAAGGCTGAGTGTCGTCGGTCTGTCGAATGTGCTCGGCGCGCACATCACTCGCGGTGAAGATCGACACGAAAGGCGCGGGCGTCGCTGCTTTCTCGACGTTTGGTCTTCCCTTAGCCTCCTCGCGCTCCACGAGGCACATAACCCCGACCACCTGGAATCCAAATTCGCGGGCAGCCTCGATAGCCTGTACCGTGGAAGCGCCGGTCGTGCAAACATCGTCGACAATCACCACGCGGGCGCCTTTCTCGCGAAAGCCTTCGATGCGCTGACCTGTACCGTGCTGCTTTTCCGCCTTGCGCACCAGGAATCCCTGCAGTTCGCCGCTCACTACTGAGACGGCGACCACAATAGGGTCGGCGCCCATGGTGAGTCCGCCGACGGCTTGCGGCTTCCATCCCCGCTGTCGGATTTGGTCGAAAAATACTTGTCCGGTAAGGCGCGCGCCCTTGGCATCGAGGGTTGTGGTACGGCAGTCGATATAGTAGTCGCTGATACCACCGGACGAGAGCTTAAACTCACCCAAACGGAAAGATTTGTAGGCGAGTAGGCTCAGTAGATCCTGGCGCGGAGCGTCCATGGAATTCTACGATACCACGGAGAATCGGCCTGCGGCGCGGCCTGCGCCTGTCTCAGCCTTCGCTCCGGAACCTGCGGCCATGGTACCCTGAATTTATCTGATCACTTCTATCGTCACCACGAAGTTTCGAGGTCTGATTTTGCACAGCGCGCGAAAGTTTTGCTTCCTTCTTCTTACCGCTTTTCTTCTTTCCAGCTTCAGCAGATTCGGTCTGGTTCTGACGGCATTTGCCGAGGGCACACGCACCTGGGAGCAGTCAAAATTCGACGAACTGATTAAAGGCACCGCTACAGGCGTGGCCATTCGCAGTGCCGGCGGCCTGGAACTGGCGCCTACATTTAAGAGCCTTTATGCCACGCCCTCCACTTACATCTGGGCGATCGCCGCTGACGACGCAGGCAACGTATATGCTGCGGCGGGCGCTCCAGCCCGCGTGTATCGCATTACCCCGGATGGTAAAGCGATCATCATCTTTGAACCCAAAGAATTGCAAGTGCAAGCGCTGCAGATTGGCCCCGGCGAGGCGATCTATGCGGCTACCGCCCCGGATGGCAAGGTTTACAAAATCGAGCACGAGCGCGACTCCACAGCTGCGAAAACGGAAGCATCGCATGCAGCGGCTGCTGACAACGACATCTCGAAACTCGGCGTGGATACGTCGTGGAGTTCGTCTGTCTATTTCGAACCGGGCACGAAATATATCTGGGACCTGGCTCTGGATAAGTCCGGCAACTTGTACGTAGCTACCGGCGATCACGGCGAAATCTTCCGGGTTACGCCCAAAGGCGAACATTCCGTTTTTTTCAAGAGCGACGAAACCCACATCCGGGTGCTGGCATTCGACGCGCAACAGAATTTGATCGCGGGCTCCGACGGCAGCGGTCTGATCTACCGCATTTCTCCCGCGGGTGAGGGTTTTGTGCTCTACAGTGCTCCCAAGAAGGAGATCACAGCCCTGGCGCTGGACCGTGCGGGAAATATCTACGCGGCAGCAGTCGGCGAAAAGCGGGGCGGAAGCGGAACCGGTTCTTCGGGCATGGCCGCGCTCTTGTCGATGGCTTCGGGTACACCCGGAGCCGGCGCGCCGCAAGTTCCGGGCATGACAATCACCACCGCGCCTGCAGCGCCGGCTATTACCGGTCCATTTCCATTTCCGGCCGGCGGATCGAACGGCGGATCCGATGTTTACCGTATCGCTCCGGATGGGTCTCCAACCCGCTTGTGGACATCTCACGAAGATATCGTTTATGCGCTGGCTTTTGATTCTCAGGAACATTTGCTGGCCGGTACGGGAAATCGTGGCCACGTTTTTGCCATCACCGGGCTGGATGATTTTTCTGACTTGCTCAAAGCGGCAGCTTCGCAGGTGACGGCCTTTGCCAAGGCGCCGGGCGGAGGAATCTACGCGGCGACCAGCAATCTGGGAAAGGTGTTTGTGTTGGGTCCGGGCCCCGAACCGCAAGGCACATACGAGAGCGACGTTTTTGATGCAAGAATTTTTTCGCGCTGGGGGCGCGTTGAGTTTCGCGGCGTAGGCAACGTCGATCTATTTGCCCGCAGCGGCAACGTAGATAATCCTGACCGCAATTGGAGCCCGTGGAAAAAGATCGATCTGGGAAAAGACGACGAAACCGGAATTCCCGCCGCACGTTACGCGCAATGGAAGGCTGTATTACATACAGGCAATCCTGCGCCGCTTGTGGATAGCGTGGCTCTCAATTATCTACCCAAGAACGTGGCGCCGGTCATTGACGACGTGACCGTGCAGGTTGGCGTGAAGTATCAGCCCCTGCCAAAAACTTCGGGCGGCAGCCTGGGCTCGGATTCGTCCAGCACATCGGGATCGCATTTCGAAACTCCCACTCCGAGTTCCCATGACCGCGATTCCATCGGAGTGAAGTGGAGCGTGCACGATGAGAACGACGACCAGCTGGTTTACTCCATCTACTATCGCGGCGACGGCCAGAAGCGTTGGTTGCTGCTGAAAGACGATATCGCTGACAAGGCATATTCCTTCGATGCCAGCCTGTTGCCGGACGGCGGCTACGTGGTGAAGGTGGTCGCGTCCGATGCTCCATCGCACTCGCCAGGCGAGGCCTTGACCGCATCCAGAGAAAGCCGCCGCTTCGAGGTGGATACGACGCCACCACGCATCGAGAATTTGTCCGCGACTGCAGAAGGCGAGCTGATTCACGTCACGTTCCGCGCAGTGGACGGTTTTTCTCCCATCAAAAGCGCCGAATACTCTGTCGATGCCGGCGAATGGAACTACGTGGAACCGGTCGGCCAGCTCTCCGACGCAAAGACCGAGAATTACGATTTCAAGGCTACGCCCGAAGCTACGAAAGATGGCGCCGCTTCTTCAGAGCATGTGGTCGTGGTACGCGTTTACGACCGATACGACAATATGGGCGCGGCTAAAACGGTAATTCACGGCAAATAGACTTTATCGTCATGCTGGAATGCCGGCTTCCATAATCTCCAGGCGGAAAGATCGCGCTGCAGCATCCCTTCAAGCTCCTCGATCTCCGGCTGAAGCTTTTCGTGGAGTTGAATCAGCAATTCTTCCGACAGTTTAGGGAACGGCGCTCCTCCGCCCAACACGAGCTTACGAAGAGGCGAATGTTTGATTGCGCTGACTACGCGATCCATACGCCGTGCCTTGCACCAGTTCGCAAGCATCGTCGCGGTGCGGGTGCGGTAGTAACTGCGAGGCTGGGTCATCCGCTCGGAATCGTGCACGAATCCATATTGCCAGTCTGCGAGCGGGAAGCGTGGGAGGCCGATAAAATCTGCAATGGAATCGACAAAGGCCTGCGGATCTTCCCGAAGATCATCGTAAACCGCGGCGAGCACATTCTCGCGACCGAATGACCGTTGCCACAGTTTGAGGGTGGTGGCGTATCTGCTGGATTCCATCAGTTCGGAGTCGCGCTCGATCGCCTCCGCAAGGTTCCACGGAATCCAGCCGTAGGCGCGCTTCACCCGGTACAGCGACACGATTCGATCCACCGGGTGGCGGAACACACAAACAATTTTCGCCTGCGGAGCCGTCAGTGCTATCCGCTCGCGCGCCTCGGCCGAGGCAAAATAAGTGGGCGCCACTTCTCCTCTGCGATGCGGCTCACCTGACTTTCCGTAGTGAGCCAGATACCAGTTCATCCCAAGATGAAAGTGGGTATCGAAAAATCTCGTCTCCTTCGAGGGACTGGGCAACGAAGTGTGCGGACGAAAGATTTCGTGCAGCCAGCTGCTACCAGTTCGCGGCGGCCCAACCACAAAGAATGACGGAATCAATTGCTGGTTCGCCAGCATAGCTCGGTTGTCGACCGGCGCTGCCGCTAAACTACTGAGCTGTTGGCAACCGACCTCGAAGGCGGTTGGGTGGTCAGTAACTTCAATCGTTCGGCGGAGTTCGTTCATTTCGCCTCGTACACTAAAGTTTAGAGATATAGCAGCATTTACAGATTCGCGGCCGCCGGATCTGCTGCTTTACAGAAGACGAGGGTGGCTGCGCAGCTCAGTACAGGGAAAACTTACAGTCTTTACTCAACGATCGTACCGGATTCAGATGAGCGCCTATTGCGGCAGGTTGTCGAGTTTTTTGTAAAGTATGGAAGGAAGAGCAGGAAATGCTCGCGCGCGGATTTTCTATGTCAGACCTTCGCCCTCTTCCATATCACTCTCCGCCAGCGCCTTTTTTACCGCGTCGAGCGGCCCAAGACGCCGCAGATCAGGGAAGATCCAGGCCCAGAGCGCGATTATCAATAAAGTTCCGACACCTCCCAGCACCACGGCTGGGACGCTACCAAACCACTGCGCTGTCAATCCAGACTCGAACTGCCCCAGTTCGTTGGATGTACCGATAAAAACCATGTCCACGGCCATCACGCGCCCGCGCATTTCGTCTGGCGTGCGCAACTGCACCAGCGTGGCGCGGATGATCACGCTGATCATGTCGGCTGCGCCGAGGCAGATCAGTGCAATGAGTGACAGCGCCAGGCTGCTCGAAACGCCAAAAAGAATGGTGCAGACGCCGAAGCCGGCCACCGACCACAGCAACAACGGGCCCGCGCGCCCTCGAAGCGGCCTGTGCGCCAGCGCGACGGCCATCACAGCGGCGCCCACGCCGGGAGCGGTCCTTAACAAGCCTAATCCCCATGGACCAGTGTGCAGAATTTCCCGTGCATAAACGGGCAGCAGAGCGACCGCACCGCCCAGAAGAACCGCGAACAGATCAAGCGAGATCGCGCCCAGGATTAGCTTTTCACGCCAGATAAAGTGCAATCCGGCAAACACTGTTTTTAACGTCATGGGCTCGCGACGGCGCAACTGTGGCCGCGTCTTGATGCGGAACGCCGACACGAGTGCGCCCATGGCAGTAATCATCGCAACTGCATAAACTGCTGATGGTCCGCGAAACGCGGCGTACAGGATGCCGCCGAGCGAGGGCCCGATAATCGTCGCAGCCTGAAAAGTCGTGGCATTCCAGGCCACGGCATTGGAGAAATGTTCTTCAGGAACCAATTGCGGCAAAATCGAGCGGCTCGCGGTTCCGTTGAATGAGCGCACGACGCCCAGAAGAATGAGCACCAGATAAATTGGCAGCACGGCGTGCGTGCCCCGCACGGCTAAGACCAGTAGAAGGCCCGAGCAAACCGCATATCCCGCATAGCAAGTTCCGAGAACCTTGCGCCGATCAAAGCGGTCAGAGGCGTGGCCGGAAACAAGAAATAACAGAATTCCGGGGAGAAACTGCGCCAACCCTACGAGGCCCAGGTCTAGGGCGCGCTTGGTGATGTCATAGACCTGCCATCCTACGGCAACTGCCTGCATCTCGACCGCGCTGACAATCAGGAAGCGCGCAATTTCGAACAGTACGAAGTCAGGATGCGTGAATGCTATGCGTCCAGCTCTGGAGTCTGCGGAGGGCGGCATCGATTTCGAATATGATCTTCTATTGTGTAATGTGCCATAGAACGATAGCACTTGCAGGATCGGTGGCACGCAGGCGCTAGAATCTATTTATGTCCGTGTTGTTGCGAAACGTCGCGTGGATCGCTTGTGTCATCTATTCGACGATTCCGGCATTCTGGCTGCTGATTCATCCGCGGGCAGATTTTTGGCGTTCCAGAAAGCAGTCGCCCTACAGAATTCTTCTGCCAACGTGGATCGCGATGTGGGCGACCGCGGCAGTGTTCACTGCACCGTGGCACGGGGTAGTGTTCTATGAACGGCGCTGGACGTGGATTCCGGCGATCGGATTGTTCGGCGCGGGTTTGCTTCTCTACAAGCTGTCTCGCAACCAATTCACTCTGGCGCAATTGGGCGGACTGCCTGAAGTGCTCCGCGGACAAAACCAGCAACACCTCACCACCACCGGCGTTCGCGCTTACGTGCGCCATCCTGTCTATCTGGGCCACCTCTGCGAAATGCTGGCCTGGAGTCTGGGTACGGGACTGGCGGTCTGCTGGGCGCTGACAGCATTCGCGACCGCCACCGGAGCAGTCATGATCAAGATGGAAGACAGAGAACTGGAGAAACGGTTCGGAGAAAAATATCGGCAATATCGATCGAGCGTGCCCGCGGTGCTGCCGAAAATAACAATATGATTTGTCCGCGCGAATCGCTCTTCCTCTGCGTCCCTCCGCGGCCGTTCTCAGCGATCTCCGCGTGGAAGCGTTCACGCGTGGAACTCCGCACGCGGACAAAGCAGTAGTTATAATCCGACTTGGCGAAAGCTGAGAGCAAACAGATAAAAGCCAGCATGCGCTTCGAACTCTTTATCGCGACTCGTTACCTGCGCGCCAAACGGCGACAGGCCTTTATCGGCATTATCACCGGCATCTCGATTGTCGGAGTGTCCGCCGGCGTCGCCTCGCTCATCGTCGCTCTAGCCATCAACAACGGCTTTCGCCAGGATCTGCAGGAGCGCCTGATCGGATCCACTTCCCATATCAGCCTGCTGCGCGTGGCCGACGATGGCATCAAGAACTGGCCTCCGCTGCTTGAGCGCCTGTCAAAACAACCTCACGTAGTCGCTGCCGCCCCGGCAATCTTTGAGCAAGTGCTTATCTCGCGCGGACCTCGAGCCCGCGGTGCTGTCCTGAAAGGCATGATTCCAGCCGACGAGCGACGGGTTGGCGATCTGCTCAACACTATTAAAGAAGGTTCGGCGGCTGCGCTTGAAGAAACATCTCCGGAAACTGAGCAGAACTCGACTCAGCCTGAGGCACAGAAGGATTCCGCAGGCGGGGAAGCTACCGAATCGGACGAATCTCCCGATTCTCTCGCCGGCGTGCACGCGCGCGTAGCCGCCATGCCGCCGATCATTCTCGGCAAAGATATGGCCGACAATCTGGGCGCGACCGTTGGCTCGGTAGTACTGGTGACGAGTCCGCAAGGTGAGCTGACTCCCTTTGGGATGGTGCCGAAATACAGCCGGTTCCGCGTGGTAGGGATTTTTAATTCCGGCTTCTACGATTACGATTCCTCATGGGCATTCACTCGCCTTTCCGACGCCCAACGCCTGTTCGGCCTCGGCGATCTCATCTCAGTCATCGAGTTCAAGATCGACGACATCTACAAAGCCGATGAAGTTTCTCGCAAACTCGAAGACGCGGCAGGCAAGGGCTTCATGACCACGAACTGGATGGAGCAAAATCAGGCGTTGTTTCACGCGCTGCGCCTGGAACGACTGGTCACCTTCATCACCATCGGACTGATCGTCTTCGTCGCCGCTTTGAACATCCTGATTTCGCTGATCATGATGGTCATGGAAAAAACCAAAGACATCGCGGTGCTGATGTCGATGGGCACGCGCAAGGCGCAGGTGCGAAATATTTTTATTGCTCAAGGAGTGCTGATCGGCGTAATCGGCACCGCCATAGGATTGTTGCTCGGTTATGCCATCTCCTATGCCGGAGGACACTACCACGTTATTTCTCTGTCGCCAGAGGTTTATTCCATCGACTACGTTCCTTTCGCACCGCGGCCCATGGATGGCGTGCTGGTCGCCGTTGTTGCGATCGGGGTTTCATTTATCGCCACGCTTTATCCTTCGTGGTCGGCAGGTAGAACTCTTCCTGCCGAAGCGTTGCGCTACGAATAACGCCATCTGTTTGTCAGCCTGAGTACTTGTCATCCTGAGCGAGGATTGTGCTTCGCGATCGCGAAGCGCAACCGCAGTCGAAGGATCCCTACCTTTTCCACAGCCGCTCTGCTGCGAGGCATTCTCAGATGGAACTTTCCCCGCTTTATGTCCGTACAGTTAATTGGAAGGAACAGAAGGAGGGTCCCACATGTTTACTTTCCTCCTATGGTGCCTGCTCTTGGTGATCTGCTGGCCACTGGCGCTGCTGGCGCTTGTTGCCTATCCGTTTATGTGGCTGTTGCTACTGCCATTCCGCATCGTAGGCGTCGCGGTTCACGGGGTTCTGGAAGTCGTCTTCCTTGCCATCACGCTTCCGTTCCGGTTGCTGGCGGCGCCGTTCCGAATCTAGACGAAGCAGGATGATCTGGGCCTGATTGCGGACGCAGGGCTAACTTTCCATCACTTTCAAGTCCTCGCTGACCAGCAACCTGGCCCCTGTCGCCCGCTGCACATCCTCTGCTGTTAACCCCGGAGCGACTTCATCTAGTACTAATCCACGATCCGTCACGCGGATATAGGCCATCTCCGTCACAATCGTATCCACGACTTTCACCCCGGTAAGCGGCAGGGTGCATTTCTTCAGAATCTTCGGCTCACCTTCGCGCGTGGTGTGCTCCATGGCCACCACGACGCGGCGCGCCCCGGCGACCAGATCCATGGCGCCACCCATGCCCTTCACCATTTTTCCCGGGATCATCCAATTCGCCAGATTGCCTTCCTCATCCACTTCCATCGCGCCCAGCACGCTCAGGTTAACGTGACCGCCGCGGATCATAGCGAACGAATCCGCGCTGGAAAAATACGAGGTTCCCGCCATCTCGCTGACGGTCTCCTTCCCTGCGTTAATCAAGTCGCAGTCTTCCTCACCCTCTGCCGGATACGGGCCGATGCCGAGCATCCCATTCTCGGATTGAAGAATCACTTCCGTCCCCGGCGGAACATGATTTGCAATCAGAGTAGGCATGCCGATTCCCAGGTTCACATAGAACCCATCCTGCAATTCACGGGCAATGCGATTCACAATCCGCTCGCGCTTCTCAACGTCTTTTCCAGGCATATTCATTGCCTTGTCTTTCAGAGTGCCGGGTACTGGATGCTCGTGCTATCAACTAGCGTTACTCAGCGTCCGCTTCTCGATTCTCTTCTCGTACAGCTCTCCCTGAAAAATCCGCTGCACGTAAACCGAAGGAGTATGGATTGAGTCTGCGTCCAATTCACCGGCCTCGACTAAGTGCTCAACCTCTGCAATCGTAACTTTGCCCGCGGTAGCCATCATGGGATTGAAATTCCGCGCTGTCTTGCGGTAAACCAGATTGCCCATGCGATCGCCCTTCCAGGCTTTCACAAACGCAAAGTCCGCGTGCAGAGCACGCTCCATCACGTATATCCGCCCATCGAACTCACGCGTCTCTTTTCCTTCTGCAACTATCGTGCCGACCCCGGTAGGAGTGAAGAACGCTGGAATGCCCGCGCCAGCGGCGCGAATGCGCTCGGAAAAAGTCCCCTGCGGCACCAGATCGAGCTGGATTTTCCCGGACAGCACCATCGACTCCAGAAGCTTGTTCTCACCCACGTAGGTGCCAACGTGCCGACGAATCTGGCCCGCGGCCAGCAGCAAACCGACGCCGAGGCCGTCTACGCCAGCGTTGTTGCTCATAGTGGTAAGGTTTTTCGATCCCTTCCGCACCAGTGCGCGAATCAGGTTTTCCGGAATCCCGCACAGCCCAAATCCGCCCAGCATAATGCTCGAGCCATCGCCAACATCGCGAATCGCCTCATCTGCGCCGGCCACAACTTTATTCATATTGTCCGAATTCTAAATGAAAGCCACCAGGGAGAAACAGGGAACGCTGATTGCTGACTTGTTGATTGCTGACTTGTTGATTGCTGATCGTTGATTTGTTGATTGTTGATTGCTGATTAAGAGCCAGCTAAGAATGAAGTTCAATCAACAATCAGAAATCAACAAATCAGCAATCGCTCATTTCTAGCTTCTTCCTGGACTCTTCTTCAATTCGTGCGCTTGTTCAAATTCTTCAGCGAGTTGGCGAGTCGCAAGATTCTCTCGAATATGGGCCAGTCTCTGTTCCACTTTGAACAAAGCATCCGCGAGGTTGTTTTGGTTGCTGATGGCGATGTCGCGCCACATCGAATATGGACTCGCAGAAATTCGCGTCATCTCTTTCAAGGCACGTCCGCCCGCCGGAAGCAATCGCGCCTCGTCGCCAAACTCCTCTACTAGAGCCGCGGCCAGCGCGGTTGAAATCATCTGTGGCAGGTGGCTGATCCAGGCGCAGAGCCGGTCGTGTTCCTCCGCCGGCAGCATCGCGATGCGCGCACCAATCTGATCGATCCATCCCGCAAACTCCGCGAACAATCCGGCGTGCAGATTTTGTCCGGGCAGCGGCGTCAGAAACCAAACCGCGTTCTGAAACAAGTCAGCATCGGCGTACTCGACACCACTGTTTTCTTTCCCGGCCATGGGATGCCCGGCCAGAAACCGCAGCCCGGCATTTTTCCCAAACACATTGAGCGCTTGTTGAACAACAGCAGCCTTCGTGCTTCCCACATCGGTGAGCAGCGTGCTGGCGGGCAATGCAGGGCCCAATCGCCCAATCAAATCCACAATCGCCAGAACGGGTGTTGCCAGCACCACTAACTGGCTGCCGCGCACGGCATCGGAGGGTTCGCAGAATCCGCTGTCAATCACGCCGCACATTTTCGCCCGCTTCAGCGCCGACTCCCGATCGCAGCCCACGATGCGCCCAAGGAATCGACGCTTCCGCAGCGCCAGCGCAAATGAGCCGCCAATCAAGCCCGTGCCGATGATCGTGATTTGACGAATTGGCATCAGATTTGACCGCGCAGACCGGAGGCGCCGTGTGGGAATTGTTGATTGCTGATTTCTGATTGTTGATTCAGAACGCATCAACGCAATGATTTTAATCAGCAATCAATAATCAGAAATCAACAATTGCCCTCTCTCTTTCCTTCACCATCTATGAAATTTTTCTTCCCACCGCCGGGGCAATCATCCGCAACTCATCCATCAGCTTGGCGAATTGCTCGGGAAACAGCGACTGCGCTCCATCGGACCACGCCTTATTAGGATCGCAATGCACTTCAATCAGCAAAGCGTCGGCCCCGGCTGCCACAGAAGCCCGCGCCATGGGCGCGACTTTATCGCGGCGCCCCGTGCCATGCGATGGGTCCGCCGTCATCGGCAGATGCGAGAGCTTGTGAATAATCGGAATTGCCGAAATATCCATCGTGTTGCGCGTGTAAGTTTCGAATGTGCGAATGCCACGCTCGCACAGGATGACGTCGTAATTTCCGCCCGCCATAATATATTCCGCCGAGAGCAGCAGTTCTTCCAAAGTTGCCGCGATTCCGCGCTTCAGCAGCACGGGCTTGCGAACTTTGCCCAACTCGCGCAGCAGATTAAAGTTCTGCATGTTGCGGGCTCCAACTTGCAGAATATCGACGTAGGGAAGCATCATCGGAATCTGCGAGATTTCCATTACCTCGCTGATCACCAGCAACTTGAACTTCTCCCCGGCCTCGCGCATCAGTTTCAGCGCATCTTCCCCGTGGCCCTGAAACGAATAAGGAGAACTCCGCGGCTTGAACGCCCCGCCGCGTAACACTCTTGCTCCAGCTTGCGAGACCGCTTCGGCGGTTGCGAACAGCTGTTCGCGCGATTCCACCGAACAAGGCCCAGCCATTACGACTACTTCGTTTCCGCCAATGTCGATTCCATTTGCCAGCTTGACGATCGTCCCTTCCGGGCGAAAACTTTTCCCGGCCAGTTTATAGGGAGAGCTGATGCGATGGACTTCCTGCACGCCGGGCAGCAATTCGAGATTGCGAATATCGAAATCGATTCCCGCTCCCACTGCGCCCAGCACGGTCTGCCGTGCTCCGGTGGAGCGGTGCACTTCGAATCCAATCTTCACCAGGTGTTCGATCACCTGCTGAATCTGGGTCTCATCCGCTATTTCCTGCATCGCTACAATCATAGAAATACTCTGCCGCGCGTAGCTTCTATCTGCCCCTACTGCCTGTCGTTCCGAGTGAAGCGAGCAATCCTGATTTCATTTCCGCACCAGCGAACGCCACAGTAAACAACCGGCTCAATCATTCGCTTCCGAATCCAGCTCGGTCTCCGCCTTTGTATCTTCCACTTTCACGCCGATTCCTTTTTTTTGAATATTCCGCATCACATCCATGATCCGCTCATAGATTCGCACCAGATCGCGCCCCGGCAGCGGACCACAATTCATCTGTTGCACATTCTCAAATACAATCCGCTCGCGCTCCGGTTCGTAGACCGGCAAATTCGTCTCTCTTTTCAATCGCCCAATTTCGATTGCCGCACGAGCGCGTTCGCTCAGCAATTCCACCAGTCGCCCGTCGAGCTCATCAATTTTCTTTCGCCAATCTGCGATGTCCATGAAAGCCAACTTGTTGCACTTTGCTCATTTATAAAGATTTCGATCTTTAAGCTAAAGGCAGGCAGCTGGTTGCTGTAAGCTTCGCCACGAATTTGCCAACTGCCTCCGCTTCACGGCCCCGATTGCGCTCGATCGTTTCAACAACGGCGCTGCCTACAACCACTGCATCTGCAAACGCACCCACTTCGGCAAATTGCCCGGCGTTTGAAATTCCAAAACCTACGGCCACTGGCAGCTTGGTCAAAAGTCGCAGGCGCCGCACCAGCTTTTCGGCGTCCGCCGCCAATTGCTGACGGGCTCCGGTCACTCCGGTGCGAGAGACGGCATACACGAATCCGCGGGAAGCTTGCGCAATTCGCCGCAGACGCTCATCCGGACTTGTGGGCGCCGCCAGGAATATCGGCGCCAAATCATGCGTACGCATGGCTCGAAGATACTCACCCGCTTCTTCCACCGGCAAATCGGTTACCAGCACTCCGTCTACTCCCGCATGCCGCGCCACCTTGCAAAACTTCTCTATTCCCATCCGCAGGATGGGATTCAAGTATGAAAACACGACGATACCCGCGGATTGCGCCTGCTGCCGCACCTCCGCAGCCAGGGTGAGTACTTGCGACAAGGTAGTCCCCTGCCTCAGCGCGCGCTCACTGGCACGCTGAATCACCGGACCATCCGCCACCGGATCGCTGAACGGCACGCCGAGCTCGATCACATCCGCCCCCGCTTCAATCGCATTCAGCACGATCGCACGCGTGGTCGCGAGATCCGGATCGCCGCACGTGACATATACAACCAGCGCCGGCTTTTTGTAAAAAGATAAAGGCATGAAGAGAAATTGTTGATTGCTGATTGATGATTGATGATTGATGACCTCATGACTTTACTGCTTGCGCCTCGCAATCAACAATCACAAATCGTCAACCATCAATCGAGTTTTAAGCTTTCCCGCATAATCCCGATATCCTTATCTCCGCGTCCGGAAACATTCACAATCACCACATCCGATTTTTTCATGCCGGGCGCCCGCTTCATCACTTCCGCGATGGCATGCGCAGACTCAAGCGCTGGAATGATACCCTCGGTCCGCGCCAACAAAGTGGTCGCCTCGAGCGCCTCCGCGTCGGATGCAGGGCCATACTCCGCCCTCCCCACCTCACGCAGCGCCGCATGCTCTGGCCCAATCGACGGATAATCCAGGCCTGCCGAAATCGAATGCGTATTCGCAATCTGCCCCGCTGCATCCTGCAACACGTAAGAGTAGGTGCCCTGCAGAACTCCCGGCGATCCTCCGCGGAAGCGCGCCGCGTGTTCGCCGAGCGCTGGGCCGCGGCCGCCTGCTTCCACGCCGATCAGGCGAACTTTTTCATCCTTTATAAAGTCGAAGAAAATTCCGATCGCGTTCGATCCTCCACCCACACAGGCAATGATCGCGGTCGGTAATTTCCCTTCCGCCTTCAGAACCTGCGCCCGTGCTTCGCGCCCAATCACGCGATGGAAATCACGCACCATGGTGGGATACGGATGCGCCCCGAGCACGCTGCCCAATAAATAATGCGTAGTCCGCACATTCGTAACCCAGTCGCGCATGGCCTCATTGATCGCGTCTTTCAGCGTGCGCGATCCAGAGGTCACTCCACGCACTTCCGCTCCCAGCAGCCGCATGCGGAACACATTCAGCTCCTGCCGCCGCATGTCCTCGGTGCCCATGTAGACGACGCACTCGAATCCAAGTAGCGCACACACGGTCGCCGTGGCTACGCCGTGCTGTCCCGCGCCGGTCTCGGCAATCACGCGACGCTTGCCCATGCGCTCCACCAGCAGCGCCTGTCCCAGGCAGTTGTTGATCTTGTGCGCCCCGGTGTGGAGCAGATCTTCACGCTTTAAATAAATCCTCGCTCCGCCCAACTTCTCCGTAAGGCGGCGCGCAAACGTAAGCGGCGTGGGACGACCTGCGTACGTCCGCAGCAAATCTTCCAGCCGTTTCTTGAATTTCGGATCTCGTTTCGCCTTTTCGTACTCGCGCTCCAGTTCTTCCAGCGCCGCCATTAAGGTTTCCGGAACATAGCGCCCCCCGTAGACGCCGAAGCGGCCGGGTTCATTCACCCGAACGGACACTCGAGCGGACCCTAGCCGCGCCGCGTTCTCAGCGGCAGGAATGTGCGTTTTGGCTTTGATCGCTTTTGGAACCGTCGCCATCTCTAACTCGCCTTCCGATCTGCTTCGCGGACTGCCCTTACAAACGCCCGCACCTTTCCCGAATCTTTTTTTCCTGGTCGAGCTTCGACTCCCGAAGCCACATCGACTCCCCAGGGATTAAAGACGTCAATTGCTTCGCCCACATTCTGCGTCGATAGTCCGCCTGCGATTACGATCGGAATAATTTCGCTTATCGCCTTCACTGTGTCCGCGGCGCGGCGCCAATCAAAAACTTTTCCCGTTCCACCAGGCTGTTGTCGATTTCCCGAATCCAGAAAAAGCGCGCTGGTACGGCTCAGAAACTCGCGGAAAAAGGAAATCTCAAAAGCTTCTCCGGAAGTAACTCGTTCACCTGGGATCGCAAGGAACGTACGGCGTTTCTTGTTCGGCGGAAGATCAGCGAAAAACCGCGCACCATCAGAATCCAGAAGATACACTTGCACAGCGCTCAACCCGACACGATCTGAAATATCGGTGACCTGTTGCGCAGATTGATCCACAAAGACTCCCACTTTTTCCACGCCCTCTGGCAACTCCTGCACAATCTGGCGCGCTACCTCGACCCTAATATTCCGCGGACTCTTCTCGTAAAATACAAATCCCACGGCATCCGCTCCCGCGTCTACCGCCGTGAGCGCGTCTTCCAAATTCGTCATCCCACAAATTTTCACCCAAGTCATGAAAAAGGTTGTCCAGAAATTGTCACACGCCCGGCGCTCAGTCCTTCACGCGCGAGCCGGTATTCCTTCCATTAACTCCCGGAGCGCTACTCCCGGCTGTTCGGCGCGCATCAGGGATTCTCCAACTAAAAACGCCTGATATCCTGCGTCACGCAACCGCGCAATATCTTCCCCGGAGCGAATCCCGCTCTCCGCTACGCGCACTACATTTTTCGGAAGCCGCTCCGCCAGCCGAAATGCAGTTTCCGGATGCACCTTAAACGTTCTAAGATCACGCGTATTCACTCCGATCAAATTGCATCCTACGTCCAAAGCACGCTGCAACTCTTCTTCATCGTGTACTTCGCACAAAACATCCAGCTCGCGCGACCGCGCGGCGCGCGCCAGTTCCGCTAACTCGGCCGGTGACAAGGCCGCGACGATCAGCAATACCGCATCCGCCAAATTCGCCCGCGCCTCGAGTAACTGAAATTCATCCACAATGAAATCCTTGCGAAGGCACGGTACCTTGACTGCCGCAGAAGCCTTCCGCAAATTTTCCAGAGAACCTTGAAAAAATTCCTCATCCGTCAAGATTGAGAGTGCAGCTGCACCCGCTGCTTCCAACTCCTTTGCCAAATCGGCCGCAGAAAACTCGGCCCGGATCAATCCCTTCGATGGCGACGCCTTCTTCAATTCCGCGATCACGGCTATGCCAGATCCGCTTTTTTCTTCCAGCATCCGGCGAAAGCCGCGCGGCACATGCCGTTCCGCTCGCTGTTCCAATCGCTGCGTATCCGCTGCCGCTTTTGCGTCAACCACTTTTCGCCTCGTGGCTGCGATGATCTGGTCTAGAAAGACACTCATAGAAGGGTTTGGTAATTATAGAGGAGCAGGAGCACAATATTTCCGCGGCGGGAAAAACAAAACCTCCGCCGCCCTTGCGGACAGCGGAGGCTAAGGTTCGTACCACTCCAGCCTATTTCACCGTGGTGGTAGCTGCGGGTTTGAAGAAATCGGCGAACGCTCGTCCGTTCGGCGTTCCCATGCCGGTTACGTTGTCCCAGCCGACTTTGGTTTTCAATGCAGTCGAACTGTTGCAGGGCGTCCCGTCAAAATCACTGGCGGGTAGAGCCGAGCAATCCATGCCGAAAGACACCACCACGGCGGTGTCTTCAAGGGAAGGATAATCCCACAGCGCGCTGACGAAACTTCCGGGCGTTGCGGGGGTTAGGCCGCCAAGTACCTGGGCCGGTGTGTATTTGTTGGTCCCGGTGGACTCGACGATCGAGGCCTTTACGTTGTGTGCCGAACTTACCGGAACGACATCAGTAATTGTTCCCTTCGGCATCGTATAGAGATACTGCGCAGCCTGGCCAAGCGGCGCGCCCGCTTCCTGGTTAGCAATTGCCCAGAGCCCGGCAAACATTGGGCAAGCCACGCTCGTGCCTCCCCACACCTGCCAAACCTGCTCTGGAACCTGGCCCGGAACGCTGATTGCAATCACCACTCCGGTGAACGGATCGGCCACCCATGCGATATCAGGAAGCTGGCGATATTTTCCTGACAGGTTTTTCTGGAAGGAGGGCTTGGGGAACCCGGCCAAACAATCTCCGCTGCTATCCTGCACAGCGCAGTTGCTTGGGCCTCCGCCCGCTCCGGCGTAGAAGCCGGAATCTTCCGGCGGATCGGGTACGAATCCCGCTTCAGCCAGCAGCACTTCGTTATTGCCCCAGCCAGACTGCCATGCGATTGAATTATCCGCGTTCAGTGCCAGACTTACTCCGCCTACCGCCGTTGCCCACGGCGAATCCGCTGGAGCATTTACGGTCGCCGGAAGTCCGAATGCGGTATAGTCACCGTCATCTCCGGATGAGAAGTTGGTGGAGATTCCCGACACCGCGGCAATTTCGGAAATCAGATTTTCATTGTCGAGTTCGGAAGCCGGTGTGAGGGACTCCACAGAACCGTAACTACCCGAGACGGAATTGCCCAGCCCGTAGTTAACCGCGTAGTACTCGGCCTCATTCACATCCTGGAAGCTGGCGGATGGCGGAACCACGAGGTCGATGTTAGCTCCGGGAGCGATCGCATGCGCCCATTCCACATCGATGTTAATTTCCACCTGATCCGCGGCGATGCAAAGGCTCTGGGTGGGAGTGTAAATGATGTTGAAGTTGGAGGGTCCGAGCAGCGGCAATCCAAACATCGCGGAAAATGCGTTGGCATCAGACTGAATCGTCGAGGAACCGCACCAGTCGAGTATGACGATGGTCTGGCCCGTACCCGTATATCCTTCCGCGTACAAACCGGTTAGATTGTAGGCGGTCTGGATTGGCTGGGGCGTGTAGCCGCAACCTGCGCTGGTCAAGCTCTGCAGGTTGAGGTGATTGCCAGTGTAGGTTCCCACGGGCAGCTGGCCGTCGTTGTTGGTGGAAAATGTTCGAGAAACCACGCCGTCGAAGCAGTCCGAAGAATAAAAGCTCGAATCTGACGGTGAAGCGGCCGCTTTGGTGAGCTGTGATTTGCCAGCGGGAAGATTCGCACCGCGCTGCATGGCGGGATGCTCATACTCACCGGAGTCCAGTCCTGAAACCGTTCTGACCAAGGGGCCAGCAACTCCATCCACATAGGGGTCGCTCGCGTTGGCTCGGATGATCTTGCTGCCGACCTGATAGTTGTTGAGCTGCACGTGAAACGCTTTTTCTACGTCTCCGACCGTGCCGCGTGCACGGACGAAGAAATTGTCTCCGCCCACCTTTACGACTTTCAAGTTGTGCGATTCAAAAAATGCCTGCACAGTCTTAGCTTCGTCCGTTGTGGGCGCGAAGCGCGCAGCGATTTGCGAACGAGTTAGAAAGTGGCGGTAGTTGGGAGAGTTGCGATTGTAGAGATCCTGCGCCGTGGCATCCATCTCGGCGCGGTTGTGCGGGTTCAGCCAGATACTTACTTCGATGGTTTTCGAGGGATCTTCTGTCCCCAGGTTTTTAGCGGTCTTCACGTAGCCGGGTGTGTTATGCGTAATGAACTGTCCGTCGGCCGCAGCGGCCGGCAGAACGGCGTACATCGTTAGGGTCAGCACAACAACACTCAGCCCGATCGTCTTCAATCGGTCGGAGTGGGCTGAGGGGTAAGACTTCGAATGCTCCTGCATTGTTCCTCCTGGACTTTACCTTGCAGAACCTGGCGAGCCGGTCTAGGCCATCCGAGATGGCCCGAACGCTAACCACCGTTGGAAGTGGCATTTTGAATTACGATTTCGCTGCCGGAATCCAGTGTCGCCGGGCGAGTCCGACGATTCTGGACCCTTCCCCAAAGGTCACGACATCCTAATGGCTGCGCCACGGAAAGACAATGAGTCTGAAGACTCTTTTTTCAATTCTTGGCTGCGCAAAATTTTGCAGCTGGATTTTTCGGTACTTTTTCTACTGGCAGATGCTCTCGATCTGCTTGTAGGGCTTCTCGGCGTGCTCCGGGTACTTGAGCCCTTTTACCTGCATCATCTGGTCGAGGAGCGTGCCGGCATCGTGCAAGCCGACATCCGGATCGGTGTCATAGGCTGGATCGCTCTCCGCCTCTTCCAGCGTTACCAGCTTGAATCCCTTCTTCTCGAGTAGATCCAGCGCGTCCGGCAGGATGGTGCTGCTGTAGGCGCCCAGATGCATGAGCAGCACGTAGTTGATATCGCGGCCAAAAATCAGTTTTGCCTGCTCCCGGCCAAGATCGAGAAATTCGGAGGCCGTGCTCAAATAACTTGAGTGCAGCCACTCGATCGACTGCTTATCGCCTTTCGCCACGCATCGTGCGTAGGCGGTGTTCCATAGATAATCTTCCCAGTCGAGAGTGACCTGCGCGATCCTGTAGCCGTGCGCCTTCAAGTACGCCCTTATTGCACGGCGCTTTTCCACCGTGTCGCCTTCATGCAAATACGGATAGCGAAACCAATGCCAGATATCCTTCGTGTCTCCGCTTAGCAACTCGAGCACCGGTTCGTTCTCGTCGATCTCGCGCTCGAAGGCCTCTGGCGGATTTTGTTCTAGATCCATGTGCGAGTAAGTATGGTTTCCAAACGGTTCAGCCGCTGCCCACACCTTCAGAGCCTCTGCACCGTCTTCGTTTCCCTCTAGCTTTTTCCCGTTGATGAACCCATACACCGGAGGCACATGCCGCTTCTTCAGAATTTCCAGGACATTCTTAGTAGTCTCGACCCGCGTTACTCCGGGAGGAAGTGATCCGTTCAGCGGCAGATCGTCGAGCGTGATAGCCAGCTTTTGCGCCGTTGCGCGTCCGCTAAAAGCCGCAACCAGGACGAATGCAATGAATACGAGAGAAAATGCGCACAGAGACTGAGGGCAGAGAACGCTGCGGATTTTTTTCATCTCAAGAGTGTACTTCAGCTTTCAAGGAACAGTGATTTAACGAAGGGATAAAGATTTAAGGGAGGATGACGGCGGCTCCGTCGATGGCGTCATTCTTGACGGCAGCCAGGGCTTGGTTCGCTTGTTCAAGGGGAAAAACATTAACCTTTGGCTGCAGCTTAATGTCGGCCGCGATCTTTAGAAAATCGCGGGCGTCCGCTCGTGTCATATTTGCAACGCTGCGAATCTGGCGCTCGCCCCAGAGCAGTTGGTCGTAATCAAACTGAGGAATTCGATCCAGATGAATCGCGTTGATGGCAACAATGCCGCCCTTGCGCAAGCTAGCGAGTGCGGCAATCACAACGTCGCCGCTGGGCGCAAAGGTTACTGCGCGGTCGAGTTCAACGGGAGGTTTGTCAGTTTCCTGACCGACCCACTTCGCACCCAGAGAGGCAGCCAAGCGGCGGTGTGAAGCGTCACGCGTCGAAACATAGACATCACAGTTCCACGAACGGAGAACTGCGATCGCCAGATGCGCGGACGCGCCAAAGCCAAATAATCCCACCCGGTCACCCGGTTCAACGCCAGCTACGCGCAGGCTGCGGAAGCCGATGATCCCCGCGCACAAGAGAGGTGCCGCGTGCAGGTCGTCAAGTTCGGGAGGAAGCCTGAACACAAAATCGTTGCGGGCCGTGGCATACTCGGCATAGCCGCCATCAACGGTGTATCCCGTATAGACCGGCGCGTCGCAAAGGTTTTCCAGGCCGCGGCGACAGTAGGGACAATTTCCATCAATGCCGCCAATCCACGAGACACCGACGCGTGTGCCGAGCGGCAACACGGCAGTAGCTCCCTCGACGATATCCCCGACAATTTGGTGCCCTGGGATGAGTGGACTCTTCCGTTGCGGCAGCTCGCCTTCGAGAATGTGCAGATCGGTGCGGCACACACCGCAGGCGCGAACCCGAAGAAGTACGTGCCCTGCTGCCAGCTGAGGCTTGGCAGTCTCTTCGATCTGAAGAGGTTGTTTCGCGATTTTAAGGATGGCGGCTTTCAAGCTTGGCTGAGTAGTGTGCGAAGCATCGCAGCTCTTACAGGATATTGTAAGTTTTTTGCGATTCTCAATACAGCTTACGTTGTATAGCTATGCAGAAGAATGGTAAGCAGAAGAAGCAAACTCACGCCAGAAACTTCGACGGCTCACGAATCACCTCGGCCAGATCATGCAGAAACATTGCGGCGCGGGCACCATCGGCAGCACGGTGATCGCAGGAAAGCGTGAGCGTCATCATGGGACGAACCGCAGGCCTGCCTTCGACCGCGACAACTCTGTCGACGATGCTTCCGACAGCGAGAATAGCCACTTGCGGCGGAGTAATGATAGCGCTGAATTGATCGACGTGATACATGCCGAGATTACTGATGGTGAATGTGGCGTCCGCGATGTCAGCCGGGCGCAGCTTCCCGGCGCGCGCGCAATCGGCCACATCGCGGCGTTGGGCGGCGATCTCCGCCAGGCTCGCAATGTGCGCGTTGTGGATTACAGCTGCGACTACGCCGTCGTTCACCGCAATGGCCACACCCATGTTCACGTGATCGTGAAGATGAATGCCCTGCGGAGTCCAGCTGGAATTCAGTCGCGGATGCTTGAGCAGCACTCGCGAGATAAGCGCTACCAGTAGATCAGTATGAGTGACACGAATCTGCTGTGCGCCACGCTCGATCTCGGCGACCAGTTTCTCGCGATATTCGTTCAGCGCGCTCGCTTCGACTTCCCGAGTAACAAAGAAATGAGGAACGGTCGTCCAGCTCTGCGCGGTACGTTCGGCCATCAATCGGCCGAGAGTACTCGGAACTTCAATGCTGAAAGATCCGCTTGCGGATGTGCCGCTGGCTGCGATCGGCGCTGCCGCATGCGCTTCTATATCCGACGCTAGAATTTCTCCGCCCGGTCCTGAACCGCGCACGGTCGTAACGTCAATCCCCAACTCTTTCGCGAGCCGCCTGGCCTTCGGAGAAATTCTTGCGCTCTGAGCGGCAGAAGGCTCGCCAGCATGCGCTGCAACGGGTGTCACGTGTGATTCCGTCTTTCCCTGTGAACCGGCCCTTGCAGTATGCATAACCGCTGCGGAGGCACTCTCCGCAGGAACCTTTTCGCCGGGGGCGACAATCCAGGCAATCGTCTGACCCACAGGAATATCGGTGCCGATCGAACCTGTAACTCCGGCGAGAATGCCATCGGCGGGCGCTTCCACTTCCATCACCGCTTTATCCGTTTCGATTTCGAGAAGCGGCTCACCCTTGGTGACGCGGTCGCCTTCCTGTTTCCGCCAGGCAATGAGCTTGCCGGTTTCCTGCGCCATCTCGAGAGCGGGCATAACTACGCTGAAGGCCATAGTGTTTTATCCGAGAAGGGCTGCCACTATGACCTTCACTCTGAAACTCCGACGCGCTCAGTTTTGGCGCTGGCCTCGATCATGTCGAGCACACGCGCGCTGGGCGCTGCCTCCGTCTCTCGCGTAGTAGGCAATGGTCCGTTGACGGTGAAATAGTGCGCGCCCGCCACCAACAGCTCTTCGGCAGGAAAGCGTGTGATTACCTCGTGCCCCGTAGGAGTGACTACAATTTCTTCCTCAATGCGCGCAGCGCTCCAGCCGTCGGTCGAAGGCCAGAAAGTTTCGAGCGCAAATACCATGCCGGGCTCGATGGTTACCGGATGTTCGAACGAAACCAGGCGGCTGATGACCGGCTTTTCCCAGATGGCAAGACCGATGCCGTGGCCATACTGCAGCGCGAAACAGGCTTCTTCGTTAGGGAAACCGAACTCTTCTGCCTTGGGCCAGACCGCCGCGATCTCGGCGGTCGTCCGTCCCGGCCTCACTAGTTCGATGGCCGCGTCAAGATAGTCGCGGCACCGCTTGTAGGCATCCACCATGGCGTGCGAAGCGTAGCCGACGGTAAAGCAGCGGTAGTAGCAGGTGCGGTATCCCATGTAGGAATGCAGGATGTCGTAGTAGACTGGATCGCCTGGCCTCAGCACGCGATCGGAGAAAACATGTGGATGCGGATTGCAGCGTTCGCCGGAGATCGCGTTCACGGCTTCGACGTATTCGGAACCCAAATCGTAGAGCACTTTGCTCACGAGACCCACAGCTTCGTTCTCGCGTAATCCAGGCTTCATCGCGCGATAAAGCTTGTCGTAAGCGGCGTCGACCATCATCGCGGAAGTGTTGAGTAACGAAATTTCATCCTGCGTCTTGATCACACGCGCATTCGACATCAACTGCTGACCGTCAACAACCGTAATGCCTTCGCGCTGCAACGCAAAAAGCACCGGCAACTCGATGATGTCGATTCCGACCGGCTCTTTGTGCAGGCCGCGCATCTCCAGTTCGATACGAATTTTCTTGGCGACGTCTTCCGCGCGCCCCATCTCCGGAGTCATGGCGCCGCGGAGCATGGAAATTCCTGGACGCGAACGCTCGCCGAGCCACGGGCAATTTAACTGATGATGCTTGGCGGCTGAGCCGAAGTCCCAAAGAATCGGCTCATCGTTCTGCGGCAGCAGTGTAAAGCGATTCGCTTTGTCTTGGGCCCATGAGCCGATGTGCGTGGAGGTGAGATAACGCACATTGTTCATATCAAAACAAAGCAGTGCACCCATCTCGGATTTGGCAAGCAGGGCTTTCGCCTTCGCCAACCGTTCCCGGCGCAAGCGATCGAAATCAATCCGCTGTTCCCAATCGACTGCCATGGTTCCATGAGTTTTTAATGCCATAAAAACACCTCGATCAACCACTAAGGCCACGAAGGTACACAAAGAAAATCCAAGCTTTATTTCGTGATGCTTCGTGTCCTTGGCGGTTCATTTGCTTTTGCCGCAAAGCTCCCGTGCGGCATCGAAAACCGTTTGCTCGGTCGGCACCGTCGCATCTTCTAGTGGCGGAGAAAACGGAATCGGCACATGCATCGCTCCCATCCGCTTCACCGGGGCGTCCAGATCATAGAACGCGCCCTCGGCGATCACGGCAGCGAGTTCGGCAGCGACACCGTAACGGCCGTAGCCTTCATCCAGTACAATCACGCGCGAAGTTTTCTTCGCCGAGTCAATCAGAGTTTTTTCATCGAGCGGCCACGTGGTTCGCGGATCGACGACCTCGGCGCTGATGCCTTCTTTTTCCAACATGATCGCAGCGCCCAGAGCCACTTGCACCATGCTGCTGGTCGCGACAAGAGTGATGTCATCTCCAGCGCGTTTGACGTCCGCTACGCCGAGCGGGATGGCGTAATCAATCTCCGGGACTGGGCCCTTGAGCTTGTACATCATTTTGTCTTCAAAAAAGACTACGGGATTCTCGTCGCGAATGGCCGCTTTCAACAGGCCCTTGGCGTCATAAGGCGTGGAAGGCAAAACAACTTTTAGCCCGGGCACATGACTGAACCATGCATGCAGCGACTGCGAATGCTGCGCCGCCGAGCGCCGGGTTGCGCCCAGCGTGGTGCGCATCACCATGGGAACTTTCCAATGCCCGCCTGACATGTAATACGCCTTTGCCGCCTGGTTCACCATTTGATCCATGGTCAATGTAATGAAGTCGCCGAACATAATATCGACCACCGGACGCAAGCCCGTCATCGCCGCGCCGACTGCGACTCCGGTGAAACCCGCTTCCGAGATAGGCGTATCCACCACGCGCTTCGCGCCGAATTCCTCCACCAATCCGGAGAGCACTTTGAAGGGCGTGCCAGCCTCAGCGACATCCTCTCCGATGATGCACACGCGAGAGTCGCGCCGCATCTCTTCGGCCAGTGCTTCTCGCACCGCCTGCGCAAATGTGAGTTCGCGCTCAGGCATACACGTGTTTCTCCACTTCGTCGACGTTTGGGTAGGGTGCGGCAATGGCAAACTTCACGGCATCTTCCATGATGGTGCGAACTTCTGAGGTGATCCGATCGAGAGCGGCAGAGTCGGCATAGCCTTCGTCGATCAACCATCGGGCTAATACAAGAATGGGATCGCGATCCGTCTTCCAGAGATGCTCCTCCTGCTTAGAGCGATAGTACTCGCGATTGATATCGCCGACGTGATGGCCGCTGTAGCGATAGGTATCGCATTGCAAGAACGCGGGCCCTGCGCCGGAGCGGGCGCGCTTGATGAGTCGCGCGGCGACGTCATGCACCGCGCGCACATCCTGACCATCCACGCTGGCGGCTTCAATTCCAAAAGCAGTGGCGCGGCCGAGGATAGTGCCAGCCGTGGTTTCCTGATAGTGCGTGTACTCGTTGTAGAGATTATTTTCGCAAACGTAAATTACCGGCAGCTTCCATAACTGGGCCAGGTTCATCACTTCATAGAGCGAGCCTTGACCGAGCGCGCCTTCTCCGAAGAAGCATATTGCCACACGATCGGTACCAAGAGTTTTGGCGGCAAAGGCCGCCCCGGTCGCGATCCCTACGCTGCCGCCGACAATCGCGTTGGCGCCGAGATTGCCGGTTGCGGGATCGGCGATATGCATCGATCCGCCTTTGCCCCGGCAATACCCGGCTTCTTTTCCCAGCAACTCGGCGAACATTCTGTCCGGAGATGCGCCCTTGGCCAGGCAGTGCCCATGGCCACGATGCGTGCTGGTAATGTAGTCGTCGATGCGCAGAGCTTCGCAAATTCCCACGGCGACTGCCTCTTCACCGCTGTATAAGTGCGCCAGTCCAGGCATTAGAGCGCGCGTGTACACCTCATTCACTTGCTCTTCAAACAAACGGATGCTCACCATCTGACGGTAGGCATGGAGCCATTTTTCTTTTTCCGTCGTAGCCGCTTGTTGCGCGCCGTTCTGGGAGGTAGCCGTCGTCATATTTTCTTGCCCCCTTTGGTGACCGGTGTAGTCACTCCCGACATTGTGGCCAGCACATCGAACATGCAGGCAAAATCGTATTTGGTCCAGCCCATGCCGCGTGCGGCGGTCAGAATTTCATTGCTTACTGCGGTGGTCGGCAACGGCACATCGAGCTGGCGCCCTAATTCCATCGCCAGAACCATATCCTTCTGCATCATGTTGACATCGAACCACGCTTCTTCCGGCGGCTGCAGGACGAATGGTCCACGATATTGAATCATCGGAGATGCGACGGCGCTGTGAGTGAGCACATCCACTGCGGTCTCCCGCGCAATACCGCTTTTCTCCGCCAGCAATACGCCTTCAGAGAACGCCAGCATCTGCACCGCGAGGCTCAGGTTTACAGCGATTTTCATCGAAAGCGCCAGGCCGTTGTCGCCGACGTAAGTCACCTTGGGGCCAATATCGAGGAGCAGCGGCTTCACTTTTTCGAATGTCTCCCGGCGCCCGCCCACCATTACCGAGAGCTTTCCTTCCTGCAACGTGATCACGCTACCCGATACCGGAGAGTCGACCATATCCGCACTCTTCTCCCGTACCTTGGCGGCCAGCGCACGGCTCACATTGGGACTTATAGTGCTCATGTCGATGAAAACTTTGCCTGCGCTCAAGCCAGCCAGCATTCCATCAGGACCCTCGGTAACGGCGGTGATAGCCGCCGCGTTCGTAACCATGGCGAAAACAAAATCGGAGGCGCTGGCGACCGCACGCGGCGAATCGGCCCACTGCATTCCTTTTTCAACCAACCACTGCGCCTTGGCGCGAGTGCGGTTGTAGCCGGTTACACTGTGCCCCTTGCTCAGCAGTCGGTTTACCATCTGGCTGCCCATGACTCCCAGGCCGATAAATCCGAGCTTCGCCATCCGTAACAAACCTCCACTTTCAAAATGTGATTGAACCGGTTGCGAAACTACGAGGTAACTTTGGAACCCAACGGCACTGCCTGCGCACGCAGAGAAGACGGACGGCTGGTGGGCGCCTTCGAATCTTCTCGTACTTGTTCGAGATGCGAGCGCATTGTGCTACGGGCCAGCTCGGCGTCGTGCCGCTCGACGGCTTCGAGAATGCGCTTGTGATGGATCTGGCCACGCTCTGGCCCACCTTCCACATTGAAGATGCGGATGCGTTGTTCGCGCAGCAAGCCCACGATGGAATCGATCAAAGAAAGAATCAGCGGATTCCCTGCCGCTTCCGCCAACGCCAAATGGAAATCAAGGTCCGCTTCGATATAAGCTTCAGGATCTTTCTGCGCAGCATCCATTACAGCAACTGCTTCGCGCATCGCTGCAATTTCCGGCTCCTGAATTCGCGATGCGGCCAGCGCCGCAATCCCGGGTTCGAGAATCAGGCGCAGCTCCGCCAAGTGAGGCGAGCCCTCCTGCTGGCCTACTTTTACCATCAGGTCGAAAGATTGACGCGCCGCCTGCGTCGTGCCGTCCGTAATAAATGTTCCCCGGCCCGAATACGCTTCCACCAAACCTTTTTCGCGCAGCGTTTTCACGGCCTCACGCACTGCAGTTCGGCTGACGCCGAGACTCTGCGCCAGTTCGCGTTCCGCGGGAAGTTGATCGCCGGGCTTCAACGTTCCCTTCAGCACGGACTCTTCAATCTGCTGGACGATCTGCTCGTACAACCTGGAGGTTCGTACAATTTTGTACATTGGATTTACTCCTGCACGAACCAGTTGGGGGAAACTGGCGATGGTCTGGCTACTATACCGCAGGTCCAGAGGCCGGGAATCGGATTTTGCAAGGTCGGAAGTCGTGAAAGCCATAGCCGGTATTTAGGTATAGTGGTCTGACCGCACATCATATCGACCTTCCTCGAACTTTGCAAGGTATACCTGCTCCCTAACTTTCCTGCAGATTCATGCCGGACAGATCAACTGCGACGCATGTGAACTGGCAAACCGGATGCCTTGCGGCTGAATTCTCTTGACACCCCTCAAGGCACGGTGGTATGGCTGTCGGACCAGCTTCCGGAGGCTTCAATGAAATTCCGATGCACCGCCATGTTCGCGGGTCATGTTGCTACTGTAGCCGTCCTTATTCTGTTTGCCATGAGCCCGCGAGGTTTTGCTCAATCCACCTCCGGTCGCGTGCTGGGAAGCGTTTCGGATCAAAGTGGCGCGGCCATGGCAGGCGCCACGGTTGTAGTCACCGACACCGAGCGCGGCACTTCGCGAACCCTTACGACGGACGAGGCCGGAGCCTATGTTGCCGCCGACCTCACTCCGGGCACCTACAAGATTCACGTGGAAGCGAAGGGCTTCAGATCTGTCGAACGACCGAATATGCGCATCGAAGTCGCCAGCGACGTGCGGGCGGACTTCACGCTTCAGCCAGGCGAGGTTTCCGAAACGGTGGTTGTGCAGGAGGACGTTCCTCTTTTGAACACTACCTCTGCGACCTTGGGCGGAACTCTGAGCAACAAAGAAATCAACGACCTTCCCCTGAACGGCCGCAACTATGAAAATCTTCTGCAACTGCGTCCCGGAGTGATCCGTTATCCCGGCGGCGGATTCTCCACCACAAGTACTGACGGCTTGCGCGCAGAGGACAACGCCTATTTTATCGATGGCCTTTTTAACAGCGAGCCATTCTCCGGCCAGGGCATCATTAACGGCGCGGGTATTGCCGGGGACTCCGCCACCATTCTGCCCATCGATGCGATCCAGGAATTTAATGTTCAAGAAAATCCCCCGGCCGAGTATGGCTGGAAGCCGGGAGCGGTCATCAACGTCGGACTGAAATCCGGAACCAATTCCATCCATGGCACCGCATTTGCCTTTGGCCGTGATGGCGATGTACTCGACGCCCGCAATTACTTCAATGCAGAACCCGCCGCGAAAACTCCTCGCACACTGGAACAATTTGGCGGCAGTTTTGGCGGCGCAATCATCAAAGACAAAGCCTTCTTCTTCGGTGCTTACGAAGGTCAGCGTTACGATGTAGGAAACAACTATAGCGTCAGCACCCCAACCACGGTAGGTTTGCCTACACCCGCAACGCCAACCTGTACCTCGGTTGCAGGCGACTGCGCCAACAGCATTCCGAATGCAATCGCCGACTTGCTGGCGAATCACATTCCGATCAGCCACGCCAGCCAGTTGATTTCGGGTTGCGCGGTCTCAGGAAGCGGCGCCGTGACCTGCAATGGCACAGGCTTTCCCCTCAACAACACGCAATCGATCAACGTCGTGCAAGGTTTCCCCAACGATGTGGGCGTCGACAACGTGATTGCCAAGGTCGATTACTCCTTCAATCAACGCAACAGCATCAGCGGCTTGTATTTCTTCGGCAACAATTCGGGAACGGTCGAAGATTTTCCCGAATTGCAATCGAAATGGCGGTCCGACATCCATACGCGAGCTCAGGTGGTCGGAGGTAACTGGATTTGGACTCCGAACGCACAGTGGGTGAATGAAGCCAGAGTCGGATATAACCGCCTTTATCAACCCACCTTGCCCGGTGATCTGGATACGCCCGCGTCCGCTTACGGTCTAAACACGGGGGTGAGCGGACCGGACACCGGAGGACTGCCACGCATTGGTTTCGCCGGAGCGTTCGTACCCGGCCTGGGCGGATTCAAGTGGCCGAAATTTCAGGGCCCTGATTCAATCACCCAATTCATCGATCACGTTTCGCGCACGGTTGGAAAGCATGCTTTCAAGTTCGGCAGCGAGGTTCACCGCAACGAAGTAAGCGGCGGCGCTTTCGGTAATGCCCGAGGCAGCATCACTTTCCTGGGTGGCGTGTCTCTGCCTACCTCAACGCAGTTAGAAGATTTTTTCGCCGGCGATCCGTTCAAGGCGTCGGTGCAAGTCGGCAATCCTAACCGAACCATACACAACTGGGCCTATGCGGGATTTGTTCAGGATGACTGGCGCGCGACCAGGACTTTAACCATCAACGCCGGGCTACGCTACGAATTCAACTCAGTCATCTCGGAAGCTCACAACCAACTCGGCAACTTCGATCCGAATTCGAAGACAGGATTGATTCAGGAGGGCATGAACGGTGTCAGTGGTCCCTACAATCCAGATCACAAGGATTTCGCACCGCGAGTCGG
The DNA here is from genome assembly GCA_049693675.1 of Candidatus Sulfotelmatobacter sp. Classification (GTDB taxonomy): domain Bacteria; phylum Acidobacteriota; class Terriglobia; order Terriglobales; family Acidobacteriaceae; genus Sulfotelmatobacter. The sequence continues at coordinate 69,632 of JBAVQD010000128.1, read as the reverse complement.
TTTTGCCTGGGATGTGACCGGAAAGGGCGACACGGTGCTCCGAGGTGGAGCCGGATTGGTGTACGAAACGATTAATTGGGAAGCTCTGCTCGCTTTCAACAATGCCTTCGGCCTCAACAACGTTCCCACGGGAGCCATTATCGACGCCGCGGGCGACACCGCGGGCGGCACGATTACAGCCAGCAATATTGCAGTCCCGCCTGTCACGCCGCAATGGGATAGCGGTGTTCCAATCTATGGAAGCAACGTAAGCACCGCGACGCCGAATTGCTTTTTAAGTCCATGCCCAATCATGAGCGTGGACCGCAACATCACCACTCCTTATGTGTGGAACTGGACCCTGAGTTTGCAACACGCGTTCACTCCCAATCTTTCTTTGGAAGTGGCCTACGTAGGGAATCACGGGGACAATCTGACCGGCATTCGAGATATCAATCAGCCGCCTGTGGGCTCCGGCTGGACAACTACCGGCACTGGTGTTGGCTCGCTCAGCGCCTGCCTCGCCAGCGCCCCGCTGTATAACAATTGCAACGTCGACACTGGAAACGAGGTAGCCGCGGAACCATACTCGAAGAAGTTCCCTTACCTCAGCAACATTTTCCAAATGGCAAACGTCTACCGTTCCAACTATGACGGATTGCAGGTCACTCTCAATTCACGGAATTATCACGGGCTCAGCATGGTCGCGGGCTACACCTTCTCTCACGCGCTCGATGACGTGGGTGCCAACTGGGATTTCGGCTACGGCGCAGGCTTGCCGCAGGACTCTTATAACGTTGGCCGGGAATATGCCAACAGTGATTTTGACATTCGACAACGATTCACGTTGTCGCTCACCTATGCCATCCCCGGACGCAGTGGCTCCTGGCAAATGCTGGAAGGCTGGGAACTCAACTCCATCGTGACCCTGCAAACCCCGCAATTCTGGGGTCCGATTGACCTGGGAACGGACGCCGCCGGCGTCGGTCCGCTGCCCGTGAGCCCGCCCGCCAATGAGCCCATCCGCTGGAGCTTTTTCGGCAAACCCTCCGATTTCAAATCAGGTCCGACGCCGATTCCGTATTTCCCCGGCTCTTCGAACGCAGCTTGCGCTAGTCAAGCCCTGGCAGTGGATGGAGGCGCTGCCGGCCCAGCTACGGCCGCCCTGAACCTCTTCGGCTGTTACGCACAAGGAAACTCCATTATGATCCCTCCGTCCTTGGGCCAGTTCGGCAACATGTCGCGCAACCTGTTCCCCGACTCGGGCTTCAAAGATTTCGATTTTTCCGTCGCCAAGAACTGGCACTTGGGCGAGCGCTTGCACGCGCAGTTCCGCGCCGAGTTCTTTAACATTTTCAACCATCCGAATTTCGCTAATCCCTACGGCGGCCAGAACGGATTTGGCTTGAACGATCCTTCGGCTCGGCCGTTCGGCTGTGGCTGCGCCACGCCTGACGTGGCCGCAGCTAACCCCGTGATCGGGTCGGGCGGCCCTCGGGCCGTGCAACTCGGTTTGAAGTTTATTTTTTAATTCGGTGTACACGTTAAGTCGAAAAAAGGGCCGGACGCAGTTCCGTCCGGCCCTTTTTTTCGTAGCAGCTCACATGATGGACCAACACAAAAGGGCCTAACAATGAAAATAAGAAGTTGGTTCTGTTCTCTATTTCTGCTTTTGCTATTCTCCACACTTATTTCGATGACCACTTTCGCTCAAAACGAACGCCGCGAACGCAATATTGACGAGATCAGGGTCGAAGCCATTCACCGTGCGGAGGTAGGCCAGTACCCACTGATCGGCCTCGATCCCGCCGATGTGAAAGAGGCCTTTGAAAATATCCACACCAGCGATAAGGACGAATGGGCTGCGGCCTTCATGCATGTAGCCGATCGTTATTTCAATGCTGCAAAGTCGCTGGAGAAATCCGATCCCACCAAGGCGAATGCCGATTACATTCGCGCCTGGCGGCTCTATTCCTTCGGACGCTGGCCAATTCCCGCTTCTCCCGGCAAGCAGCGCTCGTACGAAAAAGCCATTGAAGCGTTTCTCGCGCATGCGCGCTTTATGGATCCGCCGCTTGAGGTAGTGCATATTCCTTTCGAGGGAAAAGAAATCGCCGCTTATCTACGCCTGCCGAAGAATGCGAAAGGTCCGGTACCTCTGGTTATCGCGATCAATGGACTGGACAGCCGCAAAGAAGATCTCGCGGAAAGTTTTGGCGCGATTCTTCCTTTTGGCGTCGGCTACCTCGCCGTGGATGGTCCTGGCACCGGACAAAATCCAATCAAAGTAAGCGAAACGGCGGATCGCGTCTTGTCGAAGGTGATCGATTACGCGCAGTCGCGGCCGGAGATCGATAAGAACCGCATCGCCATCCACGGCGTGAGTTGGGGCGCATACTGGGCCACGAAGATGGCGATTATCGAGCGCGCACGCTTGCGCGGATGCAGTGCGCAGTCTCCGCCAATCGACAAATTCTTTCAAAAAAATTTCATTGTGAACTCGCTGCTGGGAAATCGCGAATATCTTTTCGATCAAGTGCCGGCGCTGATGAGCATCATGGAAGGCGTTCATTCGCTCGATGAGATGGAAGAGTTCATGCCCAAACTTTCGCTGGTGCACGAAGGCTTGCTGGGCAAGCCCATGGCGCCGATGCTAGTCATCGCGGGAGTGCTCGACACCCAGGTTCCCATCGACGACGAGTGGCTTCTCCTGAGCAAAGGTGACGTGCCGAAAGACGCATGGATCAATCCCCGCGGAGGCCATCTGGGCCGTCAAGTGGGAGTCTGGCCTGATCCTCTGATCTTCAAGCAAGTGATTATCCCTTGGCTGGTGAAGACGCTGGAGGCTCCGGCGAAATAGTCGCCGCTCGCAATGTCCACGTCAGTCGCTGCTCCACCGCCGGAATCCACGGAGACGCGAAGCAAGCCTCTTTACGCGTCTCTGTGGGTTCAGGTTCTCATCGCTATGGCAGTTGCCGTTGTGCTGGGAGTCATAAGCCCAGCGCGCGCCGTCGCCATGAAGCCTCTGGGCGATGCCTTCATCCGGATGATCTCCATGATCATCACCATTCTCATTTTCTGCACCGTAGTGACTGGCATCGCGGGCATGCAGAACTTGAAAAAGGTGGGCCGGGTCGGCGGCAAGGCCCTGCTCTACTTTGAAATCGTCTCGACCATCGCGTTGGCTGTCGGGCTCATCGTCGGGAACGTCGTTCATCCCGGCAGCGGCTTCAATGTGAACGCGGCAACCCTGGATGCTAAATCCGTGGCCGATTATGCCGGGCAAGCCAAGGCGCAAAGCGTCACCGAATTCCTGATGCACATCATCCCCACCACAGTGACGGATGCATTCGCCAAGGGCGACATCCGGCAGGTGGTGTTCATCTCGATTCTGTTTGGCATCGGACTTTCATCCGCGGGGCCACGCGCCAAGCCAATTGTAGCTCTGCTCGAATCGCTGACCCAGGTAGTATTCCGCGTGGTGAACATTCTGATGATCTTCGCGCCTATCGGCGCATTCGGCGCCATGGCGTTCACCATTGGCAAGTATGGCTTCGCCTCGCTGGGACCGTTGGTGAAATTAATCGCCACATTCTGGGTGACCTCAATTCTGTTTGTGTTGATCGTTCTCGGCGCGGTCGCCGCTATGGCCGGATTCAACATTCTCAAGTTCCTGCTGCACATTAAAGAAGAAATACTGCTGGTGTTGGCGACAAGTTCGTCGGAAACTGCGCTGCCAACATTGATGGAGAAGCTGGAAAAGCTGGGCTGCTCGCGCTCTCTGGTCGGGTTGGTCATTCCAACCGGATGCACGTTCAACACCGATGGCAGCGGTTTGTACATGACCCTGGCTGCGCTCTTTGTAGCCCAGGCTACCAACACGCACCTTACCCTGCTGCAGCAACTCACCCTTTTTTCAGTAGCCACGTTGACCTCGAAAGGAGCGAGCGGCGTGCAGGGAGCGTCATTCATTGCGCTGGTCGCGACTCTGTCGGTGATCCCGACGATTCCGGTTGCGGGCATGGCGCTCATTCTCGGCATCGACCGCTTCATGAGCATGTTTCGTGGGCTGGTGAATATGATTGGCAATGGAGTCGCCACGCTGGTTGTGGCGCGGTGGGAAAACGAGTTGAGCCGGGAGGCGCTCAGGCGGAGCCTGGCTTGAACCCCCTCCATGAGCGATGGTTGCTGCAATGTCGCCAATAACTAGCCGCCGGGTCAAAACGTGTAATCGGCTGCTAACGCCATTTGACTTCCGCTCCACCAGTCACGTGAAGCATAATTAGTATCCAAGATGACTCGATTCAAAGAGTTAAAGCGCATCCAAGCGGCAGTCCAACACAGAACCGAGTCGGAACTGCGATGGGCGGACGAATACTGCCAGATGCGAGTAAGAACCGCGATCCTGAATAAGCACAAGAGCTATTGGAAAGGGATTCAGCGAGACGTTGATCGTGTGTTGCGGGAACTATCCGTGACGGAAGACCATATTGCTGCTCACAAATGGTCGGGCTGGAACCGCTCGACGCTCAACAGAAGCGATCGTTGCGGCTGCTTCTACTGTCTTGAAGTGTTTCCGCCGAACGAGATTGAAGGCTGGACTGACGATGGCGATACGGCGCTTTGCCCGAAGTGCGGAATCGACTCGGTCATCGGCTCTGTTTCTGGATATCCGATCCGGCGTGAGTTTCTTTCCAAAATGCACGATCATTGGTTCTAGCTGTTGAAATATCGCCATATCACTCATTGACCCGCTAAACAGAACTACCGCGATTTCCGACCGTCGCGTGGTCGGCACGACGTTTAACCTTGCGTGCCACGACCAGACCGAGTGGGGCGTCAGGGACCTTCTTGAAGGAGGATCGTGCGAGCGTCAGTATGCGGTCCTTGGCGCGTGAGTCTATTACATCTGCATCGGCTTCAGCGGACGCGCCTTTCAAAGCCCGAAGCTCCTCATTCGCAGCTCGCCGCACTTCCATATGGCTCCGCTGCTTACCACGCCGGATATTCTTTCGGCTTGAGGTGGGACACTCTCCATAAACGTTGCGGCGGTCTTTCGCGAGGCTGATGCGCTTCTTTTCGGATGGAGATTTCTCTTTGCTCATGACTATGAGTATGCCGCCATGGGCGTTAACTGTCGATAAATCGAGATTACACTCATTCACGGTACCGGGGAGTTTTGAGTGCAAACCCGCCGCAATTCCGGTATACGGCCAGTGTCTCTAGCACGGGACGGTCCATTTTGGTAACTACAGTAACTCCCACCTGCACAATTTTTGTTGCACCTTAACATTCCTGCAATGTTCGGCATCTACCATTAAGTAGGAGATTGCCGCCATGGCTTCAGCACGGGTCCCGAAATCGTTGCCGTTGCAAGTGGCCGCGGTATGTTTTCGGCGTCAGGGATCAGCGGTGGAGTTCCTGCTGGTGAACACCAACGGCGGAAATAAGTGGACCTTCCCGAAGGGTTCCACCGACGCGCATCTCTCGCATAGCCAGGCGGCCGAGCGCGAGGCAGCGGAAGAGGCTGGTGCGCTGGGAACGATTGAGCCTCGGCACTTTCATCTCTATATTCATTCCAAGGGCGTATTCTGGCAGCCGGGCGGCGTTCAGGAATTTGTGGTGAAGGCTTTCCTGATGGAAGTCCGCGAGATGCGTCGAGCCGATGAGCCGATGCGCAATCCAACCTGGTTCAGTCCGGAAGATGCCCGCCGTCGCTTGTCTAAAGGCCGCGAAGTCAAGTATGCGCACGAGATGGAAGCTGTGATTGACCGCGCTCTCGAGCGCATTCCGTTTCACACCTCCCCGTTGGGTACGCAGGAAGAACGCCGCAGCATCCGGGCCGCGGCACACTCCTGACCGTCTTCTTACGCTGATTTTGTGAGACGATGAATCCAGCCCATGATTCAGCTTTCTGGCGCCGGAAAACGTTTCGGCCACAAACTTCTTTTTGAGAACACCGACTGGCTGATCACGCCCCGTGACCGCATCGGTCTGGTGGGCGCGAACGGCACCGGCAAGTCCACGCTGATGAAGATTCTCGCCGGCCTGGACACGCTCGACTACGGCTCGCTTATTGTCGCCAAAGGGACCACCGCCGGATATCTGCCGCAGGACGGGCTCACGCTATCCGGACGCACCGTGTTTGCCGAATGCATGGCAGTGTTCACCGAACTGCATGCCATGGAGCGGGAACTCGAGACGCTGACACACCGCATCTCGGAGCTCGACCACACCAGTTCGGAGTACGCCGAGGTGGCCGACCGTTATCACAGTCTGGAGCACGAGTTCCGCACTCGCGATGGCTATTCGATCGAAGCCGAAGTCGGACGCGTTCTGATGGGTTTAGGTTTTCGCAAAGAAGACTGGGAGCGGCTGACCGATGAATTTTCCGGCGGCTGGCAGATGCGTCTCGCGCTGGCCAAGCTTCTGCTGCAGAAACCAAATCTGCTCCTGCTCGATGAACCTACCAACCATCTTGATCTCGAAGCGCGCAACTGGCTGGAAGAGTATCTGCACAACTATCCGCATGCTTTTGTGCTGATTTCGCACGATCGCTATTTTCTCGATGTGACCGTCAACAGAATTGCGGAAATCTGGAATAAGCGCTTCTGGTTCTACACGGGGAATTACGACAAATTTCTGTCACAGAAAACACAGCGCAACGAACAACTTCAGGCTGCCTACCGCAACCAGCGCGACCGAATCGAGCAGCTGGAGGTATTCATAAACCGCTTCCGCTACCAGGCCACCAAGGCGAAGCAAGTGCAGAGCCGCATCAAGGAACTGGAAAAGATCGAGCGGATCGAGGTCCCGCCGGAAGAGAAGACGATTCATTTCTCCTTCCCCCAGCCCAAACCGAGCGGCCGCATCGTCGCCGAGTTTGAGAATGTGGCCAAGGTTTATCCCAGGGAAAATTCCGGCGCGGCGCGCACGGGCGAAAAAGAGGTTTTTCGCAACGTCAATTTCATGATCGAGAAGGGCGACCGCATCGCCCTGGTCGGCGTGAACGGGGCTGGAAAATCCACGCTGATCAAGCTGCTCGCGGGCGCGGAACTCCCAACGCAAGGTGAATTCAAACTCGGGCACAACGTCGAAGCCGACTACTTTGCCCAGGACCAATACAAAGAGCTCGACGCCGGCGCGCGAATGATTGACGATTTGGGCGCTGCTTCCCCACGCTCCACGCAAACGGAGCTTCGCAGCCTGCTCGGCTGTTTTTTATTTTCCGAAGACGACGTGTTCAAAAAGATCGGCGTGCTTTCCGGCGGCGAGCGCGGACGTTATGCTCTGCTGCGGCTGCTACTGCATCCGGCGAACTTCCTGTTGCTCGATGAGCCTACCAATCACCTTGATCTGCGAGCTAAGGATGTCCTGCTGGACGCTCTGATGGACTACACGGGCACGGTCGTTTTCGTGTCCCATGACCGTTACTTTATCGACGAACTAGCCACGCGAGTTTTCGAAATCGGAGACGGAAAAGTCGAGGTCTATCCCGGCAATTACGAAGATTATCTCTGGCGTAAACAGGGTGGGGATAAGAAGCAGGATGAGGCGATCCGTCAGCAGTTGGAAGCGGTCCAGCCTCAATCCGTCACGCCTTCGAATGGCAACCAGAATTCGGCTGAGTCGGCGCCAGCAGCCAAGACGAAACGTCTGAATCCCATCAAGCGTAAGAAGATAGAGGATCGAATCCGTGTGTTGGAAGGGGAAATCAACCGCGCGGAAACCTTAATTATGCAATACGAAACGTCTCTTCAGGATTTCGTCAGCGCCGATGAGAGCCAGCGCCAGTCCCAGGAACTCGAACGGCAAAAGGCCGCGCATGCAGACTTCCTCAAAGAATGGGAAGACCTGAGCGAGTCTTTGCAGGATGCGGTCTGATGGCCACGTCCGTTGCCGCGACCGTACAGCCTCTTCCGTAATCTCGGAGAATCACTTACCACTGTGCGATAGTCAGATTGGCCAAAGGGACAGGAACCAGCCGGAGGCCGAAAAAATCCCAGACCACCCGTACCGATTGGCGCCGCCAGCGCCCTGATCTGGCGAAACGGACGCGCAGCGGCGGGACAAAGGAAGGTCGCATGCTCCAGTCATCTGAGAACTCTTTCGGCGTGAGGTCCACTTCGCCGGCCTCCAACCCAAACTCTTATAACCCGGTCAAAACCACCACCGCTCCCATTGAGCAAGCAACCATCGGGCGATCCCTCGTCATCAAGGGCGAAATCACCGGCGCGGAAGCTCTTTACATCGATGGCCGTATCGAAGGCAAGATTACGCTGGCGGATAACCGGCTCACCATCGGCCGCAACGGCTCCGTGCAAGCGGACATCGTTGCCCGCGAAGTTGTGGTCATGGGCAAAGTGACCGGCAACATCGAATGCAGCGACCGCGTCGATATTCGCAGCGAGGGCGTGGTGCACGGCAATGTTTCCACCCACCGCATCAGCGTGGAAGATGGCGCTGTGCTCAAGGGCGGTATTCAGGTGAAGAGCGCCGAACACAAACAGCAGAACCAGCCAGTGCAGACAAAAGCTCAAGAAACGCCGAAGCCGTCGGTTGCGGAGCCGCAGAAAGCGTTGGCAGCGACCGCCAGCGCATAGACTTTTTGCGACACTTAGAGTGTCATGCCGAGCAAGGCGAGGGATCTTGGTTCTGCCAGTTGCCCCACTCGAATGGGCGCAGGCAGAACAAGGGTCCCTCGCTTCATTTGGGATGACAGTTGTCTGATTGAGGCAGGTCGATTCCTGCAGTCTTACTTTTTCTCTTTAGGTTTCAGATCAAGCGAAGCCGAGTTCATGCAATAGCGCAGCCCGGTTGGAGCTGGACCGTCTTCGAACACATGCCCCAAATGCGCTCCGCACTTGGCACAACGGGCTTCGGTCCTGGTCATTCCGTAGCTGCGGTCTTTGTGCTCCTCAACTTTGCCTTCGTCCGCCGGTTTGAAGAAGCTCGGCCATCCCGTGCCTGAATCGAACTTCGTCGAGGAGTCAAACAACGGCTCTCCGCAACACACACAGTGATACGTCCCCGCATCTTTGGTCTTCCAGTACTTGCCGGTGAAGGCTGGCTCGGTTCCCGCCTCGCGGGTTACGTGATATTGCTCTGGAGTGAGCTGTTGTTTCCATTCCGACTCGCTCTTTGCCAGTTTTTCTGCCATGAATGTGCCCCTGAATAATGTTCTTTAACAAGTATTAGATGTTCTATTATCAGAAAGGTGACGAGCCCTATTTGCATGGCTCAGGTTGTGACATCCGTCACAATCCGCTCGTGACATCTAACCTTGCCGCGAATCCAGTCTGGAGTCAAATATGTTGAAACGTCTGCGAGTCCCTCCGGCCCGGCGTCGCCTCTCAAGGGATGCCGGGCCTTTTTGTAGAAATCATTCCGGAACTTGTTCTCCGATAGAGTGGTATTTGCTCCGGAAAAACAGCAGCGGCCTGCCCTGCCGCACCAACACATCTTCTACCTCCGCGATAAAGATAGTGTGATCGCCAGCATCGTGAGCCGATTGTAGCCGGCATTCCAGATACGTCAACGCGCCACGCAATACCGGCGTTCCATGCACGGTCCGATCAAAACCGGCTACGGGTCCCTCGATCTGTTCCTCCGGCGGCCGGGCATAGTATTCCGAAATCGCCCGCTGATTTTCCGCCAACACATTGATGCCAAAGCGCTTCCTGGCATGTAGATGCGCGTGGGTGCGCGCGCTCTGGTCCACGCAAACCAGCACCAGCGGCGGATCGAGGGAGACGGAAGCAAATGCATTAGCAGTCATACCATGAACTTTGCCATCCAAGTCCACGGTGATGATGGTCACTCCGGTGGCAAAGCTCCCCATCGCCTTTCGAAATTCGGCTGCACTCAGGCTCATAGCGCCAGGGCGGTTTTGAGACCGCGACCGCCTACATTAGCACGGCAGTGGCTTGCTGGGGTCAATGAGCGCTAACGTGGTTACGACAGTTATCCTCGGAGAGTATTAGTCCCGGTGTCTAATCATTATAAGAGAACGAACGCGGCTCTTCAGGCCGGACCTGTATGCGCCTGAAATTGAAACACGCACTCCCGCTTGTGCAGACGTTTGTGGCGGTGTCCCTCCTGGTGTGGACCGACCGCTGGGAAAGGGCCCTGATGCGTATTTACGACATGCCAGGAAACCCTCCTTCTTTCACTCTCCTGATTGCCATCAATGCTCCTTTGGCGACGCCCCGAGCGTTGGTTTTTCCCCATCTGCCCGGCTTATGGCGTGAAATAAGTTTCGTTCTCGCGATTTCGGGGTTGTGGTATTGGGTCGCATTGAATATCGAATTTTGGCAGCAAAGACGCCGCATCTTGATGTTTTCGTGGACACCATTGAGGTTGTTGGGGGACATCATAGGGGTCGCCATCGGCTTGATGTGCGCTCTCGTTCCGTCGCATGACTTCGTTCAGTGGCTTAGGTATGGCTTTCCTCCAGTTCTTTCCTTGACAGGGTGGCTATGGTTTGTGCCATGCACATGTCTGCCAATCCTGTGGTTCGCACGCGACTTCGTTACTGCCTTCAGCACTCCAAAGCCAAGCTAGATAGCCTCAGAGTGACGTAACATCGCGATACACGCATTGACCTCTGCCAAAGGCCGTTGAGGGCGCAGCTTGTATGGACTGGCCGCCGACTACTGGTCACTGTTGTATGATTCGATGCATCAGCATCTCTCCGGAACCGAACAGTGCCTCTTACTGCGATCAGTCCGATTCGCGATTCATCCTGTTCTGCGGATCTCCGCGAATTACCGATGGGATCGCCGATCGCTCGCGATCTGGCTCTAAGGCTCATCCGCTGCAGTAACGATGACCTCCCTGAGCTGCTCGCCGCCGCGCGCACGGCAAAAGAAACCTTCAAGCCCGGCGTAATCACCTATTCGCGCAAAGTTTTCTTGCCCCTTACGAATCTTTGCCGCGATTACTGCGGCTACTGCACCTTCCGCCGCGATCCCGCTGACCCCGGCGCGCACACAATGACTCCCGAAGAAGTTTTGTCCGTTGCTCGAGCTGGAGAAAAATTGGGATGTACCGAGGCTCTTTTCAGTCTGGGCGATAAGCCAGAGCTTCTATTCCCAGAGATGCGCGAGGCTCTGCGGCATCTCGGCTACAAATCAACGCTGCACTATCTGGAAGCCATGTGCGAACTCGTTTTGCGCGAGACCAGCTTATTGCCGCACCCAAACCCGGGCCTGCTGAGTGCGGAATGGATTACCCGTCTCGCCGCAGTCTCGCCCAGCATGGGATTGATGCTTGAAACCGTCAATCCTGATCTGCTTGCACCCAGAGCGGCGCACGACAATGCTCCCGATAAAGTCCCAGCCAAGCGTCTGCGCACCATTGAAGAGGCCGGAAAACAGCGCGTCCCTTTCACCACCGGGCTACTCATCGGCATTGGCGAAACTCCCGAGGACCGTGTCGAGACTTTGCTGGCGATTCGCGATTTGCACCAGCGTTACGGCCACATTCAGGAAGTGATCGTCCAGAACTTCCGCGCCAAGGCCAACATTCCGATGGCTCACACGCCGGAACCAAGCCAAGGCGAAATGCTTCGCACCATTGCAGTAGCTCGTTTGCTAATGCCCAACGTCAATATTCAGGCGCCTCCCAACCTCAATGCGCCGTATTATGAAGAGTTACTGGACGCTGGCATCAACGACTGGGGAGGAATTTCACCGCTGACTCCCGATTACATCAATCCGGAAAAACCTTGGCCGCATCTGGAGCAGTTGCGCCTGCGCACCGAAAGTAAGGGATTGCAGTTACGCCAGCGCCTGCCGGTCTATCCTGAATTCCTCTCACAGCTTGTGTCGAAATCTGGGCTCCTCTCACAAAGACTTTTTAACGCTCGCGACCGCGAGGGTTTTGCCCGGGCTGGGAGGGCCGCATGATCTGCGTTCTTACCGGCGGCACAGGAGGCGCGAAGTTCGTCGATGGCCTTCGGCAAATAATCCCACCGGAAGAAATCACGCTCATCGTCAATACCGGAGATGACCTATTGTGGTGGGGGCTCTACGTCTCTCCCGACATCGATTCGATCACTTACGTTCTCTCCGGTCTGCTCAGCCGGGAGCGCGGCTGGGGGGTGCGGGGAGATACGTTCTTGTGTCTGCAGGCCATGGGCCAACTTGGCGAGCCCACATGGTTCCATACCGGCGATCGCGACCTTGCGGTGCACCTGCTGCGCTCGCGCCTCCTGGCTGAAGGCAAAACACTTTCCGAGGCCACATCGACGATTTGCGATAAGCTCGGCGTAAAGGCGCGCATATTGCCCATGAGCAACTCGCGTGTCGAAACTCGCGTGGACACGCCTTCGGGCGAGTTAAGCTTCGAAGAGTATTTCGTGCAACGCTGGTATCAGGATCCCGTGAACTCGGTACGTTTCGCCGGAGCGTCAGACGCTGAGCCCGCGCCGGGAGTGATCGAAGCCATTGTCTCTGCCGACGCGGTACTCATTGCTCCGAGCAATCCGATTACGAGCATCGGACCGATTCTGGCTGTCCCCGGAATCCGCGACGCGCTGGTGCGGGCGCGCGGCAAAGTGGCAGCCATCAGTCCAATTGTGGGGAATGCTCCGGTGGCTGGGCCGGCAGGCATTTTGATGACCGCCATGGGATTGCCCTGCTCGATCGCCGGCGTGGCCAAAGCTTATGAAGATTTTCTCGATCTGCTCATCTGCGATACGCGTGACGCCCGTGCCGCGATTACGCTGCGCGAAAACGGTTTGCGAGTGCAGTGCACCGAAACAATTATGCGCACCGCCGAAGATAAAGCCGCACTCGCTCGAAACGTGCTTTCGTTTGCAATGGAACGGCCGTCTTCTGATCGCTCAGTTTCCGAAAAATCCGCTGCTCGTGCCACCGTCGACCACCCGTGATCCTCATTCCCGTCAAAAATCTGTCGGCAGCAAAGCAGCGGCTGGCTGCGGTATTGGATCAGCCAGCGCGCACGCAACTAGCCCAAACTATGCTGCGTGACGTTGTCACCGCAATCGCCGCGTGGCCCAGGCGCCCAGCATGCGCGCTTGTTACCAGCGACCCGTTCGCGCTGGACCTCGCGCGCCAATACGATTTCGAAATCATCCCCGATCCGGCAAATCCCGGAGAGACTGGGGCAATCGAAATGGCCACTCGCCACTGCATCGGTCGAGGCATTGACAACACTCTGGTGATCCCAGCAGATATCCCTATGATTCAAGCTGCGGAGCTCGAACAGATTTATGCCGTGGCTCCTGACGAAGGCTCAGTGCTGGCTCCCGCTGCCGACGGGCGCGGAACCAACGCAATATTCCGGCGCCCTGCAAATTTATTCCCTCTACGCTTCGGTAACGATAGCTTTAAACCGCACCTCGCCGCGGCGCAAGCAACTGGAAAACCTTGCCAGATCTTACAACTGCCGGGCATCGCAGTTGATGTGGACAATCCCGAAGATTTGCAGCGCCTTCTCGCGCATCCAGGAGAAACTCGCACGCAGAGCTTGGTTCGCCGCTGGGCGCTCGAAGGCCGCTTGCCGGTCACGAAAGTGGAGATCCGGTGAGCGAACCGCGGCGCCAGCAACATAAAACTACAACGCGGCCACGCGCGAAGAAGAAATCGAACCCTTTGCCGACCGGGATACGCCTGATTCCGATCCCTCTTACTGATGACATACAACCCGGCGATTCTTTGTCGGAGAGACTCACGGCGTCAATGCAACAACGCAAAATTGCATTCGCACCCGGCGATATTCTCGTCGTCAAACACAAAATCGTTTCCAAAGCGGAGGGCCGCTTCGTCGATCTCGCGACGATCGATCCTTCTGAAGAATCGATCGCCTGGGCAAAGAAATACAGGCTTGACCCTCGTGTCATCGAACTAGCGATGCGGGAAAGCCGTGCAGTCATCAGGCGTAAGAATGGTGTGCTCATTACGGAAACGAAGCACGGATTCATCTGCGCCAGCAGCGGAGTGGATCTATCCAATGTTGATGGAGGCCACCATGCTTTGCTTCTACCCGTTGATCCCGACCGTTCCGCGAGAAAACTTCATCGCGAACTGATGAAGCGCAGTAAACTCGCAGTTCCCGTTCTTATCACCGACACTTTCGGACGCCCGTGGCGCGAAGGACTTATCGACTTCGCCATCGGCATTGCCGGAATGAAAGCTTTGCGCGATGATCGTGGCCAGCACGATCCCCACGGCTACACTCTGCAAGCCAGCCTTGAAGCCATCGCTGACGAACTCGCTGCCGCCGCAGGTCTGGTCTGCGGCAAGCTCAACCGCACCCCGGCCTGCATCATCCGCGGATTCAGTTACAAGACAGCTCGCGGCCACACACGCGACCTGCTCCGCCCCGCGGCCAACGATCTATTTCGCTGATCCTGTTGCGCCACGCCCTCGCCAAAGTCAGCCGGCAGGAGTAATTTGGAATGATAGTAAAGTCCGGAGGAAGCTGTGGCCCGCCATCTTTCAATACCGGAACTGCAAAAGTTCCCTTCGCTCGATTGGTTCGACGTAGCGCCAACTCTCACGCCCACGGTCCGCGCTGCTCTGGAGAGAATTCTCGAAACTCAAAATGGCGGCGCGATTTCGCAGCAGGACGCCTTCGAGCTCGCCCACGCCGATGGCGATGACTTGCTCGGGCTGCTAGCCGCGGCCAACCTGCTCCGCGCCGAACTTTCCGGAAACCTGGTCACCTACGTCGTCAATCGCAACATTAACTTCACCAATATTTGTTTTGTGGGATGCAAATTTTGCGCCTTCAGCCGTGGCCCGCGCGAATCCGATACTTACTTTCTGGAGCCAGCTCAAGTCGCGCAAAAAGCCGTCGAGGCATGGCAGCTTGGAGCCAGAGAGGTCTGCATCCAGGGCGGACTACCGCACGGCCTGCCACCATTTTATTATCGCGACATTCTGCGCGCAGTGAAGAAGGCTACGCCTGGAATGCACATCCATGCCTTTTCGCCGATGGAAATTGTTTACGGCGCCGAACTCACGGGCATGAAGCTTGCCGATTATCTTTCCATGCTGCGCGACAATGGCCTCGACACGCTTCCCGGTACCGCCGCCGAAATTCTCGACGATGAGATTCGGCACATTCTTTCAGCCAACAAACTCTCCACCGCGCAGTGGATCGAAGTGATCCGTACCGCCCATCGTCTCGGCATTCGCTCCACCTCCACGATGATGTACGGTCACACCGAAACGCCCGAGCACTGGGTTCGCCAGATGTATCTGCTGCGAGAGATTCAGGACGAGACCGGAGGCTTCACAGAATTCGTTCCGCTCGGATTCGTGCACCAGAACACTTTGCTGTTCCATCAAGGTTTGGCTCGAACCGGACCAACGCTTGCGGAACATCTGAAGGTGCATGCGCTATCGCGCCTGCTGCTTGCGGGATCGATCAACAATATTCAAGTATCGTGGGTAAAGTTGAATCGTCAGCTTTCACAACTCTGTCTCAACGCCGGAGCGAATGATTACGGCGGCACACTGATGGAAGAAAATATTTCGCGCGAGGCCGGAGCCACTGCCGGCCAGTACACCAGCCCTGAGGATTTTCAATCGTTGATTCTGGAAGCAGGACGGATCCCCGCAGAGCGCAACACGACCTACTCTCGTATCAAAATCAAACTGCCGCTGGAGGAATTCTCTTCGGTAGAAACTCTGGAGCCGGAATTTGCCTGAGTCATCGCCTATCGCCATCCTCGGCGGAACTGGCCCCGCCGGCATGGGTCTTGCCGTGCGTTGGGCGCGGGCGGAAGAGACCATCATCGTTGGATCGCGGGACGCGCAGCGCGCAGAGGAAGCCGCCAGCAAGATTAAGAAAGCTGTCGGAGAGCGCGCTCAGATTTCGGGCATGGAGAATGGGGCAGCTTGCGCTGCTGCAAATATTCTTGTGCTCACCGTTCCGTTCGAAGGTCAGGCCGCTCTGCTCAAACAACTCAAGCCCGCGATTCGCTCTGGCAGTGTTTTGATTGACGCCACAGTCGCACTCGCATCCAGTGTCGGCGGGCGCGGCTCGCGCACCATCGGCGTATGGCAAGGATCAGCTGCACAACAAGCAGCTGAACTCGTTCCGAAAGGAGTGATCGTCGCGGCAGCTTTCCATAATCTTTCAGCTGAACTTCTCAACGGAGACGAAGATCTCGACTGCGACGTGATCGTCTGCAGTGACGATGCTGGCGCCAGTCAACTCGCTCGGACTCTTGCGGCAAAGCTCCCCGGAGTCCGCGCCATTGACGGCGGCAAGTTGGAAAATGCCCGCGTTCTCGAACAAATTACCGCTCTGCTGATTGGCTTAAACATCCGCCACAAAGGCCACGGCGGCATCCGCATCACCGGACTGCCGCCGCAAGCCTACAAATAATTTTCCTCTTTCCTTCTAGAACGAATACTTCAACGAAAACTGAATCAGCCGCGGCGTGCCCACAGTTGAAGTGATCGGTGCCAATCCCCCGCCAGTTCCGCCCACGATCGGTGACACGGTTGTGGCCGCCGGAAGCGCGAACGATGGATGATTGAACAGGTTGAAAAACTCCACGCGGAATCGGAGATCCTGCCGCTCGGCCAGCCGGAATGACTTGTCGAGAGTGAAATCCACGTTTTTCTGCGGCGGTCCAATAATGCAGTTACGCGGCGTGTTGCCGTAAACCGTCGCGTCGCTGCTGGTACCGTTGGAAAGAGTTGCAAGTGGGTCTGGTGTGTAAGCTAGGGGATTCACCCAGTTCGCCAGCCGTGACTCTACGCTGCCCGAAGTTGCGGCACTGGCGCAACTGGAGCCTGGAGTGAAGGTCGCGGTGGAAGAAGGAGTACTCGCCAAGGCGTAAGCGGTGCCTCCCGCCGGATCATAGATGGTGAATGGCGCTCCCGATTGCAGGATCACGACGCCGCTGGTTTCCCATCCTCCCAACACTCCCTTAGTTAGGCCGCTGGCGCCGCTAAAGAATGGCAACTGATAGACGGCGCTGGTCACAAACCTTTGTCGGCGGTCAAAATCTGATAAACCTCGTGAAGCTGCGGCATCGGTTTGATTATTTACCCGGGTAAGAAAAGCGACTGACGCAGTCGAAACGTCATCGATTGATTTGGACCAGGTGTAGGCGCTCTGGAAATACAAGCCCTTGCCGAAGCGGTGAGCCAAAGTTGCCTGCAGCGCGCTGTAGTGCGAATCGGAGTTGGGAGCAAAATCCTCGAAATCTCCCGGCGCGATCCCCAGATATGGAGCGCGGGCCGAGGCATTCTCCACGGTGGAATCCACAATCGTGCACGACAAATGCTGAGCTTGGAGATTAGTGCACCCTTGGCCAGAAATGGTGACCGGATTCTGTGGAGTGGCTAGCGTAGCCTGGTTCGGATCGTAAGTGGAACGCAGGCGTGTTCCTTTGGTGCCGACGTAACCGAGTTCCATAAACCAGTCGCGCCCAAGCTCGTGCTGAATGGTGAAGTTCCACTGCTGCGTGGTGCCCGCCACCCAATGCAGCGGCACAGAGAGTTGGATCAAGCCATTCACATTACCGCTGAAAGCCGGAGAACACGCTTGCGGAGTAGGAAACGTACAGGGCCCAAATCCCTGCAGGATCGCCGCTGTGGGGACGTAAGTTTGGGTGGGATTGGCGCCGAGCGCCGGAATGCCGCTCGGAAACGCGGCGCTGTGCGCAAACAAGTTCGCCAGACTGTTCTCGCCAGGATCGAAGCCAACCAGGAATGGATAAGTGGGAGGAACAATAGCGAGATTGTCTACCGCGCCCAAGTCCTCGCGGACGCTGTAAATCCCATAACCACCGCGGACCGAGGTAATGTGATGGCCGCCTACGTCATAAGCAAAACCAATGCGTGGCTCCAGGACCGTGGCGTATTCGTTGTTCAGTCCAGCTTGATTCAGTGTCCCGGAAATCCCCGAGAGGCCGAATCTATCAATGCACTTCGGATAAACGTAGGGCTGCCCAGTTGTGTTGGCGAGGTTAGGATCGGTATTGCCAGTGTGACAGAGTGTGTCGTAGGGCGCGCCGAGGAACTCGTTTCGGAAACCAAGATTGAGAGTGAGCGTCTTGCGGACGCGATAGTCATCCTGCGCAAACCAGGAATAACCAGGAATGCGGTAATCGTGATTGCCCAGGCCACCGCCGCCTTCGCCTAAGAGCGGTGCGCCCGCCAAGAAACTTTGGAAATCTGATCCGAAGCCAGTCGCGCCGGAGATAAAAAATATCAATCCATTGTCGGCAATCGGCAAGCTCCGGCGCAGGGCGACTCGGTCCACTTCTCCGCCAAACCTGAGTTGGTGTAGGCCATGGCTCCAACTCACCGTATCCACCCAGGTGTAATTATCGGAGAGAGCAGACTGAAGCTGCGTGGGGTAGGCCCCGAAGGCGAAACTGTCGAACTGGAACCGGTATATGTTAGGATCGCCAGCTTGTCCGTTTACGCCCGTCGCGGTAGGCAGATTGATACCGACATCTCTATTAGTGATGGGCGGCTGATTATTCAGCTTGTCGCTGATGATGTTGACCCCGAAACGGAATTCATTAATCAGGTCATTGCTGAACACATGAGTTTCCGTGATGCTGCCAAAGCGGCTGTGCAGAGGAATATCGAGTGGAAAATTCAGATTATTAGGACCCGGCTGGCCGCCGGTCTGGATTCCGTAAGAATCCGCTCCGAAGGGCTGGAACGTATCGGAGTTAGACCAGAAGAAGCGCTCGGACAAACGATCTTTCCCTCCACGAAATTCGCGATCCCAGTTCGCGGTGAACTGGTTGTCCGAGAACTTGCCGGGATCGGTTAAGACCAAAGAACCGGTATTCAGTTGACCATTCGTAAAACCGGGAGTGCCGGCTACGGTGGGGAATAGATAACCGGCGCCATCCGAGCCCGGACCAAACTGCGTTCCCTTTGCCTGAAGTAGGGCCAGCGCAACCGGATCGATCGAGGTTGCGGTGACTCCGCCGCAATTCGCTCCGCAGAAGAAAGTGTGGAGCAGCGTAGTTTCGTCGCGCGAGGTGGGCAGGATAGGAACGTTCGGGCTATTGATAAATGTTCCGGGAGAATCTCCGCTGCGCTGCCGCGTACCCTGAAGATTGAAATAGAAATAGCCGAGCTTGGCGCCGCGTCCAATCGGGCCCCCGATATCGCCGCCAAAAATGTTCTGCTTGATGACGACCTTGCCCAGGAAATAATCGTTCGCATCCAGCGCGGTGTTGCGGAAATACTCCCAGAGATCGCCATGAAATTTCGCGCCTCCACTCTTGAGCGTGGCGTTAATGTTACCGCCGCCGTTGCGCCCTTGCGTCGCATCGTAGAGGCTGGTGCTGACTTTGAATTCCTGGATTGCATCCGGGCTGGGCAGCGGCGTGTAACTTAATTCTCCGAACGCATAATCAGCTACGGTAATACCGTCGATCAAATAATTATTGTTGTCTTCTCTTCCGCCATTGACGTGAATGTAAACCGTGCCACGGCCAAGTTGCGCAGCGCCGTTCAAGTCAGAAGAAGCCCCCGCCGAGAGCGTCAGCAACTGCTGAAAGTTTCGTGTGGCCAGCGGCAGGTCAGTAATTGTCTGGGCTCCAAGCGATTGCCCGGTGGTGGCGTCCGTCGTATTTATTTGCTCCACCTGGGACTGCACTTCCACAACTTGCCTCACCGTATTGACTTTGAGAGTTGCAGTCATGCGCGTGGTTTCCGTAATGCGCACCACCACCCCGGGAAACGTAGTAACCGGAAAGCCCGGAGCGGTCACTTCCACCGAGTAATTTCCTACGGGTAACAATGTCGCCGTAAACAACCCGGACGCATCGGTCGTTACCTGGCGCACTACTTCATCTGTGGCTTCATTCTTGACGTTCACCTTGGCATTGGCGACCACGGCTCCGGTTGCGTCTTGCACTACGCCGCTAATGGCGCCCGTGGCTCCGCCCTGGGCAAAGATCACTCCCGTAGAAACCGCCATGAAAAGAACGAACGCCATGAAAGTCCGAACGGAATTCATCTTGTCCTCCTTGCCCGACTGTCCGTATCTCACTCGCCATCGCAATGACGGATCGATGGCTCGGTGAATAATGCGTGAGATAACATGCGGATATATCACGATCCTCCGCCGTTGTTCAAGAAATATGCACGGGGCGCGGACTCATCCACACGGCGGATTCGTCGGATTGAAATTCCCGATAACAGGCGCCACTTGCCGCAGGCCATCGTTTGCCTTGACATTGCCGCCGCGAGGAGTATCGTGGTCACGGTCAGCCGGTGGTTTTCCCTCCTGCAGATTTTCCGGTTCCGGCTGACCAGCGGTGGACTCCGCTCTCAGAAATCGCTCTGGTTTCGGCGGACCGCCGTGCTCGAATCTTCAGCTCGAAAGGAGACCGCTCATGGCCGTCTCTCCTCTGCCGATTCCGGAATTGAGTCTCGAAACCTCAATCACTCCCGAAGAAACCGTAATCCGTTGCGCTGGGAGGATCACGTCAACCACCTCGGGTACGTTGCAGGCCGCGGTTCGCGGTCATATTGCTGACGGGAAGCGTATTGCATTGGACCTCACCGATGTGAATTACATGGACAGTTCTGGCTTGGGCGCGTTGGTGAGTATCTACGTCTCCGCCAAGCGACAGCACTGTCAACTAAGGCTCGTCAATGTGGGACCGAGGTTGCAGCAACTGTTTCGACTCACGAAACTAGCTTCGGTATTCGATGGACACGACGACTTCCTCGGCTGGACGCCAGACTAGTTAGTTCTCAGTCGATGCGATGGCGTGCGCATCGGCAGCTAGTCTTCCACCGCCTGCGCGACCATCTCGGATGGCTCGCCGCCAGCGGCGGCCTGCGCCATAATCAAACGCCGCGCTTCCACGCGAATCTTGGGAAGTTGCGCCCAGAACCACGCTGCGCCGACCACTGAAGCCACTCCGCCAATCGCGACTGTCAATTGTGCACCCAGGCGGTCGGCCAGAGCGCCGCCCAGCAGCGCTCCAATGGGAGCCATGCCCATGAACATCATCGAATAAACGGCCATCACTCGCCCCCGCAGCGCGTCCGGCACCATCACTTGAATGAGTGTGTTCGAACAAGCCATCTGCAACATCATGGTGTAGCCAACCGGCAAAAGCAGGATTACGGAAATCCAGAAGGTGTGCGATACCGCGAACACAACCAGGCTCGCTCCAAAACCCGCGCAGCACAGCGCGACCCATCTGCCCAGGCCCTTCACTCCTTCGCGAAATGCGAGAGTAAGCGCGCCAAGCAATGCGCCCACGCCGGTCGCTCCCATCAGAATGCCCAGCCCTTGCGCCCCGCCGTGCAAAATCTTATCGGCGAAGATCGGCATCAACACCACGTAAGGCATTCCAACCAGGCTCACCAGGCCCAGGAGCAACAAAAGCGCCCGGATCGGCGCAGTGCGGTTGACGAAACGAAATCCTTCCATCATGTGCTCAAACGGCGACGCCATCGACGCACGCGGTCTACTCTGCACCTTCATCATCAGCAATCCGATAATCACGGCGATGTAACTGACCGCATTGGCGAAGAAGCACCAGCCTTCCCCAATCCTCGCCACCAGGATTCCCGCGATCGCAGGACCGATCACGCGCGCCCCATTGAACATGGAAGAATTCAGGGCGATGGCGTTCATCAGATCTTCTTTGCCCACCATATCCACCAGAAACGATTGCCGTCCCGGAATATCGAACGCATTCACGACGCCAAGCAAAGCCGCCAGTACAAACACATGCCACACTTGAACTCTGTGCGACAAAGTGAGGGCCGCCAGAATGAACGCAAGCACCATCGATGCAACCTGCGTTCCAATCACGATGTGGCGGCGGTTGAAACGATCCGCGGTAATTCCGCCCAACGGGGCAAATAAGAAGACGGGGATCTGACTGGCAAATCCCACCGAACCCAGCAGCAGCGCCGATCCAGTCAACCGATAGACCAGCCAGGACTGCGCCACGCTCTGCATCCAAGTACCGATCAGCGAGATTAACTGGCCACTAAAGAAGAGCTGAAAATTGCGGTGGCGCAGCGCTCGCAAGGCTACTTGCCAGCGCGATGCTGGAGGGGAGATGGATTCGGTTAAGTTTCCATCCGCATTCGCCTGGATTGGACCTCTTGTTTCAGACACGTTGGCTTCTTTTGATGACGACAAATGTCTTTTGGATCACTATAACGTGACCCACTGTGGATTGAGAGGTGGTTGAAGAGAGTTCCAGATCCAAACCGAATATCGAAACTAAAGGTTGTTTAATGTGGGAAATCGGCCTTCGATGCGGCTACTGGCAGCCTCAGATCGATTCCATGCATCCTGCGCTCGCGAATTTTTGGCTTCCCAGTCCGGTCGGACTGCGCTACAGTGGCAGTTGCTTCCCCCCGGCGATTCCCTAAGGAAGGGACACGACGATGACTATCTCCTCGGTTGGTGTTGAACGCCGCATCGGGCAACGCTTCGGTTTCAACCTTCCAGTCTCGCTGCGAGACTTAGCGACTGCTGCCGAAGGCCTTGGCTTCACTCAGGATCTTAGCTCCCGCGGTGCCTTTCTGTTCACTGATATGGCGTTGAGCGAAGGTGCAGAGATCGAACTCACCTTGGAGATGCCATCCGAAATCACCCTTGGCGAGAATATGCGGGTGCGTTGCCGGGGCAGGATCCTGCGCATCGTGAGGGCAAAAGAAACGACCTGGAAATTCCCGGACCCGACTGAGGCTAAGTCGCCAGAGACAGAAACACAGACCAAGATTGGCGTAGCCGTCTGCTTGAACGGCTACGAATATCTGCCCGACATAGAACACCCCTCTCCAGATTTTCGCCGGATTTCAGCTTTGCATAACCTGAGTGAAACCGAGCGCACAGTCGCGCCCGCGACAGTCGTTCCGCGTGCCGTAGCCCATTGATCTCATCTCCCTGTTCCCACTCCACACTTTTGCGCGCATGGTTGTCGGTCTTCGCCTGGGTCGGTCCGGCGCATTTTTTCCTCCCTGTACTTTCGATCTTTTCAATCTGGTCGACTTGGCTTAGAATGCCTAGCACGAGTACGGATTGTCTCGGGGGTAGTCCAGTCGTGGGCCTGTCGCAGTTTTCCTTTACCTGGCGAATCGCTGATCTTCCGTCCGTCCGACAAAAATCACGGGAGCATGCTCTACACTGGTTACTTAGGTCACTGGCGAAGAGTACTTTCTCTTTCTAACATGCAAACAGCAAGAGAAATCAGCGAGAACCGCACCATGCATGGGATTGCAGTAGCCCTCCTGACGGAAAACCGTGAGCACTTGCCGGAACTGCAACGCCGTGTAGAGGCTACGCGTCTGGCCCGAACGGTATACAGTAATGTCGGATTTCCTTCTGGGTCTACCGATTCGATCTTGCGCCAGATTCAGGATTTGCGCGCCGAGGTGGTCATCATCGACATCTCTCCGGAAAATCCGCAACCCGCGATTCGCGCCATAGAACTTCTGCAGGCCAACACTCTGCAATTGGCAATTTTCGCCAACGGCACCATGCGACAACCCACTACGATTGTGGCCAGCATGCGCGCCGGCGCAGGGGAATACCTGGACGATAGCGCGGGCACCGAAGCGCTTCTCGAGGCTTTGACGCGTTTCAGTTCGAACCGCACGCGCACTCGCGGCGGCGCGGGCAAAGCCCGCATCTTCACTTTTCTCGGCGCCAAGGGAGGCGCGGGAGCTACAACCGCCGCTGTCAATACCGCGCTGGCTTTGCAGCAAAGCCATGGCAGCGTGGTTCTGGTCGACTTTGCACCCATCGGCCAGTGCCAGCTTCATCTTAATCTTCGTCCCAATTTCGGCGTGCCCGACGCGCTGGAGAATTTGCATCGCCTGGATGCCTCTTTGCTCGATGGCTTGATGACGCCTTCCAAAGACGGGTTGCATCTTCTCGCCGGACCGCAACAGCCCTATCCAACGCTGCCTACTCCCGCCGAGTTGGCTCGACTGTTCGACCTGCTGGTGAATCACTACCGCTACGTCGTGGTCGATGCTTCCAGCCGTCTTGATTCCACGACCCGTCTGCTCTCCGACCTGTCGAATGCAGTACTCATGGTCGCGCAAACCGATGTGGTCTCTCTGTGGAGCGCGAGCCGCATCCACGCTTTCCTTGACGAAGGGGCGGGCCATAACCGGTTGCGAATGGTCTTAAATCGTTACAAAAAGATTCCCGGCTTTAGCGACGAAGACGTCGAGCACTCCACTCGCTGCAAAGTTCTTTGGAAGCTTCCGAACGCCTTTCACGCGATTTCTCCCGCCATTGATCATGGCACGCCCGTGGTCCTGCAGGAAGGCCAGGAGATCAGCCGTTCGTTCCGCGCATTCGCCGCCGCTTTGGCGGAAGCATCGTCCACGGCGGAAGGCGGGCTCGACTTGGTTTACGCGCAGGAAAAGCCCGACACTAAAAAGAAAGCCACCGGCAGATTGTTGATTACGCCCGCACGCGCCGGTCAATAGCCACCAATCATAGCCGCCAACGAAGTTCGGCTCGAATCGCGTGCCTATGTCCTTCCAACTTTCCCCGCGCGCCCCCCACGGAAGCCGCATTCCGATAAGATAGACCGATGCGCGATGCGCGGGCGTCAATCCTGGAAGAGGTCGAATCGTCTTCTCCAGAACTGCGCCTATTAATTTCGCCGGAACCGTGGCTGCGAGTTTTTGCGCAGAATCTTTCAGATCTTTTTCATGCGCACGACGTTTCTCCGCTGCAAGTTGAGTCCGCTCCCGCACCTTTCTGGTCAGACGTATTTGTCGAACGCAAACTTCCCTGGCGCAGATTTCTGGAGTCCGGCGGGTATCACATCCTTGCGCTGATTCTTATCTGGGGAGGGTCGCGCTTCCTGGCACTGCAGCCACAGATCACGCCTCAGCCAGCCTTCAATCACGCGGACGTTGTCTACTACACGCCGTCAGAATATTTACCCCCGCTCGATACGCGCCGCCCGAGTTCAGCTCACGCGGAGAAAGCTGATCCAGAGCTATCTGCTCAGCCAATTATTTCCGTTCCTCCCGAGGCGGAAAACCGTTCGCAAACCGTTGTCACTCCACCCAACATTAAATTACGCCGCGATATTCCTTTGCCCAATACCGTCGCATGGTCGGAAAAGCCAGCACAGCCCATAGCGCCCGCCCCGGTTGTTCTCGCCTCCGAGATCTCTCGCCTCGCACCGCGGATGGAACGATCCATCGTTGCCCCACCGCCTGACCTGGATAGTGCGTCACAAAAAATTGCACAAGCACCGCAGCCGGCGGTAATTGCTCCGCCGCCCGCGCTGGAAGCCGCTTCCCACCGCAGCCTCGGGGAATTAAATATCGGACACAGCACCATAATCGCACCCGCTCCACAGCTTTCTCTAGACGAGCAGCGCGCTATACCCGGCGGTCGCTCCCCCGTGATGCGTTCCACTCAGGTAATCGCTCCACCGCCTTCATTGAGCCCCTCCGGAGCTTCGCGCACGGCTGAAAGCATGATCGCGCTCAGTCTGCATCCCGCGGTGGGAGCGCCTCCCGAACCGGTCGCCGGCAATCGCCGCGGAAGCTTCGCCGCAACTCCCGAAGGACATCACTTAGCATCGGGCACTCCAGGCAGTTCCCCCGGCCCGTCAGTAGATGGAAACGGATCCAGCAAGAGCAACGCAGGAAACTTGCCTGCAGGGTTGTACGTGGGCAAGGCTGCGAGTCCCACTGCGACGGTCGCCGGCAATCTCACGCCCAGTCTGAGCATCAACACGGTCAATCCGCGCTTGTTGGCGGGAATGCGCCGGCCGACTCTATCCGGGACGACAACCCAGAGCGACGTAAAACTTTCCGAGGCCGAACGCGCGGTTTTTGGCGACCGAAAAATCTACTCTCTTACTCTCAACATGCCCAATCTGAATTCCGCCGGAGGCAGTTGGGTGATTCATTTCGCCGCGGTGAAATCGGAGTCAACTTCGCCCAATTCTTCCGGCGAGTCAGCTTCTTCATCAAACCTCTCATCGCCAGTGGCCACGCTGAAAGTTGACCCGGCGTATCCTCTCGAACTGATGAAGCAAAATGTCAGCGGCACGGTCATACTCCATGCCGTCATCCTTGCCGATGGCACGGTCGGCACGGTTCGCGTGCTCCGCAGCATCGATGATCGCCTCGACCAATTCGCCAGCGAAGCAATAGCCAAGTGGCAGTTCCAACCCGCCATGAAAAACGGGGCTCCTGTGGCTGTGGAAGCCACGTTCTGGATTCCGTTCCGGCCGCCGAAAATAAAATCGGATTTCTAAAACGCCATTCTGCGAGCGACGCTACAAAAGCCAGTCCTCTATAGATTCTCCTGGATGAAGCGCGGACTGAGGTGAATGTCGAGTTGTACCAGCGGGGAATCGCCAACCACTTTGAAGCTGTGGACCTCGCCAGCCTTGATGACAAAGATGTCTCCGGCGCCGCCCTCGAAGGTCTTGTCGTTTACTGTCCAAACTCCGCGGCCTTCACGAATAAATTGGATCTCGTCATAAGGATGCCGGTGTGGACCTGGTCCCGAACCCGGCTTGCCATGGTATAGAAAGACCGAAACACCGGTGCTTCCCTGCTCAGCGCCCACAAAATTATACGAACTGCCAATAAAGGGAAGGTTCTCCTGCCGCACGTGATACATCTTTCGTCAGCCTCCTGCCATAATGTGATGATTTTAGGTTCGGTTTGGCTTCGCCGATGCCAATGAGTGAAATGGCGATTTTGCGCCACCCATCTTTGGGGCGTACTTTTCGGCGGATCGGCAGTTCGGCTAGATTGACCCCCTCCTCGGCGCTTCAGGCTTGTAGATAATCTCAAGCGGCTTGCCGTTCCACATCCCGAGGTAAAAAGCCTCGGCCCCGGGCACGCCTGCAGTCTGATGGTATGTCGAAGAAAGGGCCACAAAGCGATCTCCCCAAGCCTGCTCGACCTCTAAGGCAACGGCATACGGTAAGTATTTCTCGTAAACACCAGCGTGATCAGACGGTTCATCAGTGCGCTGCATCGGAAAGCGCTCAACTGATCTGAGAAAAAGCCGAAAGCCCTCGATTTCAATGAGAATCTGCTTCCCCTCTTGGGTGGGGGTTTTAAACCCTAAGAGGAATAAGGTAGTCAGCGCGGCAAGAAAGAATATGGCAGCAATAACGTGCCAGCCGAATGTGCCCCCAACTACGACTCCGCCGAGAATAATCGCCGCCACACAGGGCAACAGCATTGTAATGAGCAGCGCCTCTCGCCGTAGTACGGCCCAATCGCAGTGTTGCCCAGCGGCACAAATCACATCCCAAAGACGTTGCGAAATGAAAAACAAATAGAACGCGCCCGGAGACATTACCGCCAATCCGAGAATCAACACGCCCCATTCTCCCTCGTGACGTGGACTACATACTACGCACAACGCGACAGACGACAAGGATATCCCCCCAATCATCAATGCGCGGTTCTCTGTGAACCACTTCCCGACGGCATCTTTACGCAAGGATTCCGCCATCTCGCGCACGGCCAGGGTTGTTTTGGGACTGAGGATGTTGACGGGAACGTCTCTGCGTGTGTGGCCACGCACAAGTTCCTCTAGCAGTATTTCTTCCTCATTCGGCAACTTGTTCTGCTTGTCTGCGAATGGTGTGGCTCTGATTAGCGCAACACCGTTCCTGGAATGCAGAGTTGCAAGACCCTTTGCGACGAGACTGAGCATTCCCGCCCAGAATGTGCGGTCGTCAAATTTCTCTTTCCAAATGTACCGGAGCATCGCAGGCGAAAGCTGTCGCGGAGGATCATACAGGGGCACAACCGTCCCGACCTTGCGGCCTCTTCCGAACAAAAGCCACGCAAATAAGTAGTATGAACAAACGGCAACGATTGCCAAAACCGCGAACTGGTTCCGAGTGGCCACAAGCTGTTCATCCTAAACCAGAATGGTTGCCGTTGACAGGCGTTTACAGGTTTTGACCGCTGGTCGATGAGTGCTATCGTGTTTCGCCAATTGACCAAGCGGGCATGCAGATCCTCCATCTTGACGACGCTCGCTGCAGGGTGTGCAATGCCCAATGAAAAGGAGAACCGATGAGCCGATTCTTGAGTGTTTGCTTGCTTGCAGGCTGCGGGATAGTCTCGGTCCTGGCGGCGTCTCACTCTCCGCAGAGCACTTCGATGGCAGGCGCCCGGGCTAATGCTTCGAAAGCAACCATCGAGGGCTTGGTTCGGGATGTTGCCTGTCCGATTCAGAACCTGGATGGAACTGCGACGAACCTAAGCCTCAAATGCGTGAGGGAATGCGTGAGAGGTGGTTCACCGCTGGTTATTCTGACCAAGGATGGTCACTTGTATTTCCCCATCTCCGACAAAATGCCCGACACGGATCAGCGGCAACAACTGATGCCATTCGTCGGCAAATACGTGCGGGCTAGCGGGACCGTATTTGAGCGGACGGGGACCCATGCGATTGTGATTACGGAAATTAAGGAAATGAAAGAGATCCACTTGACGATAGATGAGCGGTAACTCAGGCTCACCGAGAACAAACGACTGAATGCTATTGCGGGCGCAAGTCAACTGCTGTAAACCATGCGATTCCATTCGTTGAGAATTGGCTGACATCCGGGCAATGAGTGAGTTTGAGTGCGATAAGTGAAGGCGGAGTCCCTACGCCTTCGCGGCTTTCTTCTTCTCCAGCGCGGCGTACATGGCGGGGTCGGTGCAGACTTCGTAGTAAGTACGCTCGGTCCAGCCCTGCACGGAGAAATCGTCCGCTTTGACTCGCGGCACGCGGCTTTCGCGCACAACGATTTTGCGGAAGATGTCGCGGTCCACCGGGACGGTCCCGCTCGACAGGCGGTACTCGCCTTTGTCTGATGCCATGGAAGGCGGCAATTTCACGGCGAGAGGGGCCAGAGAAATTTCCTGTTCCAACTTGCGGAAGGCAGCCTGATTCATGCGGATTCCGCCCAGGTTGTAGCTGATGACCAGGTCCTCGGGATTCGCATCTTCGGATGGCGCCGCGGCATCTTCGGATTGAAATACATACACATGGAATGGTCCGGCTTGCGGCTCCATTATCTTGCGAGCCTTCTTGTTGCAGGAAGAAAGCCGGTCGCTCTCATTGAGCGCTTCAGAAATCATAATCTGGCGCTCGCCATCCATCAGATAAAGCGGAGCGGATTCCTGCAGAGTGATGCCGATCCCCAATGAGAGTTCCGGCATTCCCGAACGCTTCATCAATTGGTTGTAGCCGCGCACGATCTCGATGATCTCCCGCGCCAGTACGCACGTGCGGCTGACGGCGAGTCCGGGCTCGCCTTCGCGCTCGAGTATGGCGAGAATAATGGCATCGCCTTCCAGGAAAACTTTTTGCGCTCCGTACTTGCCCAGCAACTTGTTCACCGGATCATAAAAATTCAGGCTGAAGTAGGACGCGGGATTCAATCCTTGTTCCATCAAGGTTCGCGTCAGGCGCGTGGAGTCGCGGACATCCGCCTTGAGCACGACGTGCCGCAAGACTCGTTCTTCCTCGGGCTGCTCAGGTTGCTCATCGGACAGGAGGAATTCGTACAGCGTTCCGTTCATGCGCGACAGTTCACGCAGTTTGTCGGTGGAGACCAGGTTTACCGAATCCATCGCCGCGTTCAGTGTTTCCAGCCGCCGCAGATCGCGGTGATAGTGAGAAAAATCCTGCAGGAATCGCGCTGCCACTTTAGAGCGCTCGGCTCCGCGACAACCGGCCACCTTGCCCACCGCGGCGTACAAGCTGGCGGGCGAAAGTTTTCCGTGTTCCTGAATCATGCGCTCCACGCGGTCGCACTCAGGCCGCGAAATGAGCGCATTCTTCAATTGTTGCGGATTGATGCGCGGCGCGTACTCGCCCAGCAGCGGCACGGTATGGTACGAAGCGATGACGCATTCCATGACCTGCTCATCTTCGAGTAGGCGCACCCATTTCGCCAACCGCTCCTGCTGCGCAATGCCTTCCGCCGTGGACTCATCGGGCGTTCCCGTGCCTACTAGCGCGCGAGCATTTTCCGGAGCGCAGAGCCAGGAATCGATAGTCTCGGTAGTGATTTCTTCGCCGTAGAGCGAGCGCAGAAAACCCCACACCACGTCCTGCAGGCGAGGATAGCGATCAGGATCGCGGTCCCAGTTGCCGAGCATCACGTAGTGCTCGGCGCAAAGATAATCGTCGCGGCCATCTTCGGAAAAAGCCAGCCGATTCACAAACAAGCCATAACTGCTTAGGGCCGCACTTCCCGGTTCTGAGGCTTTTGCCTCTCCAAAAAACGACCGGCGAGTGCGCGCCAGCGTTTCCTTTTCAATTGCCCGCAAGGTCTCGAACAGTTCCTGGCCAGTCTTGCGAAGAATGATTTTTTTGCGCACCTGGAACGCGGCCACGCGTTCGCGATATTCCACTGCTTTTCCCTGCCGGATGCCCTCATAACTCTTCAGCAGAACCCGGCAGCGTTCCAGCACCTGCGAGAACTGCACCGACATTTCCGTGCGCAGAAACTTGGTCAGGGCCAACCGCGCCAGCAAATCGATGGAAAGTTTTTCTTCTTTTTTGGCGCGATTGAGCGCCGCCAAGTGAAGCTCGGCAAGCAGCGGCTTCCAGTCCGATGGCTCGGCGGCAGTGCGGCCCTTTTCGTGAGCGGCGCCAGCAGCGGCGGTCCGCATCCACGAAGGCGCCTGCGTTTTCTGCGGAGCCTCGGCTGCCAGCAAACCTTCTAACTCGCCGTGGCGCACAATCAAACGCATAATCTGGGCGCGCGCCGCATCTGCAAACCGCGGGCTCAGTGCCACGTCATGGCGAAGATTGTCTACTCCGACTGCCAGTCCTTCGAGATTTATCGCTGGGACGGCCGCAACCAGCTGCGGCAAAGCCGCTTTTTCAGGCTCCTTGCCGAGGCGGAAGATGGGGAAGCGTGGCATTCGTAAGTGAGGTTAGCTTTCCGGAAATTACTGATTACACATGTACATATCGAGGCTAGCATGGGCGGGGCGAGGGCTAAAGTTACCGAGGTTATGGAAATTGCAACGGAAAGCGTAGCCGTGCAAATAATCAACTAATATTAAAGCAAAGGCCGGAACATCGACCTATTTGTGTCTTATCTCGACGGGCGCCCTGGTCCTATCCAGTGGATAGATTTGTAGTTGCCACTTAACGGGAACGGACAGCGGCATATAACACTGGGTCGTGTCGCAAGCCTGATAGTCCAGCTTTCCAGTAATCGCAAATATTTTCCCGTCGTTCCCAAGCGATCCCCAGAACGCCGCGCTGGTACTAACTTGTACCTCCTGACTTATCTGGAACGTTCCCTCGAATACAGGCACACGTTCGTTGATCACTGGCAAGAACAAGGTCTTCGCCTCAGGATAAGTCGCGGCGGGGAACTGCATCTCGGCCATCGGATCCAGAGTCAGCCGGATAGGTTTGTAGCCCTGAGCGCCAGGCGCGTATACGTGCACATCCGGAGGCAGCCGCAGCGCAACTGCCAGCGTGACGCGAGTACCGGGAACGCCACTGGCGTCCGACTGTTCCAGGGCAAGTTGCAGATGTGGGGCTTCGACTGTCTGGCTGACTTCCTCACCGAGTTCCGGAAACAGCTTGGCAATAATACTGTTGCCGGTCAGCCTTTCCCGGTACTTCGCGTCGAAAAACTTTTCCCGAATGATTCCCTTCGCATCGATGAAAAAGTATCCGGGACGCGCAAAGCCCTTCTGCATTCCCGTGGCTTCCTGATTGAGAACGCCGTAAGCCTTGATCGTTTTCGAATCGGGGTCTCCCAGCATGGGATATTCAATCTTGTGCCGATCAGCGAAGAACTTCAGAATTCCATCCGAGTCATAGCTGATGGCCGCAACCTTGATACCTTGCTTTTCAAATCGCGGAATCGCACTTTGCAACTGGACCAGTTGCCCTTTGCAGAACGGTCACCAATCGGCGGAACGGAAAAACAGAAGAACGGTCCCGTTCGTTCCTTTCAGCGTTTCCAAAGTTTGTACGCGACTGAATTGATCGCGAATCGAAAAAGCGGGAGCCTTCTGTCCGACGGCGAGCCCAATCGACATCGGCGCAATCGAGGTCACCCGGATCGTGTCACCACCGAGCATTCCCCGTACGGTTACGGCATCGCCGAGGTGTGCCGGTATCGATTTCTGCGGCTCAAGTCCGTACATGACACGGTTTGTATCGTCATAAAGGTCGACCTTGGCGTCTGGGATGTCCTTGGTACAGTCCGGAGATTCATTAAATGCTTCGTCGGCATTGCATGCGCTCGATACTAGGATGCCTGACCATGAACCGGAACCGGACTCGCCTTTCTGCGCCGCCATCAAAGGAAGGGCTACAGACAAATAAGCCAGCTGGAATAGAAGGAAAATTGGAGGCTTGAACCTCGCTCTAACTGACACTTTTATCCGTCCTCGATGATTCTCAAAGCCGCTTTTACTTTACCTTTCGCAACCTCGGATGCGCAACCAGCAGTCCGTAGGCGGCGTCGCTACTGGCTCTTTACCCGCGCCGCTTCAAATTCATCGCCCTTCTGCCAACCGATGAGTCTCGAAGAGCTTGCCGCCTCCCAGCCCAAAGCGAACCCGAAGCGCGCCATCGCCGCATCACCGACAAAGTTCATCTCCGGATGGTACTCATCGCTCGGCTGATGGTAATGCTTTTTCGTGTATTCCTGGTTCTGCGCCATTCCCCAGGCTTCGTCGTGGCCTTTGAACTTGATGCCTTCGTTGATCGAGAAGGATGGAATGCCCACGCGAGCCAGACTGAAGTGATCAGAGCGATAGTAGTGTCCCGCCTCAGGGCGCGCATCGGGACGGATGGCCAGCCGGAACTCTTTGGCCGTGGCTTGCACCCAGGGATAAAACGTGGTCCGCTCCGCGCCGGTGACTTCGACTTCTTCTGGCGCTCCGATGGGCTGCACATCGTCATAGTTCAAATCAAGCGCAATCTTGCCAGCAGGAATTGGCGGGTGCTTGCCCAAATATTCCGAACCCAGTAATCCCTGCTCTTCGGCTGTGACTGAAGCAAAAATTATCGAACGTCCGGGACGATCTTTGGCCACGCTGAAAGCGCGTGCTAACTCCAGCAAAATTCCGCAGCCCGTCGCATTATCAGCGGCGCCGTTATAAATATTGTCGCCCGGCATATCAGGACGAATGCCGAGGTGATCATAGTGCGCTGTGAACATTACAGCTTGGTCTTTCAGATTGCGGTTCGAACCCGGCAGCATCGCAACCACATTATTCGATTCGAAATTTCGAACCTTGCTGACCATGTGTGCTCTAAGCTTTGCGCCAAGGTCGACCGGATGAAACTCACGCGAGCGCGCGTCGACCATCATCTTGTCCAGATCCATTCCAGAACCGGCGACTAATCTTTTCGCCACATCAAGCTGCACCCAGGAAGCAACCTTCAGCGCCGGACCCTCCAACTTCAAGGACGACTTCTCTCCCGAATTTGAATTTCGCACCACCTCCCAGGGATAGCTGGCCATGTCTTCTTTGTGAATGAGAATCACGCCGACCGCGCCTTTGCGCGCCGCTTCCTCATATTTGTAAGTCCAGCGGCCGTAGTAAGTCAGCGCCTTGCCTTTGAAAAAATTGGAATCATCTGAAGGCGGCTCATTTACAAGCATCAGCAGCACCTTGCCGCGCACGTCCACTCCCTTGTAGTCGTCCCAGTTATATTCAGGAGCTTCGATACCATAGCCCACATAAACAATTTCGGCATCCACGTCGGATTGCGGCTGCTGGGTTTGATCGTATGCGACATATTCATCGAGCGGCTTCAGATCCATCGACGGGCCGTGCTTGGGCAGGAGCACAAACTGTGTCTGCGGCAGAGTTGTAATTCCCACCAGCGGAACTTTTTGCAGATAGGATCCGTTGTCGCCGGCTGGCTTCAATCCGTATTCGGCGAATTGGGTGGCAATGTATTCGGCTGCGATGTCGCCGCCGCGTTGGCCGGTACCCCGGCCCTCAAGCAGGTCATGGGACAAAAATCGAACGTGCCAGCGAATGTGTTCAGGATCGATCGTTTCCATCGCCGCAAATGCAGCAGAGGGTAAGCGGACCGAGACCCCATCGCGGCTGGGCACTGGCGGCGTGGGGACTGAAGCCGCGCCTCCTGCCGCAGACCCTATCAGGCCCAAAGCGGCTAACGCGACCAGGACCACACTTCTTCCTAGGACTTCTCGCATAGATCAGTTTTCTCCCCCGACGAAATGGCGTACGGCGGCGGAAAATATAAGGGTCAGGAATGCTTTGTGACGACTGAAAGAATTGTAACGGACAGCCGCCTTTCGCTAGTTAAGAGAGTGGCTGGCGTGGCCGCACTATAGGTCATTCAGCCACACCGACCATAAGATCAATCGGGCGTTAGTACCTGAGAGAGTTCCCTTCGCGTCTCAGCCTGATCTCGAAATTTGCTGCGTCCCGCGACCGCGGGATCAATTTTTCGAGCTTCAACCGGCGCGGAAGTCGCGTACATCTTCGCCCGACTTGAAGAGCGCGGCGGGAGCGACGCTCGCCGCGGCGGCCATCTTTCGGCTCACTTCTTCGAAGTCGGACTTGACCCAACCCACGCTGGAAGTCTCGATATCGCCATCTTCTGCGACCCAAAAGATTGTCGGAACATTGGTCAGGCCGTAAGCGTTCGAAACCGGGTACGCGTGAGTATCGTCGAGCAATACCGGAAACGTCACCCCAAATTCCTTGGTGAACGCCGCCGTTTCCCGTGGATCGTTCTGCGAGACGCCGATGATCTTCACCCCTTTGTGCCCATAAGCTTGCTCCAGCCGCTGCAAGAAAGGAAACGCGTATTGACATGTCGGACACGAGACTTTGAAAAACGCCAGAACCACCGGCCCGTGCACCAGTTCGTCCCGCAGTACAAAGCGTTTACCATCCATCACTCTCAGTTCGAAATCGGGCGCCTTTTTGCCCGCGATCAGTGCCGCCATTGACTACCTCCCGGTTCGGTTCATGATGTTTCGCTGCGCGCACGCGCTGCTCGGATTACCTTCATACATTTTAGATGATGCAAATGACAACGAACCACTCGTTGCCCGTTACTGGCGGTCAGCGTCCTTGATTGCTAATGCTATTGACCAAGAGGAGCAAACCTCATGATCGCGATCACATTGCTTCCGCCCTGCGCAAAATTTTCCGTGCCAGCCCCGTAAGGGCGAACTGCTCCAACCGGCATACCGGAACCCATTTCCCTTTTACATTGCGGGAGCCAGCCTCACGCCAGATGTGGACTGTGTAGTTCGTTACGGTGATCGAGTGCCGCAGAGTAAGAAATGGACTGGCATCTCCATTCTTCCCTTCCAGTTCTGGCAATTCCCACATGCCTGCCATGAGCGATGCGTCTTGCGGACGCTGCACGAGAAAAACTTCCCGGCTATTGTCATTCCGACAATCCAGCGCATAGTGAATCTCGCGCTTCTTCTGCGGCGCTGATTTCCCTGTCGCCGCCAACTCTCCGCGTGTCGCGCACAGCTCAATCATAGGACAAGTTAAACATGCGGGCGCCCGCGGAGTGCACACGACGGCACCCAATTCCATCATCGCTTGGTTGAAATCACCGGGCCGCGTTTTTTCCAGGAGGTCGTTGGCCGCCTCCCACAACTCATCCCCCGCCAACCGCCTCCCGCTCAATCGCTGGAGAACGCGTTCCACGTTGCCGTCGACCACGGCGACCGGCTGATCAAATGCAATGCTGGCGATCGCGGCTGAAGTGTACCGGCCAATGCCCGGCAGGGTTCGCAAGCCTTCTGCGGTCTGCGGAAATTTTCCGCCGTGCTCGCGAACGATCGCCTTGGCCGCAGCGTGCATCATGCGCGCCCGGCGGTAATATCCCAGACCGCTCCAGGCAGCCAGCACGCTTGCTTCACGCGCCGCCGCCAGTTTCTCGACCGTAGGAAAGCGCCGCAGGAATTCCTGATAGTGATCGATGACCGCGGCCACTCGGGTCTGCTGCAGCATGATTTCGGATAGCCATACCCGATAGGGTTCTCGGTTCTCTCGCCAAGGCAGAGCGCGCCGATGCATGTCGTACCATGCGAGGAGGCGACCTGGAAGCCGCCGTAGCTCGGACTTCGAAAGGAAGCTTTGGATGGAATGTTGCGTCTTCACAGTCGTGGACCTACGCGACGCCCCGCTCGAGGAATGGATTCCTCACCCGAACCCTACCGTACATCCGGCCGTGCTCAAAATCTTCGGATAGAATCTCGGGCAAGCCGTAATGCTCCGCGTAAGCCCAGAGGTGCGCGTCATACCAAGAGAACTTATAGGCAGCCATACCCAGGAGCGCAATCCGAAATACCGACTCGTTGGGATAGAGAACGATAAACTCATCGAGAAAATCTTCGACCTGACGCCACGCCTTTTCTCTTGCTAGAAGCGGGCCGCCAGTTCGGGGCTTGATCACCGCGTTAACGAATTCCATCAGGGCCTGGTGCGGAATTCGCAGGAGCCCAGTGGCCACTCCTTGACGAAGAACATCCCGGGCAATCGTGCGCTTCTTCTGATCGCGCAGATCGCAGCAGTAGACCAGAATGTTTGTATCAACGAGGGAGTCCACGAGGTAAGCCCCGATCATCGTTGTAGAGATCTTCACGCGTCCAGCCGCGGTTGTGATGGCCACTCTTGCCGCGATTCGTTTTCAGTTCTTTCGCCTGAAGCCTGTCCACGCGTTCCATGCCTGCATCGAAGAGCGCCAATCGCTCTTCGACGGTCAACCGGCGACCGGCATGAGACTTCCGATGGCATAGTTCAACTCGAATACTTTCGCCCGCGGGGATCCAGTTCAATTCATCGCCGGGACGGATACCGTACTCGTCAGCAATTGCCTTGGGGACCGTCAACTGCAGCTTGCTAGTCACTTTTGGCATAATCCTTACTTTATCAAGGATCGTATCCTTACTGCAACTTTGAATTCAGCTGGAGACGTTGGCGAACGGCTCATGCCCTTCGTAGCCCGTAGGTTATTGACCACACTCTTGAGGCGCGAAATAATAACGGAGCCTGGCATCGCAGATTTCTAGTGAGATTCTTAGAGCCCAGCAGGATCGAGGAGCAGCATGAACGACTTCAACCGCAAGGTGGAAGATGCTTCGGCACGCGTCAGCAAGACCGTCGCCGAGGCCGCCGAACGCATCGAGAAAGAGATACCGGGGTTCATCAAATATCTCAACGACGAAGTTGTCCCCGCGGTTCGGCAGCACTCGACGAAAGCCCTGCGCGTAGCCTCGGAGAAGCTTTCCGAGTTCGCCGACTACATGGAGAAGAATCCGCATACTCCGAAATAGTTCCCTTGAATACAATCAAAGAGCTTAGCGGCAACCGACGGTGGGCTGAGATTGTCGTACCCGCCGTTCTTCCAATTCTGCTGCTTGCAATTCTCTTTCTCAGCGGTTGTGGCCATCCCAAGCAGGCGCGCTCGAATGTGCCGCCGCCTCCGCTGCCTGAACCTTCCCCGACCGAATCGACGAACCGTCCGGAAGGCGCGGCGAGGAATGACCGGCTTCCGGGCAATGCAGCGAGTGAAGCCGATCTAGCCGAGCCCACCATTCCGGCTAACTCCAGGCCTTTGGCTACGGAGAACGGTTTGGCGAGCTGGTATGGGCCTCCTTATCACAACCGCGTGGGCTCGAATGGCGAAGTTTATAACATGCACGCGATGACGGCGGCGCACCGCACTCTGCCGCTGGGGTCAATCGTCCGAGTCACCAATCTAAAGACCGGCCATTCCGCCCTGGTACGCATTACCGACCGGGGACCATTCATCCCGGGACGCCTGATTGATCTGTCCTTGGCCGCGGCCCGCAAACTCGACGTCTACTTACCGGGAGTCGCGGAAGTGAAAGTCGAAGTAATGCAAACTCCCGAGCCGCTCGCCACCGGCGGAAAATGGGCGGTACAGATTGGGAGCTTCGCTCACGAGCAGGAGGCCAGCAAGTTTGCCGACCATCTCGCCCGGCGCTATCAAACCGCTAAGGTGCAGCACTTCGGCAGTCCTGTAGGAGACTGGTGGGTGCGGGTGCACGTGCTCGATAACGACCGCGACCGCGCACGGAAACTTGCCGCCGAAACTCGAACGCCCGAGGGTGCAGTCTTCCTGGTAAGGCTGGATTAGCTTCGAGCTCTTCTCTTTCAAGTACACCGGGTGTTATTCTCCGCGAGAGTGACAGCCATGACCGACCCCAGCAGCAATTGCCTTTTCTGCCGCATTCTTCGCGGCGAGATTCCCGCCAAGAAAGTTTACGAAGATGATCACGTTTTCGCCTTTGAGGATATCGATCCGAAGGCGCCGACCCATGTGCTGGTCATTCCGAAGAAACATTTCGCTGGCTTGAAGGAAGCGCAGGCTGAGGATGCGGAAGCGATTGGGCGCTGCCACTTAGTAGCCGCAGAGATTGCACGCCAACGAAATATAGAGCAGGGATATCGAACGGTGCTAAACGTAGGCCCGGGCGCGGGCCAGTCCGTATTTCATCTTCATGTGCATTTGCTGGGTGGACGTTTCCTGAGCTGGCCTCCGGGATAACACGCAGTCCTTTCCGCCCTTTGAGCCAAGGCAGCCTGCTGTTTCGAGGCTTGACCTAATGTGTCGTATGTAATTACAATGTAATTACATAAGGGAGGTCTTGCATGCAATTGGAGCTTACCCGTATCGGCAACTCGCGCGGTATTCGAATCCCTAAGCCGTTGATCTCGCAATGCGGTCTGGGCGACATCGTGGAACTCCACGTAACTCCCCAAGGGCTGATCATTTCCCCACATCGTGCCCCGCGCCAGGACTGGCAAGGGGCCTTTAGCAAATCGACTCCGGTCGAAAGAGAGATGCTGCTCGATGCATCGGCGAATGAGTTTGACGCTCTGGAATGGAAATGGTGAGTTATCCTCAGCGGGACGAGGTCTGGCTGGTGACTCTCGACCCCTCAACCGGATCGGAAATAAAAAAGACCCGGCCTTGCCTGGTTATCTCTCCTGATGAAATGAATGAGCCGCTCCAAACCGTGCTGGTGGCTCCCATGACGACCTCGCTGCGCGCCTATCCGACGCGCGTGAGCCTCACGTTCCGAAATAAGGCAGGGCAGGTGGCTTTGGATCAGTTGCGCGCTGTAGACCGACAACGTTTAGTGAAGAGGCTGGGCGCGGTTTCCACCAAGACTGCACAATCGGTTTCCAGTGTGCTGGTAGAGATGTTCGTACGTTAGGCACCTCGGCCCTACTGTACGGTTGGATTTTCCTCTTCGGGCGCTCCATGGCGGCGCAGCAACTGCGGCAGGTTTTGCGAGAAAGCTGACCGGGGCAGCACCATATCACATCCCACTTCGTGCGCCTTCTGCTTCAGATCGCCCTGTACGTGCGAGAGAAATCCGATAATCGAAGTTCCCTTCTTTAGTTTGCTCTTCAATTTCGGGATCAGCGTAAGCGGTTTGGCATTCGCATTATTGAGGTCGAAGATGATGAGTGATGGCTTCTCCTCGCCATTCTGCAGCATGCGCTCGGCGAGGTCTTTGTCGTTTTTGGCAAACTCGACTTTCACGTTCAGCTTACGCGCGGTCTCTTGAATCTTGGCCTGGAAGAACAAATCATCCACGAAGGCAAAAATGCGCGAGTTGGAATCTTCCCGCAGGGCGGGCAAAGGCTCGGGATCGGCAGGTGCAAAAGGCGCGGCGAAACCGGGACGCGGCCCACGGCGCGCGTTTTGCCCATTGTTGCCATTGCCAGCTAACGCGGCGCGATAGCTGTGATCCATGGGAGCGGTATAAATGCCGTCTTGATTGTGGCGTGACTGGCTGGGACCGCCGGGCCGGGCACCGCGTGCATTGTTGGGACGGCGTCCGCGACGCCGTCGGTTTCTGCCTCCTCCACCGGAGGGTCTTCCTGGTCCTGCGTTCATATTCCTCTCAGAGCTGCCATGCCGGATCTAGGTCCGGTGCAGCGTATCGCAAAGCTCAACTGTTTAAGATTCCAGGTTCGGGATTCTGCAAGTCCAGATTCTGCGATCTCGGTTATTATTCCCCAGTTACGTCCACTTGGTTGCGGCAGGTTCGGACAATGTTGGCACGCCAGCATCTTTATCCTGCCCGGGTTGTGCAGTTCCCGGCTGGCTATGCCTTTTCACTCAGCACATTCCACGCGGAATTGCAGGTGGGGAACGTGGTCGTTGGCGCAACCCCTATGAAACGCTCTCGGGTAAAGCAAATTCGTATTGGCAACAAAATATAAATGTTTTGCGTCGGTTATCCGTTGTCGGATCCGTCGCGCCGCCGGGAACGGCCTGGGGCGCGGAAGGCCTACGCGGGAACGAGGCCAAATGAGAACAAACTTATGGTACTCGCAGGCGTCCGCCCGCGCAAGTGCCAATCTGGACTTGTTTTGCACAAGAGGACATTGCCAGTAGTTTCCCGCCTGCAAGCGCAAACGCGTAGTTTTTCCCCGCACCCTGATGCCCTATCCGCTGGCTTCCGGGCTGCCCCAGCCCGGTTCAGCCGATGCCCTCGTCTAGGCGCCGCTGGACACTTCGCGCGCCCACTGCTGGGCCTGCCAATAAGAACTGGCGACCGTATCGGGATCCATATGGAGACTGTCACAGATAGCGTGAGAAGCGTCCCACTCGCCGCTTTCGTGTGCCAGCATGAGTTGGTAGATGGGGCGCAACAGGCTGGGCTCTCCCCGGAGAACGGCTTTGGTTGCGGAATCTAACGGGATTTTATCCAGAATCTCGGATATCGGTGTCTCCAGCATCGCATCGAGCATGGAGAGCAGCCCCAGCAGGAATAAATCCGAGTCTCCATGAGGGGTAAGCGGCGCCAGCAGTTCGCCAAAACGGGCGCGCACCAGAGCACAAAGTACGAGATCGCTGCTTTTATCTTGCCCGGCACCCACCGTGGCGATCAGACGCACCCAGCGGCGCACTTCCCGGTCGCCAAGAATGGCCAGGGCGTGGCGCACGGAATGAATTTCATTCTTGAATCCAAACCTGGCCGAATTCATGTAACGCAACAGCCGGTAGCAGATTGAGGTCTCCGTTTTGATCAGGTTTTCGAGCGCCGGCACGTCGAGATCAGCCTCCGAAACTGCCTGCAGCATTCGCATGTAATTGACCGCGTTAGCGGGCACGTCGTGCGTGGTCATCATTTCCGGCCGGCGCAGAAAGTAGCCTTGGAAGTAGACAAAACCCTGATCTCGGGCGGAGATGAACTCCGCGTGATTTTCCACTTTTTCCGCCAGCATGCGGCAGCGCCGCGGCCCATGCTTTTTCACCAGGGCAGCACGCTGTTCGAGCGTTGTGAGTTTAAGGTCTACTTTGAGGATGTCGGCCATTTCCGCCAGAGGCTCACGCGGATCATTGCTGACATAGTCATCCAGCGCAATCAGATATCCCGCTTCTTTCAGCCGCTGACAGGCGTTCACCACTTCGTCATCTACGGGCACGGTTTCGAGAATCTCCACCACCGTGGAGTGCGATGGCAAAAGCGTAATCAAGCCACCAATCAGCGTGTCCCGCGTGCAGTTGAGAAAGGCACGGCGGCCATCGCAAAGAACATCCAGTCCCACCAGCAGGGAGCTATCCAGCGTGGATCGGGAAGCTACGTCGGGATCCCGCCCATGAAAGGCATTGTCGATGTCTTCGCGGAAGAGAAGCTCGTAGCCGAAGACTTTTTGTTCACGGTCAAAAATGGGCTGCCGCGCCACGTAACGCAGCTTGATCCCCTTGGGGTCCTGATGGGCGGCAGCGGGCGCAGCAGCGGAATTCGACACACTTCACTCATCGGCAGACCAGCGGAAAAGATAAGCGAACACCGCACCAGGATTTCAAGTAATGGCTGCGGCCGATGAGGTAAATCTAATTCCCTGCACGTCGCTAAGGGGGAAAGCAGCGCACCCGGCGAATGCGGAGCGCCCCTGTTCTGAAAATCGCTTACTGGACGGTGAGGTTCACCGTGAGCGGCGGCGCGGTGAGCGCATTCGGCCCGGCCGTGGTTGCATTCACCACGATGGCGTAGGTTCCAGCCGGCGTTCCCGCATTTTTCTGAACGCCTCCGCTGGAACCGCCGCAAGAACTCACCCCCAGACTGGAGACGCCGAGAACCACGATCAGGCCGAGCAGCCGCGCCCCGCGACGGCGTGATCCCGAAGCGAACACGATTCCAAACAACCCCGGAAGCAGCAGCGCGTAGTAGAGGCGGCTGCCATGTCCTAGCGGCGGTTGCACTCGCGAGGTGGGGCCTGTGGTCGTGATGTTGAGCGTAAGCGACGTGGAGCTCACCGCAGCGCCGCCGGTCGGGCTGAAGCTGCATTGCACCTCAGTGGGAAGGCTACTCTGGAGGCAAGTGTAAGTCACCGGCAACGCGGTGGTGGAATTACTGGTATTCACGAATCCGTTCGTTCCCGCCACCGTGAGCTGGACTTGGGCAGTTCCGCCCGGCACCACGGAATAGGTCTTAGCATTTGAAGCGATCGAGAAGGATTGGTTGGTTGCGGTGACGGTTAGCATCACGCTCGTGCTGGTGCTGGGTGAATTCGTCGGGACGATCGTGATCTTCTGCGTTCCTAAGGGTGTAGTAGCCAGCGTAGTGATCGTCAGTACAACCGGCGGAGCCGGATCTGTGCCGTCGAAATAAACGCTTGTGGGATTAAAACTGCAGCTGGCACCCGTGGGCAAACCTGTGCAATTGCTGGGAGCGAAATTTACCGTTAGCGCAGAGGAGCCGGTTATCGGCGAAATCGTGAGCGTGGTCGAAGTTGACTGACCCGCCGGAACCGCGGCTGGGTTAACTGGTGGGGGCGCAAACTGGAAATCCGGGTCCAGGCTTGCCTTCCATGCCAGGAAGAGCACGTTGAAATCTATGGACCCAAGACCGGTGACAGTGTCATACCCAGTGCCAGCCGAGTAACCGAGAGTATCTCCGGATGGGCATCGCAAAGTGCTCGGCTCGAAGGTCGGGGTGCCGGTCGTGCAAGCCACAATGTTATTGGAGGTGTCCCCGTCAATCGCACTGGTTCCTGAGTCGATATCGTGAAATGCGGAGGGATTGCTGCTGAAAAACTTGTAAAGCTGTGTGTTGATGTTGCCCAACCCAGCGCCACCAAGATACTGATTCAGAAGAACCGCCATGCCGGCTGCCACAGGAGTAGAGGCGGATGTCCCACCGAAGGCGGAGAAGTACGTAGAGATAGCGGTGCTTATACCGCCGACACATGTACTGGTTGAACTTGTGCTCCCCTGAACTACTTCCGACTGCGGCGCGCATACAATATAGGGGTCATTCGCATTGGAGGCGGAGAACGAAATGTCCGGCACATCCCGCACGCCGTCTGCCGGCGTGACCCCATTCTTCTGATAGGAAGGCTTAGCGAAGCCTCCGCCGGAAGGCGCATCACAGATATTGATGGAGTACGCAGTTCCGTCAACCGTAACGCTCGTACTTCCCGAAACGTTTACGCAGTTACTAGGACCTCCTCCCGTAGCATCCAGGCCGGTGCCCTGTGACAGACTTAAGGTCGTATCATTCCAGGCGAGTTCGGGGATATACTTCAGGGCCGAGTCGCCGTAGTTTGTAGTACTGTTCGCAGGTCCCGCTCCCCAATACACAGGATTAGCGACGCTGCCCTCGTCAAATTCCGTGCCCCCCACTCCGGTAACCTCGGGGCTGCTCGCCGGATAACTCACAGACTGGCCCAGGATCGCAGTCGAAACTGGCGTGCTGGCAGCATCTCCGTCGCAAGCGGCGGCACCTTCATCACCTGCAGCCGCAAAGAAAGAAATACCCAGCGATGCTGCCTTCTGATACATCAGATCCTGCGCGATGACGGAAGGCGCGGTGTTTAGCGCCTCGCAAAGTCCGTAGCTCTCGCTGATGACCGGAGCTAGCTGATTGTCAATTGCATAGCTGGCGCTATCGTCGACACCCAGCGCTGAGGTCACGAAGATGATTTGCGCATTGCGAGCAACCGAACCAGCCCACTCGATGTCGAGATCGGATTCGCCGAGGTCGCCGGCGCTAAATCCAGGGTCGCCGCCCGAAGATGTGACGAAACGGAAGTTAGAAGTGTTGCACGCGATCACCTCGTCGGTTGTCGGATTGTGGCAGGTCGTCGATATGGAGGAAAGCCCGAAGCCGCCGCGAAAATCATTGAGGTCGGCTAGATAGATGTCGGTCTGGCCGACAATCACCATTTTCTGCCCGGTGCCGTCAATCGGGGTCGTCGCTTGGTAAAGTGGATTGATGTCGTAAATAGTGGCAATGTCACCTGGAGCGAGGAAAGTGAACGTCCCCTGCCCGCTAATGGTAATCGTGTAGTCGGGCCGATGCCTGAGCTGCGGATGAGGGAAGAAATTGTGCAGGCCGCGGAAACCCGCGACAATTCCGGCCAATGCTGCCGGTATCAAGGGCTGGGTGGAATTCGCGAAATGCGTCTTGCCGTTGATGTCGTAGCGGTGGATTTCGGTTTTGAAGACGCTCTGCATCAGTTCCGCATTGCCGCTGAAACTGATGGAGTCACGGCCGCGAGCTACGTACACGACCTTGAAACCTAGCGACCCGAGCCAGCCTTCAATCTTAGAGACGTCGTTCTGGCTTAGGCCAAAACGATCGGCATACTG
Source organism: Candidatus Sulfotelmatobacter sp. (assembly GCA_049693675.1). GTDB lineage: Bacteria > Acidobacteriota > Terriglobia > Terriglobales > Acidobacteriaceae > Sulfotelmatobacter. The sequence goes on along the minus strand of JBAVQD010000128.1, from coordinate 25,061 downwards.
CTCAGGAGTAAGCCAACGATGAAAATTCGGCGATTTCGGAGCTTGCAGCTGCGCCAGTAGATTTTGAAGTGCACGCTGCTGGACAGAGGTAGGCGTGAATAGCATGCTAACTTCGAGCTGCGAGGAAGACTCAATCTGTCCTTGATCATACGCAGGCTGAGCGAACGGTGAGACATGGTTCTTCAGCGCCACCATCTGGCTGGAATCAATGGGTCCGGGAATGCGGTCGGGCTGGGCGGCGAAGCACAGGGATGAGGCCAGAAGTGGCAGAAGGAACTTCCAGGATCGCATTAAATCTCCGTCAGCAATGGTTAGATTGTTGGGTTGATGTATTTTAGCTTATACGGCTTACTTGCACTCTGATCAAGTCTCACGCGGACAAGGTTGTATCTTTACAAGCAATTTACAAACCCGGCCCGCGGAAAATAGTCGCTCTCTTACCAAGGTAATTTACATGCCCAGCAGATTGGGATGGAGTTTGGCGTACCCGTGCTCTTGCGCCCAAAGGTCGAGCGGAACCGAGGCGAGTTCGTCGACCAGAGGATCGGCCAGGCCGTTTTTGCTCAGGTCAATCGACTTGATATAAGTGTGGCAAGTCTCGCAACATTCGACCCGGATATAGGGAAACTCTTCGGCAGTATAAACCGGAAGTTTGGCGTGGTCCTTTTCGTCGCAACCGGGGCAGACGATGCGGCGGAACTCCCATTCGCACAGGCAGAATCCGCACAGCAGATTGCGCCGCGCTCCTTCGCCCAGCGGACGAAGCACTCCCATGGCCGGCTTGCGGCTGCAAAAAGGACACAAGGCGTAAGTGTAGTTCTGGAGCTGCAGTGGAACCCGGCCACGAACGAATTCGGCATAAGGCTGAAGAAAGGCGAGAGTGAGAAATTCGCTGGGCTCCGGCCCTTGTTCCGAAAGCTGATCTGGCGCGGACCAAAAGTTATTCAATAATTCAGACCACGAATCCGACGGCGCCTGGCCAAGGTCACGCGCAATCTGTGCCAGGCGGGCTGGAGCTTGCTTTTCGACCAGGGCGAGGAATGCAGGAAAGCTAGCCAGGAGCTGCGGCAGTTCCGGAGGACCGGGATTTATAGCGCTAGCGTCTTGCTGGCCCGAAAGTGGGCGGGTCGCCGGCTGTTTTCCTTGACCCTCTCCTCGACCGACAGCCGGCGAGACGCCGGCGCTACTGTTTGAAGTCCCGTGGGCTGAAGCGCGTTCGATTCGACGGTAGAGTTCCTGCTGAAATCGTGCAACCTCAATATAGAAGGCCAGGATCTGGCTGGCGAAGGGATGTTCCATCGCAAGATATTCGGCGCGCCGGATGCGCTGCTGCCATAGGGTTTCAGCCACGCCGCGATTATGCCGCTTCGCATCGCCGACAGGCAACTGCGCTGGAGGAAGGTTCGCCCCTGTTTCGGGTATTTGACGGAGGTGCGGCAATGGGAATATAGTTTTGGAAAATTTTGGGGCGCAGCCCGGCCGCGCAGTGAATCTTGCGGTCGACAAGAATAACCAGCTTCAGTAAATCGGTTTCACGGATTTTGAAGTCTGAGTTTAAAAGTCTGGCAGTTCGATTCGGCCCTTCTGGTCCGATCGAGGCAGTCGGAGGATGCGCAAATGGAACTCTCCCGCAGAACCTTCCTGAAAGGCACGCTCGCCGGTGGTGCGGGCATTTCTCTCCTGGGTTTCGATCTGACTCCCGCTTACGCGCAGACTCAAAGCCTTAAGATTTCGCGCGCCACGGAGACGCGCAGCACCTGCCCGTACTGTGCCGTCAGTTGCGGCGTGATCATTTACACGCTGGGTGATAAAGCGAAGAATGCGATTCCCCAAGTCGTGCACGTGGAAGGCGATCCCGACCATCCCATTAATCGCGGGACGCTTTGCCCGAAAGGATCGTCGCTGGAGCAGGACATCCTGAACGATCGCCGCCTGCTGAAGCCGCAGGTGCGCCGTCCTGGCGCGACCGAGTGGGAGGATATTTCCTGGGATCAGGCTTATGCCGAGATCGCGCAACGGGTGAAGAAAACGCGTGACGATACCTTCGTCGAAAAAGACGCCACAGGAAGAACCGTAAACCGCTGCGAAGGTTTCGCCTTCATCGGGGGATGCACCGATACCAACGAATTCAATTATCTCGCGGTAAAGACGATGCGCAGCCTGGGGGTCTGCTACCTGGAAAACCAGGCCCGGGTTTGACACGGCCCTACGGTCTCCAGTTTGGGGCCAACATTCGGACGCGGGGCAATGACCAACGGCTGGATCGACATCAAGAACACCGACATGATGTTGATCATGGGTGGGAACCCGGCCGAAAACCATCCTTGCGGATTCAAGTGGGCGGTCGAAGCCAAGATTCACCGCAACGCCAAAACCATCGTTGTAGATCCGCGGCTCACGCGGACGGCGGCGAATGCGGATATGTATGTGCAGATTCGCGCCGGCAGCGACATCGCTTTTCTTGGCGGACTGATCAATTACGCGATCGCGAACAACCGCATCGCTCATGAATATCTGGTTAACTACACCAACGCCGCCTTCATTATTAAAGACGGATTCAAGCTGCCGGAAGATGGCCTCTACTCCGGCTTCGATACTGAGAAAAAAACTTACGACAAATCTACTTGGAATTATGAAGAAGGTGGAGACTTAGCCGGCAAGCCTGTGATGCCGACGCCCGCAGCGCAAAACATGCCGCCGTCGGGACACGAGGCGAAGGGCAGCGATACCGGCCAGGGACAAGGCCATCAAGCAGACAGTCCGGCGGGCGCTAAAGGTGGAACTGGAGCGCCAGCGCTGCCACCGAAAATTGCGTTCGATCTTTCTTTGCAGCATCCGCGGTGCGTGTTTCAGTTGATGAAGAAGCAGTACGAACGCTACACGCCGGAGATGGTGGAGCGCATCACGGGCATTCCACAGGATCAATTCCTCAAGGCCGCCGACCTATACACCTCTGTCCGCAAAGATGGCGACATGAAGAAGGTGTCGACGATCATCTATGCAGTCGGCTGGACGCAGCACAGTTTCGGCACGCAGATTATTCGCACCGCCTGCATGTTGCAATTGCTAATGGGTAACGTAGGCCGCGCCGGCGGCGGAGTGAATGCACTACGCGGGCATTCTAATATTCAGGGCGCCACCGATATGGCGGGAATCTTCGATATCCTGCCCGGCTATTTGAAGATGCCGAATCCGGCTGACGTAGACTTCGCAACCTATGTCAAGCGCGTCACCCCGAATGTTTCCAAGCCAGATCCCTGGGAGTCGTTCAATTACTGGTCGAACACATCAAAGTTTGGAGTTTCGTTGTTAAAGGCCATGTATGGCCCAGCTGCGACCAAAGAGAACGATTGGGCATTTCATTACCTGCCGAAGATCGATCGCAATTATTCCTGGGTCAACATTTGGAACGATATGTATGAAGGCAAAGTGAAAGGCATGCTCGCCTTCGGCATGAACGGCGTAATGATCGGTCCCGACTCCAATAAGAATATCGACGCCTTGAAGAAAGCTGACTGGCTGGTGGTGTGCGAGATCTATCCCGATGAAACCAGCGAGTTCTGGCGCGCACCGGGCATCACGGCCGACGATCAGAAGAAAATTAATACTACCGTGTACCGGCTGCCGGGCGCGGGTTTCGCCGAGAAAGATGGAACGTTCGTAAATTCGGCGCGCTGGCTGCAGTGGAAAAATGCAGCCGTGCCCCCCCCAGGTCTGGCAAGGCTGGATCAGGAAATTCTGGCGACCATTTACTTGAAAGTTCGCGATCTTTATCAAAAAGAAGGCGGCAAGTTCCCCGATCCAGTGCTGAATTCGACGTTCCCCTATACCAACCCGTACAACCCGTCTTTGTCGGAAGTGGCGAAGGAACTTAACGGCAAAGCGCTCGCCGACATCACCGATCCCAAAACGAATATCACCATCAAAGCGGGACAGCAGCTTCCCGGCTTCGCATGGCTGAAGGATGACGGCACGACATCTTCCGGCAACTGGCTTTATTGCGGATCGTGGACCGAGGCAGGCGCGATGATGCAGCGGCGTGGAACCGACGATCCCTCGGGAATGGGGGTTTATCCCAACTGGGGATGGTCGTGGCCGATGAATCGGCGCGTGCTCTACAACCGCGCATCCTGCGACGGAAATGGCAAGCCATGGGATCCGCAACGGCGGCAAGTCTGGTGGGACGAAGCCAAGAAAATCTGGGTGGGAAACGATGTTCCGGACTTCAAGCCGGACTCACCGCCGAAGGATCACATGGGACCGTTCATCATGAATCCGGAAGGCGTGGGCCGACTGTTTGTGCCGCTGGGTGCGATGGCCGACGGGCCGTTCCCGGAATATTACGAACCGATGGAGAGTCCAATCGCGAATCCGCTCCATCCGGCCCAATCCAACAATCCGGTGGTGAAGAAGTACAAGACCGATATGGACAAGTACGGCACGGTCGATCAGGGATACAACGTTGTCTGCACCACTTACCGGCTGACCGAGCACTATCACTACTGGACGAAAAATAATCCGATGAATGTGGAGCTTGTGCCGGAGCCGTTCGTGGAAGTTCCGGCGGAACTGGCCGACCGCATGGGGATTCGTGGCGGCGAAAAAGTGAGAGTCACTAGCGCCCGCGCCTACTACATTGCAAAAGCCATGGTGACAAAGCGCATTCGCCCGATGAAGATCGACGGCAAAGAAACATTTCAGATCGGCATTCCGATTCACTGGGGATTCCGCGGAATTGTCGAAGATGAAGGCAGAACGGCGAAGACTTTGGCGAACCAGTTAACGCCCACAGTGATTGATCCCAATGCATTCACGCCCGAGTTCAAGGGCTTTCTAGTTAAGCTCGAAAAAGTTTAGTTACGAAGGAAGCAAAAAGCATGACCCACAAGGGACACGAAGTATCACGAAGCCTTGGTTCCCATGTTTTTCTTCGTAAACCTTCGTGTCCTTCGTGGTGGATTTCTTTTGAACCGGAAAAGTACGAGCGAGGGATGGCCTGGCTATGATCGATCGCAAGGCATTACAAACCGAAAAAATATCCGGCCACTCTGGCCCATCCCCGGGCCTCGGAATGCAGCGCGATTACGAAGTTTGCAAGCTCGTCGATACCACGACTTGCATCGGCTGCAAGGCCTGCGAGGTGGCGTGCGTCGAATGGAACGACATGCCCTTCGGCGTGACTACTTTCGACAATACCTACCAGACGATGCCGCAGACGCGCTGGAACTTCTGGAATCTGATCAAGTTCAATGAACACCAGCGCGAAGACGGAACGATTCAATGGTTGATGCGGAAAGATCAGTGCATGCATTGCGCTGATCCCGGTTGTCTTGCGGCCTGTCCCGCCGATGGCGCAATTGTCAAGTACACCAATGGCATTGTGGATTTCAATCAGGACAACTGCATAGGTTGCGAGTTTTGTGTCTCAGGGTGCCCGTTCAATATTCCCCGATTCAATCCCGGCACGAAGAAAGTTTATAAGTGCACGCTGTGCTCGGATCGAGTAGGCCAGGGGCTGGAACCTGCATGCATCAAGGCCTGTCCCACCGGATGTTTGAAGTTCGGCAGCAAGGACGACATGAAGTTCATCGCCAACGAACGCGCCCGGCAGCTCAAGGACAATTTCGGCATGGAGAATGCCGGAGTCTACGACCCGCAGTCGATCGGCGGAACCCACGTAATTTACATCCTGCATGATGCCACTGATCCCGAACGCTACGGCGGGCTGCCCAAGAACCCAACCATTCCTTGGAGCTACACGGTGTGGAAGTGGCTGTTCAAGCCCGTACTCGGTACCTTCGCACTGTTTGGCGGCTTGGGAGTGCTGCTGCATTACGTCGCGGTCGGCCCACGACGGCCACAGCCGGAACCGCCAGAGAAGGAGCCTGCCCATGGCAACGGCGATTGATCGCTTCGACGAAAAGGCGCGGCGGACTTTCGATTCGATCGGACGAACCGAGGTTCATCGCGGCGAGTTGCTGCGGCATCCTGTATACACGCGCGTGCTGCATTGGGCGGTTGCGCTGTTTTTCTTTCTCGCTTTGTTCACCGGATTCGGCATTTATTTGCCGTGGTTGTTCCGCTGGTTCACACCCATCTTTGGCGGCGGACCGCTGAGCCGAATTCTGCATCCCTATTTCGGAGTAGCATTCGTTTTTTTCTTTTTTCTGCAGATGCTGAATTGGCTGACGCCGATGCTGTGGCATCCGGGCGATACGAAATGGATACTTAATATCAGAAGAATTGTCAGCGGCGAGGAGACGCTTGAATCGCCTGACACCGGATTCTTTAACGGTGGCCAGAAAGCCATGTTCTGGGAGATCGTTGCCGGCTGCATAGTGTACGTGATCACCGGGACTATTCTATGGATGGGGGCGCGCACCTTCGGCGCGATGGCCGTGGCCATCAGTTATGTGCTGCACGATATCTCGGCGATCATCATGCTGGGAGGAATTTTCATCCACATTTATTTGAGCACGATTGGCGAGCCCGGGACTTTTCAAGCCATGACGCGCGGCGCGGTGAGCGAAGCGTGGGCGTGGACTTTCCATCCCGCATGGTTTAAGAAAGTAACCGGACGCGACCCCCGCGAGGCTTATGAACAGGCGCGACGCGCGCAAGAGGGCAGTTCCCCACAAACAAAACTTCCGCAATCCTGACACCCTGTAAGTGCATCCAAACTTTCGGGTTAATTCGCTCAGTTAAATCCCCTGGATAAGAACGAGGTTCCATGCGCTCATTTGGACATACCTACATCGTTATCGCCACAGCCGTTCTGGTTTCAACATCTCTGTCACTTGCCGCTCAAGAGGTTGACGCAGCGTTTCATAACGCGCCGGCTTCAGCCCGCGCGACAAAGAATCCCTACGAAGGTAAAGCCGCTGCCGCGACGGCAGGAAGGCGGCTCTACGCCAGCAACTGCGGCTCTTGCCACGGACAGACGGGAAAGGGTACAGGCAATGTCCCCTCCCTCGTCGATGGGAAACTGCAGGCAGTCGCTCCAGGGGAAGTGTTTTGGTTCATCACCAAGGGCGACAAAGATAATGGAATGCCATCATGGGCTGCTCTACCGGTGAATCAGCGCTGGCAGATCGTTAGCTATGTGAAATCGATAGCGACGTCGCCGAATTCAAAGGCGGTAAGCGCGCCAGCCCCGGCCGATATGAGCACGTCGAAGTTGAAGGCGTCGCCGCCAACCCCGCCCTTCACCGACTTCCGCTATGAAAAGCCCGGTACCACTCGCAAGATCACAGTAAAAGATCTGCCGCAGCCCTACGCCACTCAATCCGCCGAGAATGGCCCCAAACTGGTGGCGCGTCCAGAGGATGTCTGGCCGGTGGCGCTCCCCGGATTCAAAGTGGACCTGTATGCGAGTGGGCTCGACAATCCGCGCACGCTGCGCACAGCTCCGAATGGCGATATTTTTCTGACGGAAAGTGATCCTGGCCGCATTCGGATATTTCGCGGCCTGACCCGTGACGGCAAACCCGAGCAGTCCGCTATTTTTGCCAGCGACTTAAAGCGGCCTTATGGCCTGGCTTTCTATCCTCCCGGACCTGACCCGCAATGGTTATATGTTGGTAGCGAGCGCGAAGTGGTTCGATTCGCCTATCACAACGGCGATTTGAAGGCGAGCGGAGCGCCGGAACACATCGCTGATCTGCCCGGCCCGGGAGGACATTGGACGCGTGCCTTAGCGTTCTCCCAGGATGGCAAGAAATTGTTCGTCGCCGTAGGCTCAGGATCAAATATCGACGATCCCGACACAACTCCGCGCGAGAAAAATCGTGCCGACATTCTGTGGTGCGATCCCGCGAACTGCAAGCTGAGTGTGTATGCCTATGGCATTCGTAATGCCGGAGGCGGCATTGCAATCGATCCGCAGACCGGCGAGTTGTGGTGCTCGGTAAATGAACGCGATGGTTTGGGCGACAACCTGGTCCCGGACTACATCACGCATGTTCAGGAAGGCGGATTCTACGGTTGGCCCTGGTGGTATATGGGCGGCCATCAGGATCCGCGGCACAAAGGAACGCATCCGGAGTTGAAAGACAAAGTGATCGTTCCGGATGTATTGCTGCAGCCGCACAATGCTTCGCTGGAATTCACTTTCTACGAAGGCCAGCAATTTCCCGCCGAATATAAAGGAGACATTTTCGCATCGGAGCACGGTTCCTGGAACAAGTCAGTACGCGTAGGTTACGAGGTGATTCGCTTGCCCTTGCATCAGAGTGGCGACGCCAGCGGCGAATATGAAGACTTTCTCACGAGCTTTGTATTGCCCGATGGCAATGTGTGGGGGCGCCCCGTGGGAATAACCGTGGCTCCGGATGGCTCACTGCTGGTAAGTGATGACGGATCGAACTCCATCTGGAGGGTCAGCTACAGCGGGAAATAGGCAGAGTTGGTTAAACACAAAGGGCACAAAAGGGTACGAAGGTTTAAACATTTTTCATTCTTCGTGCGCCCTTCGTGTCCTTAGTGGTTTAGGAAGCTGTGGTTTGTGAAGTCAGGAATATATGGCTTGACAATTCCCTACCCTCAAGACACAATTCCTATAGGCGAATAAAAAGCGAAAGCCTCCGGACTTCCTGTTCGGTGCTCCCTGAAATCTTTCCGAGGAATTTATGTCTTCCGCAGTGTTTTCCACTTCGGCGGCCCAAAGCCGCCTTTTTATATTTGATAGCGAGAATGGGGCCGAAGTTTATCCGCAACCTACCCGGGACGAGCTTTTCGGCGAGCCGCGTCCACCCCAGCGGGTTATTTCTCCTGAGACCTTCAAGGACGCCAGACTTGCCAGCATCACTCCAGCTTCACAGCTGGCTTTTCGTCCCATGCCAGAAATGGTATCCAGTGGCATTGCCGCCATCGATGGTCTTACTGGCGGCTTCCCGCGTGGCTGCCTGACGGAAATTTGCGGTTCCGCATCTTCTGGGCGCAGCACATTGATGTTGTCCGCGCTTGCTGCTGCAACCCGGCGGGGAGAATTTTGCGCAGTCGTGGATGCCAGCGACGCCCTGGATCCTAAATCTGTCGCCGCTGCTGGAATTGAATTGGATCGTCTACTGTGGATTCGTTGCGGAGAGAATTCGCACCACGCCGAGCATCGATTAGAACAGCTTCTTCGTGTTACAGATCTGCTGCTCGAAAGCGGAGGCTTTGGATTGATTGCGCTCGACATGGGCGATCTCCCGCCGCAGACGGCGCGCCGCATCCCGCTGGCTACGTGGTTCCGTTTTCGCCGCGCCGTCGAATATACCCCTACCGTATTGCTGGCGATTGAGCGGCAGTCCATCGCTGGAAGCTGCTCGTCATTATTGATCAAGCTGGCAGCGTTAAAACTAGCTACGTCAGAAAATTTTACGAACGATGCTCCTACTCACACGCAATTGCTGACTCACGTGGAAATCACCGCAGAATTGGTGCGATCTCGCATGGAGCGTAAACCGGTTCGTTCCGCCGAGATTATATTCACCAGCAAAACGGCATGGGCGGGCTGAAGAAAATTGAGTAATTGGGAAATTTAGTAATTGGGTAATTGAAAATCAGAGACACAATCACAGGTCTTCAAATTGCTCAATTACTAAATTGCCCAATTATCAATTTTTTATGCCTTTTGCCTGCATCTTCGTGCCAAATTTTCCTGCGGCCGCATTGTCTCGCGCCGAACCGGAGTTGCGCGCCCAGGACGTCGCTATTTTCGAGGGCAAGACTCCGCTGGAAAAGGTTTTCGCAGTCAATGAAAGCGCACGGCGCATAGGCATCACGGCGGGTATGACGAAAGCTCAGGCTGAATTATGTTCCGAAGTGACACTGCGTTCACGCTCTCCGCTGCAGGAATCCGTGGCACACGCCGCTTTGCTGGATTGCGCACAATCGTTTTCACCGTGCGTAGAAGATGCTGCAGCCGACACCGTTATTCTCGATCTGACGGGCATGGAGTCGTTGTTCGGCTCGCTACCAGAAATTGCCCGCGACCTTTTTCGACGTGCCGCTGAACTTGGACTCGATGGAAACGTCGCCGTGGCTTCGAATCCTGATGCCGCCATACTTGCAGCCCACGGGTTTCCCGGCGTGACCCTGATCCCAGCAGGAAGAGAAAGTGAATCGCTGGGATCTCTATCCGTAGAAGTTTTGTTTGCCCATGGATGTGGAAGGGAAAAAGAAGACGCTCAGAAAAATGAACCTGGCTCGTACGAAGCGCTCTTACAAACTTTGGATCGCTGGGGCGTGCGCAATTTGCGAGAGTTAGCCGAACTGCCGGCTATCGCTTTAAGCGAGCGCCTGGGCCAGGAAGGCCTGCGTCTGCAGCAACTGGCGCAGGGTGCGGCATCGCGCACTCTAGTCCAGATAGAAGCGCCTCAAGTATTTGAAGAGGCAGTCGAGTTGGAATATCCCATCGTGTTGTTAGAGCCGCTGGCTTTTCTTCTTAATCGATTGCTGGAAAATATTTGCGCGCGCTTGGCTTCGCGGGCGCTGCACACGCAGGAATTGCGGCTTACTCTGGACCTGCAATGCTTTTTGTCGTTGAATCAACAATCAACAATCAGCAATCACCAATTTCATCGCGCTCTCAGCCTTCCACTTCCTATGCTCGACCCAAAACTTTTTCTCAAGCTGCTGCAACTGGATCTGAATGCGCATCCGCCGGGCGCGCCCATCCTGAAGATTCATCTTGCCGCGGAACCGGCGCGCCCGCGATCGGCGCAAGGCGGCTTGTTTCTGCCACCCACGCCAGAGCCGGAAAAATTGGAGCTCACTCTGGCGCGTATTGCCAGGTTAGTTGGCGAATCTTGCCTGGGCTCGTTGGAGTTGCTGGATACGCATCGTGCGGAAAGCTTCCGTATGCGACGCTTCGCGCCTGGATTGACACAAGAAATATCTACGCCGGAACGTCCATTAAAAACGGCGCCCGAAGATAAATTCGCCATCGCCGCCCTTCGCCTGTTCCGCCCTCCACTGCGGGCCAAAGTAACTATGGAAAATGGAGAACTGGCACACGTGGTGTGTGCAAAGAAAAAAGAAGTGCAGGGTAATGTTCTCTGGAAGGCCGGCCCCTGGCGCTCTTCTGGCGACTGGTGGGATCGGGAGGCGTGGGCCCGCGATGAATGGGATATCGCTTTGCAAAATGCAGAGAGTGTCGCTCTCTACCGTCTGGTGCATGATCTGCTCGGCGGAGGCTGGTTCGTGGAAGGTACATATGACTGAGTCAAAGAATTTTTGATTGCTGATTGTTGATTGTTTGTTTGTGTTCCTCGTGTCTTCTGTGGTGAAGGTTTCACTGATGTACATTGAGCTTCATGCCCGCTCTGCTTTCAGCTTTCTCGAGGGCTCTTCCCTGCCTGAGGATTTAGCAGGAATTTGTGCGCGGCTCCAGATGCCTGCCATGGCATTGCTCGATATGGACGGAGTCTACGGCGCCCCGCGTTTTCACATGGCGGCAAAAAAACTCAAAATCAAAGCCCACATCGGTGCAGAAGTCACATGCCAGACCAGAGACCCTGTCATTCTGAGCGGAGATGGCGCTGCGCGAAGCGCGGAGCCATCGAAGTCGAAGAATCCCTACGCCCGGCAAGCCGTGGAGGCAATAGAGATTCCTCGCTGCGCTCGGAATGACAAACATGTTGGGGATAACAGACCGTTCCGTCTTCCTCTTTTAGTTTCCTCCCGCACCGGCTACCAAAACCTCTGCCGTCTGATCACAAAAATGAAATTGCGCAATAAAAAAGGAGAAGGGGCTGTCTACAAAGAAGAGCTGGAAGAGCACGCCCACGGCCTGATTTGCCTGACCGGTGGTACAGACGGACCCATGGCCAGTGCTTTACGGCATGGCGGCATCGAAGAAGCCCGCCAGCAAGTCGAACACCTGATTGGATTGTTTGGTCCCGGGAATGTGTACGTTGAGTTACAGCGCCATTTTCATCGGGAAGAAGAAGCTCGCAATCGCGCCGCCATTGGAATTGCACGCTCGCTCCATCTTCCTCTGCTGGCTACCAACGGCGCGAGCTACGCCACCGTAAAAGATCGTGAACTGTGCGACGCATTCACTGCCATCCGCCATCACCGCACACTCTCGACCGCCGGACGTTTGCTGGCACGCAATTCCGAGCGTCATTTGAAATCGCCGCAAGAGATGCAACAACTCTTCGCCGATCTGCCGGAAGCGATCCATAACACTGTCGAATTATCTTCACGTCTTGAGTTCACGCTCAACGATCTCGGCTACAAATTCCCGCGTTTTCCCGTGCCAGAAGGCGAGACCATGAATTCATTTCTGCGCGACCACGCATGGCTAGGGTTTCGCGATCGCTATGGCCGCGCAAAAACTGAAGTGCAAGCCCGAGCCCGGCGCCAGATTGAAAAAGAATTGGCGCTCATCGAAAAATTGAAGCTCGCCGGCTATTTTCTAATCGTGTGGGATCTGGTTCGCTTCTGCCGGCAGCAAAACATTCTGGTGCAGGGCCGCGGCTCGGCCGCCAACAGCGCCGTCTGTTATTCGCTGGGCATCACCGCTGTCGATCCCATCAGCATGGAACTTCTCTTCGAACGTTTTCTTTCCGAAGAGCGCGGCGAGTGGCCTGACATCGATCTCGACCTGCCCAGCGGTGACGAGCGCGAAAAAGTTATTCAATATCTATACCAGCGTTATGGCGAGCGCGGCGCGGCGATGACGGCCAATGTCATCACGTATCGCAACCGCATGGCGGCGCGCGAAATGGGCAAGGCGCTTGGCTTTGATCCGGAAACGCTGGGCAAGATTTCCGCTGCCGTCGCCACCTGGGAATTTCGCGACGAGAATGACACGCTCGACCGCCGATTCCGCGATGCCGGACTCGATCTCAATCATCCGCGTCTGCGCAAATATTACGAGCTATGTCTCGCCGTGCAGGATATGCCGCGCCATCTCGGCCAGCACTCCGGCGGAATGGTGATCTGTCAGGGGCAGCTCGATTCAGTTGTGCCGCTCGAACCTGCCTCCATGCCCGGCCGTGTTGTGGTGCAGTGGGACAAGGAGGATTGCGCCGACATGGGCATCATCAAAGTCGATCTGCTCGGCTTGGGGATGATGGCGGTGCTCAAGGATTCTATTGAACTGATTCGCGATCATTATCGTGAGGAAGTCGATCTGGCACACCTTCCCGTCGATGACGCAAAAGTTTATTCCACGCTGCAACAAGCAGATACCGTGGGGATGTTCCAGGTAGAGAGCCGCGCGCAGATGGCATGCTTGCCCCGTCTGCAACCGAAACGTTTTTATGACGTTGTGGTGCAGGTTGCAATTATTCGCCCAGGACCGATCGTAGGCCAGATGGTGAATCCATTTCTCTTGCGTCGTCAGGGACGTGAAGAGGTTTCCTATCCGCATCCCTCGCTGGAGCCTGTGCTCAAGCGAACGCTGGGAGTGCCGCTGTTTCAGGAGCAACTGCTGCGGATTGCCATGATCGCAGCAAATTTCAGCGGTGGTGAAGCCGAAGATTTACGCCGCGCCATGGGCTTTAAACGCTCCGAAGCCCGCATGCGCGACATCGAAGCAAAACTCCGCGCCGGCATGACGCAGAATGGAATTTCTCCTGAGGCGCAGGAACAAATTATTCTTTCCATCACTTCGTTCGCACTCTACGGATTTCCCGAATCGCACGCCGCCAGCTTCGCTCTGATTGCATATGCCAGCGCTTACTTAAAGTGCCATTATCTCGCCGCGTTTACTGCTGCCCTGCTCAACAACCAGCCGATGGGTTTTTATTCTCCGGCCACTCTTATTACAGACGCGAAACGGCACGGATTAAAAATACTTCCGGTAGATGTTATGAAGTCGGATTGGATGTGCACTTTAGAAACAGTATCGAGTACCGAGTACCCAGTACCTAGTAAAATCTTTGTCATTCCGACCCCCGAGCGCAAGCGAGGGGCGGAGGAATCTCTATCAAGCTCGCAACTCACGCAGCCAGCCCTTCGTCTCGGCTTGCGCTATGTTCGCGGTTTGCGGGAAGATGCGGGTCAAGCGCTGGTTGGCGAACGCAGGCTGGCACCATTCACATCGATTCAGGATATCGCCCGCCGCGTTCCGGAACTTCGCAAAGACGAACTCAACACGCTGGCAGAAATCGGAGCGCTGAATGCCATCGGCCAAATTCCAATTGCCAATTGCCAATTGCCAATTGAAAACCCAGATCCCAATCAATCAGCAATCAGCAATCAGCAATCAACAATTTCTAAAATTGGCAATTGGCAATCGGCAATCGGCAATTCCCTCCACCGCCGCGACGCTCTCTGGCAAGTCGAACGCGCCGTGCGCGGCTCCGGGCCGCTGCTCGAGCATCTGCCCGAACCTGATTCGCCTTCCCCGCTTCGTCCCATGAACTATGAAGAGCGGCTGGTTGCCGACTTCCACGGCACTGGCCTCACCGTAGGACCGCATCCCATGGCTTACCGCCGCGAGTGGCTCAATGCCATGGGCATTCGCCGGGCCAGTGAACTTCGCGATATTCCCAACGGCAAGCGCCTGCGCATCGGAGGTTGCGTAATCGTGCGCCAGCGTCCCGGCACCGCGAAAGGCTTTGTTTTTCTAAGCCTGGAAGATGAAACAGGAGTGGCCAATGCAATCATTGCTCCCGACCTGTTTCACAGCAACCGTCTGCTGCTGGCCTCAGAAAAGTTTTTAGCGATCGAAGGGATTTTGCAGAATCAGGACAATGTGATCTCAGTGAAAGCCGAACGTGTACTGCCGCTGTTCGTCACGAAAGCTGAAACTGTCTCGCACGATTTTCATTGAGGACGGGCTGTCGGAGTGAGGTCAATAAGAGCTAATGCGGTGTTACGTCAACTGACTGGCGAGTACTCTACTGGGAGCAGAATCTGTAGCCGATGTCTTTAAATACAGCAGAGCGAAGCCGACAAACATTGTTGGCTCGACCACCGTGACGCCGATTACCGACGCGATGGTTAGAATCCACGGAGACCATGACGGCAATGGCACGGAGACGCGAACAAAAGATGCTAGCCAGAAAGGACACATCCCTGCGACGTATCCTCCGATTAAGGACTTCGCGAGAAGCGCCGCAAGCACCAGCCACTTTCCCTGAGTTAGTTCATCGCTGCGAAGCATCGCTCGCCCGACGCTGAAATCATCCAGAATAACTGCTGGTACTGCCAGAAAGAATCGTGACGCGACGAGAAGCGCTAGACCCGTGAGTACATATGAAACCGCCCAAACCAAAAGGCCAGAGCGGTGTACCTGCAATCGGTGAAATATCCAAAAGACACCCGTCCCCAACACTATCGAAATGCCCTCCGTTACCACTACGAGAACCAAGAGAAGCAAAGATACACGGAGGAAAGGACTCAACCGTTCCCGAATGTGTACGAAAGAATTCCATGCTGATGGAATAAATCCGGCCACTCTTTCTTCCAACGCTATACAAATGGCACCGAAAGCAAAAGAGAAGGCTAACCAACTAACAAACCATGCAGAATAATTGATGAGCCCAATCTCTAAAATCTCGGTGCGATGCGCCAGCAGTTCGACGCCTCGCGGGAGGTGACGCGAAATATCCCGAACCTCATTGCGAGCAGTGACGATGGCGACGGTGCTGATAATCACAGCTGGCGCTGTAATTTGGAAGTACAATCAGAAGTGGCTGTGATATGTCCGAAGTACCGCCGTAACAAAATCACCCACACCTTGCCAATCAGGCTCCCGCAATCCTCCCGTAGCGGCCTTGCTAGAAACCTGCGCCCCCAAATTGTTTTGCGGTTCGCCCGAATCTTCGGCAACACTGATTCGGCGTCTGGACAGTTCGCCTCGGAGCGTGACGCGTGCCTCAGAAGTGAGCTGTTCCGGGGCGGCGGCCAACTGGATTAATTCTTCGTCGCTCTTCGCTTGGTAAACTCGTACGAAGTTCTCGATTTGCATCGATGGGATGGTAATTCATTTCCAAACGCTACGCGAGCTGGATGGTTTGACGAAACCAGACGTTTACACGTTTTGACCGCTGGTCATTGAGTGTTAAGGCTGTCCTCAGGGGCTAAAGCCCCCGCGTTGTTTACAGATGAAGCGGCGCGGCTGAAGCCGCGCTCTTTCAAGGCCGCATCAATCCCGCATCTATTATTCCGGCCGACCGTTCTCGGCAGGCGCCAGCGGCAACCGGGTGGCGCCGCGCATAATGTCGCGCTCCTGGGGTGAGAACATGCCTCGGAAGCGATAGGAGTCGATAATCTGTTCCCGCTGCCCCGGCGGCAACGCACGCAGATCGCGAATAGCCATGCGTACCATTTGTCGACGATCGGGTGGAAGTTGCCGCATGCGATAGAAAAGATCCCGCGCCGCTTGCTTCTGCCCCGGCGTCAAATGCTCCCAGGTTTCCATCCGGTTCAGCATGCGCTGCTGCTGTTGCGGTGGAAGACTGTAGAAGTGCTGCAGCCGCTGCCGCAACATCTGCTGCCGTTCCTGAGGCAAACGCCGGAAGCCAGGATCGTTCTGCAGCGCCCGCTCCCGCTCGCCAGGTGGTAACCCCTGATAGTGCCGCAGCCAGTCCCCGGCGTGGCCCGGACGGCCTTGCGGATGATTTTGAATACCCGGGCGACCCTGCATCGGTCGAAAGCTATTACGTTGCGCCAGACAGGGAGCGCTCACGAAGGTAGCCACGGCCAGCACCGCAGTCGGTATCCATGCCGTTATGAAATTGCCTCGCAGCATTCTCTCCCCGCCCTGAAATTCCACCCATTTGCAGCCGCCGTTTCCATCCGGCTTACGGGTTTGCCTTCACGTCTTGTTGCACTTCGAGATCATCCAGCAAATCGAAGTCCGCATACAGATCGTGATTCTTTTCCAGCGCCTGCAGATCACCTACTGCGGTACCGGGCTCCGCTGTTTGGCCGGAATCTGCTACCACGTTCCTGCCGGAATTATAGAATCCGCTGTCTCTGGTGAAGAACAGCCCCACTCCAACTCCCATCAGCACCGTCAACGCCGCAGCCAGCACCGGACGCCGGAACCATGCCAGCCAGCCCGCATGGGGCTTGGCCATCTCTTCCCGCAGCCGCGCCTGCAAACGCATATCGAAATACGGCGATGGCTCTGGAGCTTTCCATTCCTCCAGCAGAGCCATCGTCTGCCGGAACTCCTCCATCTTTCCCGTGCACGCACCGCAGCCCGCCAGATGATTACTGATCTCCGGAGTCGTCTCCATCAGGCCAGAAGCCAGGTCCGGCATCACTTCTCGAATTTCTACGCACTTCATAACCCTGTTCCCCTTAATTTCTTCGCCCGTGCTCACTTTGCCAAACCAAAATAGCGGTCTTTAGATAAATTCTTTTAACTGTTCCCGCAAAGCTTCGTACGCCCGAAACAATAACGATTTCGTCGCCGACTCGCTTAACTTCAATACCTCGGCAATTTGCTTGTAATCCATTTGTTGATACTTATGCATGACGACTGCCAGCCGCTGCCGCTCCGGCAAACCTTCTACCTTGGCCCGGATTGCCAGCATCCGCTCGCGCCGCACTAAAGACTCTTCGGCGCTCACCGTAGAGTCTGCCACGTCCAAAGTCGTGCCCGTTTCCTCGTCCGGTTCATCCAGGCTGACCGTCACTTCTGGCCGCTCGTGGCGCGTATCGCGCGCATGATTCACCGCCAGATTGGTCGCGATGCGATACAGCCAAGTCGTAAACTTCGCGCTGGCCTCGTAAGTCTGCCGTGACCGGTACACCCGCAGAAAAACTTCCTGCGCCAAATCCTCCGCAGCCGCTGTGTTTCGCGCCATGCGGTACATAAAGCTCACCAGTGGCCTGCGATATTTCTGCACCAGGTAATCGAAGGCGGACTGGTCTCCAGCCTTCACCCGCAACATAACCTCAGCATCCGTATAGCTCTCGGACGCGACCATCTGCTGAAAGCTGCTGATTGGATGAGACCCCATCGCAGCCATCAGCGGGCTGGGATCCATGGCGGCAGTGCTCACATCTGTTCGAACCCCGCTATAGCGGGAAAGTTGCTCTTTTTCTTGTTCCGCTGACACCCCGGAACTTCCCGCAGATGAGGGGGATACGGGGCGTTTCAGTGGGTTGGTTTCGTCCGGCATCGAAGGTTACTTTTGGCATGGTAATGGCCTGGCGACCCGAATGCCGCTTCCGCCCCTGCCGCCGATAGGCTAACACGCTCTGAACCCGTATCCAAACTTCTGGGTCGGTAAGAATCCAACCTGTCGAGCACACAATGCCATAGAATACGTGCGGCGGCTTTCTGGCCTGGTTTGAGGATCTGAGGACTACTCTCAGGGAAGGCTTTCCTGCCCCTCGAGCCCGCATCTGGAGGAAGAAGATGACATACGACTCCCAAAGGCCGACCGGTTCGGGAGAAAAACCTCGCTGGCTGGGGGTGGGAAAATGCCTGTTTATCGTCGTCCTGGCAATCCTTTTTCTCCTTCTTGGGCAGAGCATGGTGCACCATCGCTTTTTTAGGGGTGGGATCAACCGGAATTACACCGTCAGACAGTAGCTGGCCTTGCCCGCTTTTATCCGTTCGGGCATCTCTGCCCGGGCCTTCAGTGCGTCATCCTGCGCCGCAACGTTGCTCCTGCAGAACATGCACTGGCAAGACACGGTTAGAGAGCTTAGGCCGCAGGCTGCTAGCGGACGTTCAGTTCAGCGTAGTGAGCGAAGCTGGAGAGCGCTACTTCGTCGTTGCCGGGTATAAAGAAACCAAATTTGCCCAGGCTGAGATTCGCGCCGGGCTGCGTCCAGCGATCAAGGATCGTCCAACTGTCACCGTGCTTAATCTGGTGAACGACCTCCGCGGGGCTAACCCGGATTTGCAGGGCGCGGAAACTTTTTTTGTCGCCTTTATCGGGAACTATAATCTGGTCCGTTTTCTGACCGTTACGAATAACGGTACGGTAGAAATTATTCTCGTCCATTTGGAAAAGGATGTAGTTTTTTGGGTCGCTATAGTTGAGCACCCATTGCAAGATGTGACCCTTGGCAGGCATCGCGGAAAAAACAAATGTGCCCGAGGCAGGAACCGCTCCGTATAGGACGAAGTCTCCACCTTTGTGAATGAAAGAATCTCTCTCCTTCCTCCAGGCGCCAGGATCGTCCCACTTCGACATACCGCTCGGCGCGAGAGATAAATCCAAAGTCTTGGATTGACCTGCTATGACTTCGAGCGCGGATGAGCGCGTGAACCTTTCGGCGGTTCGTGCAGTAAGAGTGTAACTACCGGGGGCAAGATTGAGCGGGACACCACTGCTCACCATTTTCAGCAGCTCCCCTTTCGCGATCGCAACTTTGGCATCGGCGGGCGTGAAGGTAATTTTCAATTCTCCGGGAGCGGCTTCCAACGCGGCATCCGCAGCAGCGAGAGATATGGTTCCGCCCGCGACGAAGTTTTCCTTGAACTGCCGGGGTTTGAATCGCTCATGGCGGAGTTCGACAGTATGGTCTCCAGGATTGACGGTGGAGACAGAGAGCGTGCCATCGGGCGCAATAGTGCCGACGACAGTTTGATCGACGAGAACTGTGGTTCCGGGAGCGCCATTCTGGATAGTCAGCGAGGCCAGGCGCGGGTGGGATTGCAGGGGCTGCGGTTGGAGGTGAAAGGTAAGCGTGGCCTGTTCGCCCCGCCGAATGCGGATTTTTTGTTGCGGAGGATCCTGAAAGCCGCTCTTCGAGACTTGTACAACGTAATCCTTGAGTTCAAGATCTGGTAGGCGCAACTGTCCGCCTCGAGTAAGCTGGCGCTGAAGTTTTCCATTGAGAAAAACGCTTGCGTCATCCTGACCCGCAACCACAACGAGCGTGCCCAGATTGTGACCGGACTCGGCGGGAGACCGTTCATCGCTCAACTGTTCGGCGACCGGGACTTTTCCGGCGAGCGTTTTGGAAGAAACACCCAAAGCAGGCGAAGATGGTTTGGGAGTTGTTGGCACGGGCGCGGATACGGCCGGCGCGGAGACGCCGGGTACCGAGACTGGCGCAGAAATATTGGACGAAGGGACGGAGGGCGCAGACACGACAGGAGCGGCGGCGGGGGCCTGCGTTACTGGCTGAGCATAATGTTTTCGCGTGAAGAAGAAGGTCGCTGCCACCAGAATTATCGCCGCGGCGGAGACGAAGATCACCGCTGTAAAGTTCGACTTGCTGGGCTCTTTTGGCTGGGATGATGGAGATGCGACTATCGCCACCGGTGCCGAATGCTCAACGGCGGGAGCGTTGGCGGCTTGCAGCGCAGGGAGTTGTGGCTCTGCCGGAACAGCAGTCAGGGCTTTCCCCGACGGCACAATGCTGGTCGGAATCTTGCTCGCCGGAACAATGCTCGGCGGAACAATGCCCGGCGGAACAATAGCGCTCGGAACATTCGCCGGCAAAACTGGGCTTGGCGGGGCCTGGGTGGTATCGGCGCGGGAGGCCTCCTGAACGCTGGGCCGTGGGACATGAAAAATGACGGGCGCGCCCTTGCTGTTCGGCGCGGAGGTTAGACCCTCCTTGGGAACAAACCCCAGCCGGCTCAGCAATCGATTGGCGATGGCTAAGATTTCTCCATCCGTCCAATGCTTGGCGGCCACCGCCTGAATGCGCTCGGCTAATGCTTGTTTTCCTGCCGCGTCCGCAGCCTCATCGATTTTAAGCTCGATGCGCCGCAGGTCTTCCACGTCGCCGCGGCGGGCCTGGCGTCGCCGAGCGGCCTGGTCACGCTGGATCGCATCATGAATCTGAAGCAACTTGGGGTTGTCAGGATGAACAGCCAAGCCCTCTGCCACCCAAGCCATGGCTGCGAATAGATCGCCCGAGGACTGTAGCTGGCGGCCTCGCGCAACCCAATCCTCCACCGAGCTTGTTTTTTTCTGTTCTACGATCAGGCTCCGAATCGTTTTGGCCGTGGGATGTGCAGGGTTCAACTTGAGCGCCTGATTGGTCAGCGTCTCGGCTTCCAGCCAATCGGTTTCTACAACCGAATGCGCGTGCTCGACCAGGGCATTGGCCAGGATGGCGCGCGAGAGAGAATTGTTTTTATCCAAGTCGTAGGCTTCGCGCAACAACTGAATCGCTTCGTTAGACTTCTGCTGCGCGAACAATTCCTGGCTTTCGGTGATGAGACGTTGGGCGTCGGCATTACGCTTGATGCCATCCCGGGCCAACTTCTCCAGTTCGGACAGCTCCGCATCGTCGGGAAATTCGGCGGCTGTGCCTCGCAGCAAATCCAGCGCGCGGGAGTAGTTTCCCGAATGCAGGCAGTCATTGATCTGCTCAACGATCCGCATTTTGGATTCGGTGCCTGTTTGACCGTCGCTTCTTTTTTCCAAGCGCTCTAACCTCGAAGCTCAAACCTGCATATTTCAAACCTGCATATTTCAAACCTGCATATTTCAAACCTGTATGTTTCAAACCTGGATATTGTAGATGGTGCGCCGCCTCTTGATGCTATGAGCTCTCGAAACAGGTCACGCATGCGGGCAGCCGCGTCCACGCCCCAGATTGGCTTCAGGGATCGTCCCGTCATCGAATTTGGATGGTATCAGCTTCTGAAAATTATAAGTCTCTCCGCAAGCCGGTTGACTCCTTACTCTCGTCGTCGCCCGGACCAGCAACCGATCGTCCTCGCGGGCAACATTTCGTACAAGACGGGACCGAAGAAGAATTCGACGAAGAGGCAGGGGATGAGCCGGCCACGTTCGTACGCCGTTGACGGTTTTGGCTGCATCTGTTTGAATCGTTAAGGTTGGGCGCTTAACTCAGCGGTAGAGTGCCATCTTCACACACTATCGAGACACGTGGAATCAGAGAGTTAGCAGACATCTCGGGAACGGAAAAGCACGTTTAGAGCAGGCGGGTACTGGTTCCGTTCCCAGATTCGTTCCCACGCGCACCACTGACGGGCCACTACCGAAGATGTCTGGCCGGGCAGGCTGGGTGAGCCTTTTTCTTTTGGTCGTAACAAGCACCCGCGCGGTCTATTTGCGATCTCGCACTTTGCGCCGCCGTTGTTTCCTTTTGGTCGCCATGGGAAACATCCTGACACATCTGCACGGAAATTCTCAGTTACTCCAGTCATCTGGTGTACAGAAGCAGATTCCGTCAATCTCACAATCTGGGGATTCGTAAACGCATAAGGAGCGCGTATGAGGATTGCCGCTGTTGCTCTTTTAATGATCCTTTGCAGCTCGGTGGGTCAAGCTGAGCCCGACATCAATTTTCGTGCTGGTTTTGGCGAACAGCTAGTGACATCGTGCCGAGCAATCGGGGAGGTTACAAATAGCGTGGGACGCTCCACGCCTACGACGGACCTGCTGGAAGACTTCCACAAGGCGGGAACGTGCATGGGTTTCATTCAGGGCGTAATTGATTCCGACACCATAGCTCATACTGACAAAAACGGCCATCCAGTCGGACGCTTATGTGTACCTGCCGAAGCGTCGGAGAGGCAATTAGCAAAGATCGTGGTGAAATACGGAGACGATCACCCTCAGCAGCTTCATTTCCCGGCTGCGGTGATTGTGCTTCTAGCGATGAAGGAGGCCTTTCCTTGTCAATGATGTTGGCGCATCGCGGCTAAGTTAGACCACTGCGTCTTGGCAGAATCGGCAGTGATGCATCCGTCCGTAGCCGTCTTGGATGGTGTGACAGACGTACCGCTCATGCTCCCATGCTTCCGCAATTGCGTCCGCTTGCTCCCGCGTGAACATCTCTATCAGCAGTGACGTGCGCATCTGCTCCGTGCGCTCCCATTGTGACAGCTCGTATCGCTTCCAATCATCGGCGGACCATTTGTTAACCGGGTGCTTCTCCAAGTAGTCCATCGTAGCCGCGTTCATCTCATTTGTGAGTTGGAGCATCGTGAACCGCTGCTCTCTCGTGTACCCGGACTCACCCATCCACGCAAAACAAGAAAAGCGGCTGTCAGTCGGCTCATTGCTAAGCCGGTCCAGTAAGTCCCGCAAATCGTCTCCCATTTCTCGATTATCTCCAATCACTGTTTTCTCTCGGGCGTGCGATAGAACGAAGCCCATACTCGAATAGTGCGAGCGTCCACTTTGTTCCCATCGGGATTCACAATCATGGAAGCATCGTCCGGTAAGTCAGCAACCCGAGCCAAAATTGATTGGATAGCTTCCGCTTCCGTCTCGCCACTGGTTTCTATGCGGCTGCGAAGCATCTCATCCACAAGACCGCGTTTCTGCTCGGCGTCACTCATCGTGTCCCCGTTTCCGTCCGCTCCCGCTCGGGTTCGTTGAGAAGTTCGGGAAATCGTCTCATAAGATCCAAGTGCTCATACTGCCCGACCGTGGACCATGTGCGACAGCCGAGTGTTCTTGCGATCTTGCACCACTTCGGTCCGTGGTCGTCGTCTCCATTCTTGCCATAACGCCGTCTGACGAGAACGTGCGCAATCTCGTGGAGAATCACGTGCTTTGCATCGCGCGGCTTAAATATCAAATCGTAGTGCAGTAAGATGGTTTTCGTTGAATGTTGGCACTGTCCGTGTAACTGATAACCATCGGTTCTCGATTCCCAGAAGCCCGGCTCATCGTCGATAGCAATCTGGAATTTCCATCTTTTCAGTCCGTGCTTGTCGAGTAACTTTCGGCCCATGCGCTCCAACTTTTTCTGTGCACTTGCGTCCGCTTTTATCTTTGCTATCCGCTCTGGCGAGAGAGTAGCAAAGAATGCTTTGCGTCGCGCTCGTTGTTCTGGTGTCAGCGCCATCGTGTCACCCGTTTCTCATCGCGTATCGCGTTGACAGCATTCTCCAGCAACGCGGTTGCATTGGGATTGCTCACGATGAACGGACGCGGAAAGACTACCCAATCAGCTTTTTCGCGGTCACGGATGCAAACTACCAAACCAACCATCGGGCATTGCGTTGGGGAGTGAGTTTCCACGAACTTCGCAGATTCAATCACTTCAGTCCAATTACTTAAGTGACCGGACGTGACCGGGTGATACTGCGGCTGCTGCTTGAAGTCCGGTGTGCTGCTCAGAACGAAATAGACTTCCCCGTCTTCGGGTGGCAGCTTCGCATCTGCCATTCGTCTAGCCAAATTGCCAGTGAGTGAAATACCCAATGCGAATCGCTCCAGCACATCGGCATCCAAGTCTTTCTTGCGCTTTGGTCCACCCATCAGCGGCCATGCCACGCTTTCAGCACGGGAACGATTTTTCCGCATCCGTTTGTTGCCGCGCTTTCCCATCGTTTTCACGGTCATCAATGACATAGAGAAACTCCGAGTTAGATAACTTGCTGCCGACATTATCTCACTCGCCGCCAACATAGTTAAATGGCCCATTAGTAACACATCTCATGTTACTTGCTGTCACGCGAGATAACGATGGTGGGGTGGGTAAAATGTTGACCATGACTCGCTCGTAGCCCACCGCATCCGTTCAGCTTACACATCCAAATAATGGGTGGGAAATGTCTAGTAACATAGTAGACATTATCGGGTAACTTGACGCTCAAAACAAGCCAAAGTGGGACACATGCGTCCGTGATGCGTCCCGTTTGCAGGTTAGTTTTCCGTTGGCGTGGGCGTCCACTTCAGACCGTCCCAATGGCCGTCCGGTTCTCCGGCATCGTCCAAGTTTTCTGGCTCATCGGGTGGGAGACACCAGACTTCCACTGTGAAGTCTCGGCGGTTGAGAGTGGGGCGAACCCGAATTTCTAGTTCCCCGTAGAACCACCGTTCTCTGAATTGAGCGGGTGTCCCGAGAGATGCATTCATCGGGCGGAACACATCGGGCGGTTGCTCCCAATAGCGCGACCGTGCGTCATCTAAAGCACATTGCTTCAAAGCCGCGCCGCTCTCTTTGGGTGACAGTGCCTCCGCGATTACGTCCATGTACTCCAGGTAGAGCAGCCACGCCGGGGAGAGTGCCACGCCATCATTGGCTGAGGCTTCCATGTGAAGACTTAACAATTCGTCGGTTAGCGTGGCGCTTTTGCGATCCCGCGATTCGCCATTAACTGACTGAATTTCATATCGCGGTTGGGGTACTTCGGGCAGCCCGTAGTTCTTTAGCAGGAACTTGCCCCACTTCTCAGGGCAAGTACCAAGGGCAACTAATAT
>JBAVQD010000127.1:0-46894 GCA_049693675.1 Candidatus Sulfotelmatobacter sp. | reverse complement strand
GTACCGTCCAGAGATGATTGGGATCTCCAGCAACTCCCCAGGCTTCGTATTTTAAGCCAGTGGGTTGGTTGTTACGCGGGTTCGAAGGGCTCTGATTGAAGTAATCGACGAGATGAACCACCACGTGGGTACAACCAGCTTGGCGTGCGAAGTCATAGTAATCGCGCGTCAGCATGTGACGGTAAAGACCCAGGCCGATTTTCATAACCGATTCCCGATACCTGCCCCGTAATCCGGGCTGAGAATTTGACCATTAATTTCGCTGGCCAGTGGCGAACACAGAAAAACAAACGCGTCTGCAACCGATTCGGGACTGTTTCTTCGCCCGAGTGAAACCCGAAGAACAAATTCCCGATAGGCAGGGTCTTCCTCAAATACTTTCAGTGAACTTCCAGCTGCGACATTTCCCGGCGAAACTACATTCACCCGAATACCAGTGAGGGCATATTCGAGGGCCAAGCTGCGCGCGAAGTTTTCCAGGGCCGCTTTCGCCGAGGAGTAAGAAGGAATTTGCGTGTGCGGCATTCGGGCCACATAAGAAGACGTGAAGATCAGATGACCTGCAATCTTGCGTTGCATCCACCGAGCGAGCACAGACCGTGCCAGATAAGTTTGCGCAAAATAATTGAAGCGGAAGATGCGCTCGTATTCAACTTCTGACGTGCTGGCGAAAGGGTGCAAGCCGCAGCCGCCGGCGTGGCCAATCACCGTGTCCATACCCGGGAATTTATCGAAGGCGGTGTTTACGATGCGATCCACCTGGCGGGAGTCGGTAATATCAGCGGGCAAATAAAAATAGGACGAAGCCGGGATATTCCATTCATGCAGCATCGATTCGGCTTGATCCGCCGCTTTGATGTCCGTGAGAACCAGCGTGGCGCCGGCTTTGACGAGCCTCCGAACCATGTGCTCGGCGATCGCGCCCAGCGCACCCGTAATCAGAATCGCTTTGCCGGAGAGATCAATGGTGATCATGGACGCTGGCCCGTTTCCACTCTGGACAGCACTTCGCAACCTGTCTCCATGACTAGCAGATTATCCTCGATCCGCGCGCCCCCGCCGCGTTCGGGAACGTATATTCCCGGCTCAATCGTAATAGTCATGCCGGGCTCAAACTTCGCGCTTACTCCGGGAGCGATCAAAAATCCGGGATCGTGATAGCGGAACCCGACGTGGTGGCCAGTATGGTGGGGGAAAAAAGATGAGAGTCCTTGCGCAGCGATTTTGTCCCTCGCTAATGCGTCTACGTCGCCAGCCGAGACGCCGGCGCGCACGCCATCGATCGCGGCCTGCTGCGCAGCTTCGGCAAGAGCTAGTATCTCCGCTGTTTCAGCCTTCGGGGAGCCGACCGCGCCGGTGCGGGTAAGGTCGCTCCAGTAACCGTTCACGCAGGTAGCGAGTTCGATCAAGACCAAGTCGCCATCCTGCAGGCGCCGCCCGGTTGAGCGATTGAATTGACCGGCGTGGGCACTGTTAGGGCCGGATTGCACCATCGCCCATGCGCGGGAATGAAATATTCCATCGCGGCCGATCTGGCGATAAATCGCCGACTCAACCGCGGCCGCAATATCAGCCTCGGGTATTCCAGGAGTTAGATTTTCGAAGAAGGCCTTCAACCCAAAGTTCGCGACTTGGTTGGCCAAACGGATTGCTTGAACTTCTTCCATCGTTTTTCTTAAATAGAGATCCGCAAAAGCGGATTGACGCCGAGCATCTGGCTTTGTGGCGAGCACTGAGAGCTGTTTCGCGAAATCTTCGGGAATAGGAATCTGTTCGGCCGCCTGAATCGGCAGAGAAGTTCGCGACGCGCTGGGATTCATCCCTACCCGTTCAGCATCGAGATGTACTTTGCCAAGTTCATCAGCAACCGCCGACACCAGAACAGAATATGGATCGGAGCATTTGAGATCGCCCCATGGATATTCTCTAACCCGCAGCCCAACGGGAATATGATCGCGCGGTTCGATCTGAGGAACGAATAGCAAAGGCTCCGCGTCGGCAAAATAAATCAGCAACGACGCACCCCAGAAGGGAAAATAACCGGAGAGCATGAGGAGTTCGTCGGGCCGCCAGGCAATCCAGGCCGCCAAACTATTTTGCCGAAGAAAACTTTGTACCTGTTGTTGGCGAGATAACGGCTTTGCAGTCGATGCGCTCATTATTTTTCACATGATTCCGTACTTCGCGAACGCTTCTACCGCGCTGCTGCCTTCTTCAATGGCTTTCCGCACCAGCTTTTCGCCGCGGGCTTTTTCCAGTGCCCGGGTGAACACTTCAGCCTCTGCTTCGGCGGGAACCAACAGAACTCCATCAATGTCACCAAAAAGAATATCTCCCGGACGGACGCGCACCGCACCAATTTCGACGGGAATGCGGAAGTCGACGACTTTGTAGCGCGGAGCTGAGTCTTGCCCATAGGAACCGAAACCGAAGGTGGGGAAATTCATATGCAGAATGGCTTTGGTATCTCTCACGTATCCATTCAATACCGCACCGCGGCTGCCGAGTTTGCGGGCGCGTGTACTCATCAGTTCACCCCACAACGCGTTTCGGGGGGAGGCGCCGGTGTTTACATAAACTTCATTGGTGCGGAGGGCGTCGAGCGCTTCCAGCATCAAGCCAAACGGCTTGTCCATCAGCTGGTTTGCGCTGCCGGAAATCTTTTCAGCAAATACGTCGACCGCCAGGACTGGCATGGCGCGTCCGATTACAACCATGTCGGGATGAAGAGGTTGAATCTGCGGCGGCAGGAACTGATGCTGAAGCTCCATCTTGTCCATCACATCGCCCACGACGCAGGTAAACAGCTCGCGCTGCACGATGGCAAACAGTTCGTCGTCCGAGTTCCATAGCTTCGCTGCACTCATTGGCTGCGCGCCTCTTTGACTTTTTCCACGAACTGCTTTGCGAGCCGGGTGATGGAGTCAAAATCACCGCTCTTTGCACCAGCAGTCAGATTCCCTCCTACTCCGATGGCAACGGATCCCGCCTTGATCCATTGGGTGACGTTCTCCAGGCTCACTCCGCCGGTGGGCATCAGTTGTGCTTGAGGAAGGGGACCCTTTACAGCTTTAACGAAGGTCGGCCCGAGGATTTCGCCAGGAAAGGCCTTCACGATATCCGCGCCGCACTCCATCGCTGCAATCACCTCGCCGATGGTTGCAGCACCCGGCATATAGGGCACTTGATACCGATTGCAGAGGCGCGCCGTTTCGGCGTTGACCGCCGGGCTCACTACAAATTGCGCTCCGGCGAGAATCGCAATGCGCGCGGTTTCCGGATCGAGAACCGTACCTGCTCCCAGCAAAATTTCTTTGGAACATTTTTTCGCAAGATGGGCGATTACTTCCGCTGCTCCTGGAACGGTGAATGTGATTTCGAGGGCAACAATGCCTCCGAGCGCGCAGGCGTCCGCAATTCGAGCGGCTTGCGCAGGGTCTTCCGCGCGAATTACCGCGATCAGACCTGAGTCGACAATTTTGCGTAAGACTTCTATTTTTGCCATGAACATAAATTCTCGAACACCTCGCGCGCCTCATTCAAAAAACGGCTCGTCCTTGCGAGCATAACGCCGGGCGACATCTTCATTTAATGTGACTCCGAGGCCGGGTCGTTCCGGCACGGAGATGAAACCCTTCTGGATCAAGGGTGTTGGCAATCCTTCCACCAGATCGTTCCAGAAGGGTACGTCAGAAGCATGAAACTCGAGCGCGAGAAAGTTTGGGATTGCGGCGCAAAAGTGAGCTGCCGCCAGCGTGCCAACGGGGCTACTGATATTGTGCGGAGCGACCGGCATCGTATGCACATCGGCAAACTGAGCGATGGTTTGCGCGACGGCTAACCCTCCAACTTTCTGCAGATCTGGAGTGACAATGCCGAGCGCGTGCTGCGCAATCATTTCCTGAAATCCTTCAAACAGGAAAAGATTCTCGCCGGTAGCGATGGGTATATGCACTTTCGAACTTACTTCTTTAAGCGCTGCGGCATTGTTGGGTGGAACTGGATCTTCCAGCCAGAGTAGACGGAATGGTTCCAGTTCGCGCGCGACTTTTACAACGTCGCTGGCGTTATAGCGCCAATGGCAGTCGACAGCAATGTCGGTATCGTGTCCCACCGCGTCATACACCGCACCGATCAAACTTACCATGTGATCGATAGCGCGATTGTTCAGTACTCGATTATGCGGATCAGACCCTTCGGTGCCGGGCACATCCAGATCGAACTTCAGAGCGGTAAATCCCTCCGCTCTCTTCTTGAGGGCTTGGCGACGATAGTCTTCGGGCGATGCAGGGGATACAGCGCCAGCCTCTCCGAAGTAATCTCGCGCGGTGTGAGCGGAGGATTGTAGCTCCCATGATGCCGCGCGGGAGCGCAAGACTTCGTCCAGGCTTTCCAGTGCTTCACCGCCGTGACAATCTGCGTAGATGCGAACTCGATCGCGAAACTTTCCCCCTAGCAGGCGATAGATCGGCGCATCGAGCCATTGGCCGAGCACATCCCAGAGCGCCGCTTCAATTCCGCTGATCGCGTTGTACACAATGCCTGCGACCGAGCCGGCGCCTGAAGTGGCAAGCTGCAGTTTACGAAACAGTCGATGAATGTCGCGAGGATCTTCGCCGATCAATAAAGGCTCAAGCGAGCGCAGAATGCAGGTTAGTCCGGGTGCAAAAAAACATTCACCCAGACCGCGGATTCCTTCATCGGTCTCAATGCGGACGAAGGTCCAATCGAAGTTTCCCTCAACCACCGCGGTTTTTAGTCTTAGAATTTTCACGCTCGATTTTCTTTCGCCGCGATTATACGCTGCGCGCCTTGACCTCCGTTGTGGGCCGACGCGTGAAAGTTAGCGCCACCCAACGGCAGAAGTAAACAAGCCGCACGCGAAACAGCTAGAATGCTGGGCTATGATTCCGATCAATTTAAAAGCGGCAGAAAGCTGCAAGTGGGATTGCGTGAGTCTGGGGGAAGTGATGCTGCGGCTCGATCCCGGTGAGGAACGTATCTCCACGGCGCGAAACTTTCGCGTCTGGGAAGGAGGCGGAGAATACAACGTTGCCCGCGGATTGCGACGATGCTTCGGTATGCGCACCGCGGTGGTGACTGCATTTGCCAAGAATCCAATCGGCCAATTGCTCGAGGATTTGATCCTTCAGGGAGGCGTCGATACCTCGCTCATCCGCTGGGCGCCGTACGACGGCATTGGCAGGACCGTGCGCAACGGGCTGAACTTCACTGAACGAGGTTTCGGTGTGCGCGCAGCGGTTGGCTGTTCGGATCGTGGCCACACCGCTATCGCCACTAGCCAGCCGAACGATTTCGATTGGCAAAATATCTTTGCGGCAAATGGTTCTCGCTGGTTGCACACTGGCGGAATTTTTGCCGCGCTTTCCGGGTCGTCGGCCTTGGTGGCGATGGCCGCCGTTCAGGCGGCGAAGAGTTCGGGCACCGTGGTTTCCTATGATCTTAATTATCGAGGATCTTTATGGAAGGGAATTGGCGGCAAAGCGAAGGCGCAGGAGGTGAACCGCGAATTGGTGTCGCAAGTCGATGTCCTCTTTGGCAATGAAGAGGATTTTTCGGCGGCGCTCGGGATCGCGATCGAAGGCGTGAGCCCCGACTTCAGCGATCTACAAATAGCAAGCTATGAATCCATGCTGCGTCGGGTCGCCGATCTTTACCCGAACCTTAAGCTGATTGCGACCACGCTGCGTACTGCGCACACGGCGACGAAAAATGACTGGGGCGCAATCGCATTGTGTGGCGGAGAAATCATCCATGTTCAGCAGCGGCCGATAGAAATCATGGACCGCGTCGGTGGCGGGGATTCATTTGCCTCAGGCTTGATCTACGGCTTGCTCGCGGGCAAAGGGATTGAATGGGCCGTTCGGTGCGGGGTTGCGCACGGAGCGCTGGCTATGACGACCCCCGGAGATACGAGCATGGCGACGCTTTCCGAGGTCGAGTCAGTGATGCGAGGGGAGTCGGCGCGTATCACGCGCTGAGAATCCGGCGATGAAGACAAAGGGTGACATCAAGACATGAAGGAAACGTGGCGATGGTTTGGACCGAACGATCCGGTTCCTCTCGATCACATTAAGCAAGCGGGAGCTACGGGCATTGTCACTGCCCTGCACCATCTCTATCGTGGTGAAGCGTGGCCCTTGGACGAAGTGCAGAGGCGGCGAGATGAGATCGCCGCAGAAGGGTTCGCGTGGTCAGTAGTGGAAAGCATTCCGGTCCACAATTCGATCAAGCTTCGATCCGGGCCGTATCAGTCTTTTGTAGATGCATGGAAAGACTCTCTGGCCGCGATCGCAGAGGCTGGCGTCCCAGTCGTCTGCTACAACTTTATGCCCGTGGTCGATTGGACCCGGACAGATTTGCGATGGCGTCTGCCCACTACTGGGTACGCTCTGCGTTTTGACGCGGTGGACTTCGCAGCGTACGACTTGTTCATTCTCGAGCGTAGAGGTGCAGGGGAAGAATACTCAGAGGAACGTATTCGGTGGGCGCAGGACCGCTTCGATTCCATGTCAGAGGCCCGCAAAAGCGATCTTGAATCCACGATCATTGCCGGACTCCCGGGAGCCGAGGCTTCCTACAATCGCGAAACGATTCGCAGTTTGATCGCGGACTATCACGGAATGACGGGCGGCGATTTGCGCAGCAATCTTATTGCATTCTTGCGCGAGGTTGTTCCCGTGGCGCAGGAACTGGGAGTCCGGCTCGCCATTCATCCGGACGATCCACCGTGGCCGCTGTTTGGCCTCCCGCGCGTGGTTTCGACCGCCGGTGATGTGAGGAGGATTTTCAGCGGCTGCGACATTCCAGCAAACGGTTTGACGTTTTGTGTCGGATCATTTGGAGCAAGGGCGGATAACGATTTGCTGGCCATGGCTTGCGAGTTCGGGACCCGCATTCATTTTGCCCACCTCCGGCAGGTGACTAGAGAGTCCGAAGGATCTTTTCACGAGGCCGAGCACCTCGCGGGCAGCTCCGATATGGTGGGCGTGATTCGCATCCTGCAGGAAGAGGAAGCGCGCCGACGGCAAGCGGGAAGAGCAGATCATGAAATTCCCATGCGGCCTGACCATGGACACCTCTTGGCCGACGACATCGGCAAGAAAGTAAATCCCGGCTACTCGTTGGTCGGGAGATTAAAAGGTCTAGCCGAGTTACGCGGAGTTATGCGCGGATTGAAGTATGCAATTCCTGAATTAGCCGATTAACGGGTTGCGCAATCTGAGGATTCAATTTCTATGAATGACTTTGCTGGTCGAGTGGCAGTGGTTACGGGCACAACAGGAATTGGCCGGGCGATCGCGATTCGCTTTGCGGAGGGCGGTGCTCAAGTGATTGCGTGCGGCATCGAAGCAGCGGCAAATCAGGAGCTGGCTCGCGATGCAGCAAAACTGAAATTAAGTCTTCAGCTTGAAAACTGCGATGTGACCGATCCTGACCAGGTGCGAGCAATCATCACCAGGACGGTCAGCCAGTTTGGTGGGCTCGACGTCATTGTCAATGCAGCGGCGATTCATCCCTTCGGCACGGTCTTGCAGACCGATCTTGCGACCTGGAATCGCTGCATGATGGTGAACGTGGGCAGCATTTATTTATTGGCGCACTTGGGGATTCCAGAGATGAAGAAGCGCGGCGGCGGATCGATCCTCAATCTCGCATCGGTTCAGGGATACGCCTGCCAGCGCGGCGTCGCCGCATATGCCGCGTCCAAGGGAGCAATTCACAGCTTGACGCGAGCTCTCGCTCTCGACCATGCCGCCGACAATATCCGCGTCAATTCGATCAGCCCCGGCTCTATCCGCACGCCGATGTTGGCCCGTTCGGCGGCAAATTTTTCTCCCGATGTGCCGGTGGAGGAAGCATTCTCGCGCTTTGGGGCGGCGCATCCACTCGGACGTATCGGAACGGTGGAAGAGGTCGCGGAGCTTGCGGCATTTCTGGCGTCAGACAAGGCTGGATTCTGCACCGGCGGCGATTACCTTGTCGATGGCGGACTGCTTGCGGGAATCGGCGTGCAGTAAAGGTCGCGGCGCGCTTGGTTTCTGCCTTGCGGTAAACTTTTACCAGCTACAAATGACCGTCCGAATCGGGCAATTCGAACGCGACAGGATTTTGCCTGAGTTTGTTCCCACTGGACAATTCTAATGATTTCCAATTCAAAGTCGCCGACTAACGAACCTCCGGTCGATCCCCAACAGGAGAATTCCGGTCGGAAAGAAAATTTTTGGGTTCAGGCTGCGCGTTATAGCCAGTTGGCGTTCATCTTTCCCGCTGCCCTCGTCGCGGGATGGTTGGTCGGGACGGCACTGGACCATTGGCTGCACACCACCTGGCTCTATCTTGCTGGGATTCTCCTGGGCATCGCCGCCGGTTTTATCGAACTTATCCGAACGGTTCTGCGGGATACGAAGTGAGTCAGCGATCGGAATTGGCTCCGGAGTCGGAACATTTTTTCTCTGGCGCTCTCGAACGCATCCGACGCTTCATGGCTGTGCTTGCTCCGTTCCTGGTTACGCTCGCCTGGCTGAAGTTTGGGCTGCAAACCGCGGCCGGTCTTGCCTTCGGTTGTGCCATTGCTTACATAAATTTTTTCTGGTTGAAGCGGGCGATTGCCGGCTTTGTCGATCGTGCCACTGGCGCCACGACGTCGCAATCCGGGCAGGGAATTGTGTTTCGCTTTCTGCTGCGCTACGTTTTAATGGCGCTGGGCGCCTATGTTATATTGACTGTTTCACCCGCAAGCCTGAATGGGCTTCTTGCGGGCTTATTTTTGCCGGTGGCGGCGATCGGCTGCGAAGCCGTTTACGAACTTTACGCAACGCTGGTTCGCGGAGTTTAGCGGTTCGAGCGCGAAAAAGCTGGAAAACAATTTATGCATGAACAACTTTGGTTCACCGCACTCCTGAACCGGCTTTTGGCGGGCCCGGTTACGTCGTTGCTGCGGGCATTGCATATCCAACCCAGGCACCCGGCGACTCCTATTCCAGATTCGTTTGCCATGGAGCTTCTGGTTTTCGCGTTTCTGCTGATCCTGTTCCTCCTCGTCCGCTCGCGACTTTCGGTAGATCGTCCCGGCCCACTGCAGCATGCCTTCGAAGGCGTTGAAGGGTTCATCCAAAGCCAAAGTGATGAGATCATCGGCCACCATAGTGAGCCGTATACCGCGTTCCTGGCTGCGCTCGGCTTTTTCATTTTGTTCTGCAATTTGATCGGCGTGATTCCCGGCTTCGAATCGCCGACCGCCATTCCCGTCGTTCCCTTGGGTTGCGCCATTTGCGCGTTCGTCTACTACCAGACGCAGGGATTTAAGCACGCAGGGATTGGCTACCTGAAACATTTCCTTGGACCTTCAGATCCAACGATGTCGATTTTTCTGCGAATCCCCTTAGCTCTATTGATGTTGCCCATCGAAATAATAAGCCATCTCGCACGCGTTCTGTCATTGACCATCCGTCTCTTCGCTAACATGTATGCCGGGGATATGGTCACCCTGGTTTTCTTTTCGCTCGTTCCGATCGGCGTTCCGATTATATTTCTGGGACTTCACATTGGCGTGTCGTTACTGCAGACCTACATTTTCGTCCTTCTGACCACTGTCTATCTGCAAGGGGCGGTCTCGGAAGAGCATTAGGGCTTTGGAATCTGTTTGGAGAATTTAGCCGCGAGCGTGAGGGCGTCTGCACGGTATGGCGTCAACCACCCACTGGCGGTATTTCATACGAGGAGAAACACAATGAGTAAGTTAAGCAAATTGTTTATGGTGCTGTCCGTGCTTTCGTTCGCCGTCCCGGCTTTCGCGCAGGGAGGAGCCGAGAGCGGAGTCAACTGGGTTGCCATTTCCGCTGGATTTTCCATGGCCTTTGCCTCCGGCATTTGCGCGCTGGCGCAGGGCAAGGCGACGGCCTCCGCCGCGGAGAGTCTGGCCCGCAATCCGGCCGCTCGTCCCGGTATTCAGCTGGCACTGATTCTGGGCCTGGCGCTGATCGAGTCGCTCGCGCTTTACACTCTGGTTATCATCTTCGCCAAGGTGAAGTAAATATCTCGGTTAGAGTTTCGAAAAACAAAAGGCCTCTGCTCTAGCAGAGGCTTTTCTTTTCGACCAAGATTTATTTCAAGATGTTGTGCTAGCCTTTGCGGTCTCCGCCCCAATCCGGTTCTTTCTTTTGTGGAGCATGGCTCAATGCATCCACCAGCAGCCGGCGCAGACGATAGCGACTTTCGAGATCGGTACTAACAATTTCGAATCCCACTTCATTCACGCGGGCCCGGCGCAGCAAAACGTGGGCTCGAATCTTGGAGCGCATTCCCAGGGAAATTTCCAAATCAGCCTCGCTGCCGATGCGAAGATTATCTTCCTTCGTGCCCATGCCGCCGCCCAGGCTCAGCTCGCGGATCAGAATTTTCGATTTTCCCCACGAACTGCCAATCGTAGCGGCGACGGTGCGCGAGAGAACCATTCGCTCGTAGCGGCGTTGCCGCACCCAAGGGCACGCTGGAGCCGTATCTAAAGGGGCAATCGCCAGTTCCGCCGGTTCGATGCCGCTGTCGGAGAGAATCTGGGCGCTATAGCGTGGATCCGTTTTGGATAAAGACTGGGCTGAGGCAATTCTAAGTTCGCGATGATACACCCATCCAAACCGTTTTTTTGTTTCTACAATCTCGCGCAGAAGGGTCACTGCTTCCGCATCTTTCAACCTGCCTAGAGATTCAATGGCCTTCAGCTGCACGAATGGTGAGCGAGAGGCAGCTTCTCCGGGCTTGGCCATGGCGATCAGAGGATGTGCCGCAGTCAGGTCACCGCTCATTCCTATCTCGTCAATGGCTTCCGGGAGGACTACCGAATCGAGTACCTCCGCCAGTTCCAGCAGCGTTCGACCCCGGTCCATCGCGGCACCGTAGGCGATTTGCCGGACGACGATGTCGTGATAAAACCGGTTCCACTCCGGCAAGCGCATGGGCAGCAGCTCGAGCAAAGTGCCAACATCGAGCCGGCTCAACAATCCAACCACTGCTGAGGCTTGTCTCGACTGCCCGGTTCGCAAAATCTCGCGCAGTTGGGTCAGCGCCGGAGATCCCATCTCTTTCACCAGTTCGACCATACGATCGCATTCGTCCCGTCGCATGCAGCGGAAGAAGCGGTCGGCCAGATGCTCCGCGCCAGTTTGGCAAGTTCTCCGCAACACTACCAGCAGGTCCGCCGGCATTGGATCGCAGCGTAATGCTTCCTCAATAAACTCCGGGATGCGGTTCTCCACGCCGACTCTTGGCCGAAGATCATTCACCATGACGGGACGCTGCTGCAGCAACATCTCCATCCCGGCGCATACTGCATTTACCGCTTGATAGTTCTTGGCCGCGCTGGACTCCTGGCTAAGCCTCACGAAAGCCGCACTCAGCAGGCTCTGCAGTTCGGGATCTTTTTCCACGCACAACTGCTCGGCAACTTTGCGGATGGCGCTACCCATTGCTTCGCCGCCAAGTCTGGCGTAGAGATCGGCCAATTGGCTCAATCCAATGGCGACTTTGCGGCGTGCCTCTATTTCCTTGGTGCCCAGGCAGGCAGAGTAATTGTTCAGAATTTCCGCGGATGTTTGCTTATCGTCGCGGTCGAGCAGCACTTCGACGAACTGCCGCAAGTTGCGCGGCGGGACACATGGAGCTTCATGAGAAAGCAGAACTGTCTTCTTACCGGACTCCGGCACTTCAGCCCAGAACATCCGGTCCAGGATGTCGGCATGCGACTCCACCAGAATGCCGGCCTTATTCATCTTTTCTTCTTGCAACTTCAGAATCTGGCGCAGCGAATCCATCTGCCGGCTCATGTGCTCCATCATCTGGTGCACGGCATTCACTTTGACTTCGCCTTTGGAATAGCGCTCCAAGGCGAAGCGGATCGCCATATGTTCCGCTGCCTTCATCAGCAGAGGCGTGTCTTCCTGCTCGGTAGTAGCTTTTGCGGCCAGGCTGCCCAACAGTTGCTGCAAATTCAGCCGCATGTTGGGATCGGTCTGCACTAATTCTTTTTGCAGGTCTTCGGGGCTGGCGCTGGGATCTCCTTGCACCTGGCCAAACCGAGTCAACAGGCGGATGGCCTGAACTACTTCCGCCTCCTGCAGCGGAACCACGCCGCCTTCCCAGGCTTGAGCTACGCCGGCTCCGGTTCCCGTGCTGCCATCCGGGGCTGGCCCTGCAACCCAGTGACCGCCGGGAATATTTGGAACGCTGCCGAAGGGAACCACCGTCCCTCCTGGCTGTCCTTGCCCGCCGCCTCCTCCGGAGTTTGCCCCTTCCGCCGCAGCAATCAACTGCAATAGTTTCTGCGGATCGTTCAACCATTGCTTGAATTCCGGCCCGAGCGTTTGCGCTGCAATCTGCGCGGCCACGCTGATGTCGCCAGTCAACGGATCGGCAGCCACAAATTTCACTTCATTTATTTTTATGGTGCTCTGCTTGCCCGCGCTGTTCAGTGCCTCTTTGATCTGCTTGGATACGTCCTGGGCTTTGGAGCCGGCTACTGTAAAGGCGCGCACCAGCCGGGTAAAATCATCGATCGTAACGTCTTTGGAAAAGTGCAGGCTGGCCAAGCCGGCGGTGGATAAAAGTTGCCCAAAGCTGCGCTCTGTTTGACCGGTTTCGAGCGGCACTCCATCCAGCAACAATTTATTATCCGAGACGCCGAGCAGAAAGCCGCCGTCGCCGGCCGTGGGCAAACCCTGTTGCAATTCATTCCAGGTGACTTCGAATTGGGCTTCCGTTCGCTTATGTTCATAGCCATACATCCGGGCATACTTGATAAGAATGTTCAGGCTGTGGACAAAGGCTCGCGCCGATGCCGCCCGATTGGCATGGAATGTACTTGCGTTCGTGATAAAGCGCTCCTCGAACTACACTCTGCAAGTAAGAGGTTAAATCCAGACAGTAAGGGGGTGCACATTACGGAGGTAACTGGCAATTCGCCGGGGAAATCCGCTCATTGTCTGCATTGCGCGGAATCCAAAAGTTTCGCGCGTGAAAGTTCCTGGGACCCACGCAGTCACTGGCCATCGTAGTAAACTCCGGCGAATATAGAGTGATACGAATATTGCGGCATTCTGGAACTTCCGTGCCTCCTTCAGCCCTGCGCCCAACGCGCCCTAAGAAAGTTACCGGCCTGCGCTACTGGATGCTGCAGGTTCTTGATGAGTGCGACCATGTCTCAGCTAACTTTGCTCCTGATCCGGTTCATGATCTCCGCGTCGCTGTGCGCCGGTGCCGCTCTCTGGCTGACGGATTGATGGCCCTCGACCCGGATCCTGACTGGAAGGCCATGAAGAAGGCCGGCAAACGCCTGTTCCAGCGCCTCGGCGCCTTGCGCGATGTGCAGGTGATGATGGAATGGGTGGAAAAACTTGGTGACGTCCAAACTCGTGTGGAAGGGGAAGACCGGCCTGCGCAATCTGCACAGGATGCTGAATCCGGATCCCACGCAAACGGATCGCACTTTACTGGCAGCGATCCGGTCGCCCGGGCGCTTCTTGAAATCCTCCACCGTCGCGAACAGGAGCAGCAGCGCGAAGCGCAATCGGCGCTCGAAGAATTCGACCGGAAACAATGGCGCCAGTGGAGCAAGTCTCTTCCCGCTCGCGCCGCGCGTATTCGGCCAGGAAGCGCGCTGTTTAAACATCTCGCTCTCGAGCGTTGGACCACGGCCCGCGAGTTGCACAATCGAGCCCTGCGCAATCGGTCCCAAGTCGCGTTTCATAGTCTCCGCATCGGCATCAAGCGATTCCGCTACATCGTGGAAAATTTTCTTCCCGTCGAGCACAAAGCCTGGAGCAACGACCTTAAAGAAATTCAGGATTTGCTGGGGGAAGTGCACGACCTTGACATACTTTGGTCGACGGCAGTCGAGTGTCAGGTTTTTCCTGATGCAGATTCGCGGCGACGCTGGCACGAACGAATTCTCTCCGAGCGCACCAAGCGTATCAACGGCTACCGCCGCAAAATGATTGGCGAGAATTCTTGGTGGTACATGTGGCGTGCCGCGCTACCCCAAGGCAAGCAAATTCAAGCGCTTGCCACGCGCCGCATGAAGCTCTGGGCGAACAGCCTCGATCCCGACTTTGTGCATTCCGAGCGGGTGGCGGGTTTAGCTCTTCAACTCTATGACGGACTGCTTGCGTGGGGATGGCAGCCTTCCGTGGACGCCGTATCCGCCCGCTCCAGCCTGCTCGCCGCCGCCCTCTTGCACGATGTTGGCAAGTCCGAAGGTCAGAAAGGACATCATAAGGCGACGTTTGACTTGATTCGCGCCCACGGCAACCCGCTGGGATGGAAACCGGTGGACCTGAAGCGTGCCGCTATCGTCGCCCGCTTTCACCGGGGAGCGCTGCCTACCAGAAGGCACAAAACTCTGCGCGACCTTCTTCCCGACGAGCAGAAAGCTGCCATCCAACTCGCAGCCGTTCTGCGTCTGGCCAATTCCCTGGACTCCGCCCACGACGGTCACATTCGCCGCATCCAGATTGAAAATGATTACATCTCGACGAATGGGAACGAAGCATTGATGATCGCTGCCGAGGGATATTCGCCGCTCGGGCCATCCGCCCAGACCATTGCCGGTGAGCGCCATCTGCTGGAAACTCTTCTGCACCGGCCGGTAATCATTAGGCCGCTGATGCTTACAGGACCTGCAGAGTCTTACGTAAGGAAAGCCACCTGGGCTGTCCGGCGAAACACAACGAGGCTTCGCGGAAACAAGACGGAAAAGAGACCTAGATCCATTCGACGTCGAATCCGGTAAGAATTGCAGCTTCCCCCAATTTCTGATCCGCAGCTAAGAATTTCTCACCGTGCGGAACCCCTGCGCACCATTCAAGGGATGCCGCGAGCTGCAAAGCGTCTGCCGCCCTTAGGTCGTAGAGATCAACGAGGCTCGTGGCTCTTGCTCGCAAAACATCTGATGGCTGAATGACAAACCACGAAGCAGCCAACTCCGCAGCCAGTTTTCTCGCCTTCGCCCATTCGCCGGAGTTGAGCTCCTTCATTCGTACAAGCCGCGCCAGAGAACTTGCGATCTCAACCGGCGTAGCCCACCAAACGACGGCTTCGTAACTCTTGTAAAGGGCGATAGCGCGAGGTGTATGACTTTGACGGGCGCACAGAGGAACCAGCGCGCTCGTGTCCCAAAATGCCAAAGGCCGCTCTAACGGCTCTCCCGCTCTTCTCGCCATACCTGTTCCATGACCTTATCGGAGATGTTTCCTGGCGGAGAAGGCCAAGCAACCGGCCCTAGTCGTCTCTTCAGCGGCGGCGTTAGGATGCCGCGGGCAATCAGTTGCCGCTCACGCTCGGGCTGATCATTTGCGGAGCAGGGCACGATCCGTGCTACCGGCTGGTTACGGTCGCAGACCAGCAGCTCTTCTCCGTCACGCACGTGTTGAATGTGAGCGCTGAGTCGAGCTTTCAGGTCGCTGATGTTTACAGTGCGCATGAACTGATTGTAGCAGATATGACTATATTGGTCACATTCCATTTTCTTCGAATTGCTGTTGCGTGTTCTTGTTTCAGCGTAGTAGCTTAGCAGTCACTTCTCTCTGGCTTCGCTTGCGGATACAAATATCTCTGCTTCCGTTTCAAGCCGAGCATATACCGATGACGCACGCCCAACTAGTCTCGAAAGCCGTGCGCTGGCTGCGCAACTATCGTTGCGGAGTCGTGCTCTCCGAGCAGGCCTGTGTAAGTGGCGAGATGCCCGATGCGATTGGATGGAAGCGCGCCTGCCACTCCGTGCTGGTCGAATGCAAAGTCACGCGCCCGGATTTCCTGGCGGATCGCGGCAAACCATTCCGCCTTAAGCCGGAGCAGGGCGTGGGCTGTGAGCGCTTCTACTTAGTTTCCGCGGGACTGGTGCGCTGCGAAGAACTCCCTGCGGGATGGGGATTGCTGGAACTCCGTCGTGGCCGAATCGAGATCACACATCCTTCGGCGAAGAATCTTCGCACTGCCACCGGATTTCGTTATGAAATGAATCTGCTGCTGGCGAGTTTGCGCCGCGTGGAGGTCCGCGTGGAACCGCAGAGCATTACCGACTTCCTCAAGTGGAAGAACCGTATGGCGAAATACAATCGTGGCACTCTGCCCGAAGGGTTGGCTTCGGCCGAACAAGAACTTAATGTATTCCTTGAACCGGATCTGAGCGTCGAGATATAAGTTCTGGCGCTGGCACGCCAACGGCTGGAATTTGGCTTACAACTCCCTCCGCCCTTCCATTGCTTTGAGCATGGTGATCTCATCGGTGTACTCGATGTCGCTTCCGACCGGGATGCCCATTGCGATGCGCGTCACTTTCACTCCGACGCGCTTCAACTGCTGCGAAAGGTAAGCAGATGTGGCTTCCCCTTCAACCGTGGGATTGGTAGCCACGATCACTTCATCCACGTTCCCCGCATCGACCCGGGCGATGAGATTGGCGATACGCAACTGCTCTGGCCCTACTCCGTGCAATGGTGAAAGCGATCCATGAAGCACGTGGTAGACACCGTTGAAATGCTTAGTCTTTTCGATCGCGGCAATGTTTGTGGGTTCTTCGACAACGCAAACCAGCCGCTGGTTGCGGGTCGCGCTGGTGCAGTAGACGCAGGGATCAACATCAGTAATGTTGTTGCACACCGAACACAACCGCAGGCTCGCCTTGACATCGCGGACGGCAGCAGCCAGGGCTTCCGCATCTTCGTCGCTCGCGCGCAGAATGTAGAACGCCAGCCGCTGCGCGCTCTTCGCGCCCACGCCCGGCAGTTTCTTTAGTTCGTCGATCAACCGCGACATCGGCTCGGCAAATTTAGACATAGGAATTGAGTTATAGCTGTTTCCAGGAAACGCGCAAAATTGCACAATTACCCAATTGCGCAATTTTGCGATTTGTCACAGTCCGCCGATGCCCAGCCCGCCCAGCATTCCGCCCACCGTTGATTGCATCGCGCTATCCACCTTGCGCGCGGCTTCGTTCACGGCGGCGAGCACCAAGTCCTGCAGCATTTCCACGTCGCCCGATTTCACCGCCTCGGGATCGATGCGCAAGCTAAGCAGTTGCTTGCGCCCATCCATCTTCGCGGTTACCGTGCCGCCGCCCGACGTGGCTTCCACCACCGTGTCCTGCATCTTTTTCTGCAGCGCGTCGTACTGCGATTTTGCCTTCGACATTAATTCTTGCAGATTGAATCCGCCCATATCGCTCTACCGCTTCTCCTTGTAATCGATCACCGTACGAATCTCTGCGCCAAATTTCTCCTGTAGCCGGCGGACCACCGCATCTTGTTCGGCTCGGCTTCGGCCGCCCAAGCCGGAGTTGCTTCCTGCAGTTCTCGCCCCGCCATTGCGCTGCCCATCCGGGGGAGCGATGGTCGCCCCCGCGACAATCTTGAGTTTGACAGCCCGGCCCAAAACCCCGCTGGCCGAGGCAATCGCCAGCCGCTTGGCATCGGTGCCCAGCGACATATCGACCACGGTTTGCGACTCCGAAATCTTGACCACAACTTCATTTCCTTCCACCGACCATTCGCCTGCGTCCAGCATCGAGACCAGGATTCGCTGATTGCCATCCATCAGCGCCTGCAGAACCGCGCTCTTCAGTCGATCGCTGGGCACCCTGGGCGCGCTGTCTACCGATTGGATTTGGGAGATCTGTGCAGGCGACTGCACCGGAATGCCAACTGGAGCGCTTGTCTGCAATTCCCGCTGAGGCTCAGGAAGGGAACTGACCTGCCGCTCCGGAGTAGTCTCACTGAAGTTCGCGGGCGCAGCTGCGCCCATGATCACGCGCGCAGATGAACTCCCTGCTCGGGCTCCATCCGCGGAGACTTGTTTGTCAGAAAAAGGACTGCTGGAAAATGTCTCGGTCGAAGACTCCTGCCGCGGACCAACCTTGCGCGCGGAATCAGCAGCGAAAGGCGAAACCTGATTCGGACGAGCGGATGGAACCGCATCCGTGCGTCGTGGGTCGAGTGCGGGCGAAGCGACGATGGAAGGGCGCGCCACGATTCTGGAGTTGTTCACTCCGGCGCCCGTAGAACTGGCCATGTCACTGAGCAGTTGTTCGATCGGCAATAAACGTTGCGCGTGGCTCATCTTCAGCAAACCAAGCTCGAGATGAAATCGCTGCTCCTGCTTGTATCCAAGTTCGCCATGCGTCCGCAGCATGATCTGCAGATGACGGGTGAGGTCTTCTTCACCGAACAGCGCGGCGACGCGTTCTACACGATCCCGCTCTTCACTCGAGACCTGCAGCAGAGAAGAGTCCTTGCCGGCGATTTTCGCCACAGTGGCGTTGCGCAAGAAACGTACCATCTGGCGCGCGAAATGAGTCGGGCTATGGCCTTCGCTGATGAGATGGTCGACCTGCCGCAGCACGTCTTCACTGGCGCTGCGAGCGACTGCCTGCA
The DNA here is from genome assembly GCA_049693675.1 of Candidatus Sulfotelmatobacter sp. Taxonomy (GTDB): domain Bacteria; phylum Acidobacteriota; class Terriglobia; order Terriglobales; family Acidobacteriaceae; genus Sulfotelmatobacter. The sequence goes on along the minus strand of JBAVQD010000127.1, from coordinate 28,454 downwards.
TTACTTCCTCGAGAATGTGCGCGGGCGCGGCGCCCACCAGATTACGAACCGAATCGGCTGTAAGCCTTCCGCTGGAAGATGCAATTGCCTGATCGAGGATCGACAGCGCATCGCGCATGGAGCCATCGCCGGCTTCGGCAAGCAGCGCGAGGGCGTCGTCATCCGCTTCGATGTTTTCGCGGCCAACCAGATCACGCAATTGCGCGACGATGGCATCGAACTTTACTGCGCGGAAGCTGAAGTGCTGGCAGCGCGAGCGGATCGTTTGCGGAATGTCCTCGGGCTGCGTGGTCGCAAGCATAAAGACAATATGATCCGGCGGTTCCTCAAGTGTCTTCAGCAACGCGTTGAAGGCCGCGTCGGTAATCTGGTGAGCTTCGTCGAGAATGTAAATCTTGAAGCGATCGCGTGCGGGCCGGTAGCGCGCAGCCTCGCGCAGTTCGCGGATTTCGTCGATGCCGCGATTCGTGGCGGCGTCGATTTCGATTACGTCGACCGCGTTGCCGGCTCGAATCTCGGTGCAGGATTCACAGATGCCGCAAGGCTCGGCCACCGGCTTGTCGGATGACCGGCAATTCAAAGCCGCTGCGAGAATGCGCGCTACGGTGGTCTTTCCAATGCCGCGATGGCCGCTGAAGATGTAGCCGTGCGCAGTGCGTCCCTGCTCCAGAGCATTTTGCAGGGTGCGGGTAACGTGCTCTTGTCCGATAACTTCGGAGAACTTCTGCGGACGATATTTGCGCGCCAGGACGGTATAGCTCATGAGCCGGAAGAGTCGATTATACGTGATCGCAGCGGGGATGGTCGCGCCGCCATTTCTCTGGGGAGGCTTGCTAAAAGCAAACAGCAAGGCATACTCTGGTGCGTCAATCCTGCTCTGCAGAGGTTTGTGTCGATGTGGCTCGGCTACGCCGTAAAGGAGGGTATGGAATGCAATTGAAACTGGCAACAAAAACAAGAGATGGAATCATAATTGTGGATTGCATCGGCCGTATTGTGTTTGGTGAAGAATCTTCACTCATACGGGAGACAGTAAAGAAAGCTATTTCGGAAAATAATCGCATCGTGCTGAATCTGGGCGAAGTGAGTTACATCGATTCCGGTGGCCTGGGAACGCTTGTGGCTTTGCGCACGACTGCGCAAAACGCCGGTGGCACCATCAAATTAACCAACCTGACGAAACGTGTAGGCGATTTGCTGCAGGTCACCAAGTTGCTCACGGTTTTTGACGTATACAACTCCGAAGGGGAAGCCGTCGAATCATTCCGCAAGGCGGCATAGTCGGCCCGCATCTTGTGGGCGTGCTTGGCAGTTTGATGTCTGCGGCACGTAATCCACGAACGTTCCGACTTCCTTGAATGGTCTCTCGCGTCATATTTATCCTGTGCTTGGTGGTTAGCGCCAGCGGTTTTGCGTCTCCGCCGGTCGCGCTGGCTTTGGGACTGTTGTTTGGTCTCACATTGCCGCATCCCTACGGGGAACTAGCCAAGAAGTCTTCCAAGTATCTTCTTCAGGCTTCCGTTGTTGGGCTGGGCTTCGGAATGAACTTGCATCAAGTCATTCAGGCTGGCCGTCACGGATTCGTTTACACCATGCTGGGCATCAGCTTCGCCCTCTTGGCCGGGATGGGATTGGGGGCGCTGCTCCGAGTGCAAAAGGTGCCGGCATTTCTCATCTCCACCGGCACCGCGATCTGTGGTGGGAGTGCCATCGCCGCCGTGGGGCCTATCACCCAAGCCAGCGACGAGGAAATGGCGATCGCTCTGGGCACCGTGTTCGTGCTTAACTCCGTAGCGCTGCTGATTTTTCCTGCCATTGGTACAACCCTTAAACTCACGCAATCGCAGTTTGGACTGTGGGCAGCGTTAGCCATTCATGACACCAGTTCGGTGGTGGGTGCCGCGGCAAAGTATGGAACCATTGCCTTAGCGATCGCGACCACGGTAAAACTGGCGCGGGCGCTATGGATTGTTCCGCTTTCGCTTGCCACGGCAGTGGTGCGCGGTGCCAAGGCCGAGATTCAATGGCCGTGGTTTATTGGGTTGTTTTGTCTCGCCGCAGTTTGCAATACCTATCTTCCAGCCGGAACCCACGCTTACTCACTTGCAGTGAAGATTGCCAAAATTGGATTAACTGCGACACTTTTTTTGATTGGCAGCGGCATCTCAGTCGCAACCATCAAACGGGTGGGACATCGGCCGCTGCTTCAGGGGATAATCTTGTGGCTGCTGGTTTCTGTAGGATCGCTATGGCTGATTCGCAAAGGATGGATTGCGCTGTGAAGGCGGGAAGCAAAAACGCGAGAAAGCGCGTCAGTAACAAAAATCCAGGCAAACCGGTTCAAAACAAATCTTCGACAGATCAATCTTCTCCAGATCAATCCTCAAAGATGCGGCTTCGCATCGAAGCCGCTATACGCCGGATTCCGGACGGCAAAGTTTCCACCTATGGAGCCGTGGCTCGCGCCGCAGGCCTGCCGGGCGCAGCGCGGATGGTGGCGAGAGTTTTGCATCGCGGATTTGGTTTGCCGTGGCAGCGCGTGCTGGGAGCGGGCGGAGAAATCAAGCTGCGTGGCGATTCGGCTATCGAACAGCGACTGCGATTGGAAGCGGAAGGGGTTCGCTTCCGTGGCCGCAAGGTGGATATGAAACAGTGTGAGTTTAAGTTCCAGCGTGCGAAGAAGAGCTGAGTAACCCCAAGGTCATCGACTACTTCTTGAACTGATCATCGATTTCCACCTGATAGCCAGTGACCATCTTATTGGTCTCATTGGCCATTCCGACCACCGCCATCAGTTCTTTGAACATGGCGTCAGTCATGCCTTTTTTCTGCGCCGATGCGGTGTGCGAGGCGATGCAGTAGTGGCACTGATTGGTTACACTGACGGCGACATAAATCATTTCTTTGGTCAACGGATCGATCGCGCCGGGCGACATGATCTGCTTGATATCTTCCCATGTGCGTTTCAACGTCGCTGGATCGTGCGCGATTGCTTTCCAGAAATTGTTGATCCAATCCGTTTTGCGCGTCGCCATGATGTCGTCATAAACGGCTCGCACTTCCGGGCTGGCATCTTTGTATTCAATCAGTCCAAGGGTTGCCATATCTCTCCAGTTGACTACGATTCGCCATCAGCAATTGGCCATTAGCAATTAGCGCGACTGTGCAGCGACAGGATGGCTCGAGCCGGCACAAAGCCTATTGCTAATTGCGAATTGCCAATTGCCAAGAGTTACTTCGGAAGTTCTCCGCCTAACAACTTCTCTAACGATGCTGCGGGGCAGCGCACGCCCACATAAAACTGCCCGAACAGCGCGTACACAGCGCTGACGTGGTCGAAGCGCATTTCATAAATCAATTTCTTGAAGACCAGCGGATCGTCGGCAAAAAGATCAACTCCCCACTCCCAGTCATCGAAGCCGATCGAACCGGTGATGATCTGCTTTACCTCGCCAGCGTAGCGCCGGCCCACCAGACCGTGCTCATTCATCTGGCGCGCGCGCTCTTCGATGGGGAGGGTATACCAGTTCTTATCTTCGCCGCGCCGCCGGTCCATCGGATAAAAGCAGATATAACGGTTCGGCGGAATCTGAGGGAACAGCCGCGGGTGCATGGCCTCGCGATGCCGTTCGAGTTTGCATTCGATCTCAGCTTTCCATTGATCGGAATGCGGCTGAATGCCCTGCGCGGCGAGTTCCTTGTAGATTTTCAGAGTCGAATCATAAAGGCCAAGTTCGATAATGGAAAGATAGGAAGATGTGGGCTCGAAGTATTCACTCAGGCGCAGGCCGGCCAGTTTAAGTTCGGCCTGATTAAGGTCGGCAAACGACTTGCGGAAGTGCACGAGCATTAGATCGCCCTTGTGCCCGATCAACGAAAAAAGTGCGGATTGCCCCGCGGATCCCTGTTCCATTTCACCCAGCACTGTCGCCGCCTCGCTGGCGATAGATGATCTCGTAGCTTCGGGAAGAGCTCGCCAGGCCGTCCAGCGAAATCGCATCATCTGATGCAGCACGCTGTAACCTTCAGTCGTCAACGGCACTTCGGGAATCTCGGATGGAGCGGTTTGCGGGTGAACCTGCGGAGGAAGGGTTGTTGTCATTGGATTCTCGGAATGGGTGCTCATTTGGATTCGCTCTCCATTGTACGCAAAGCGGGGAGCCCAACGGGGCTACGATTTACAATCATTCTCAGATCCGAGCGAAAAACGCATGCAGGAATGTCGTTTAATAGTTTGCCTCGCGCTTACGTTTAGCTTCCCCCTCGCGGCGCAGAATAAGCGAATCTGGGTACTACGCGCGCCCGGCGAAGCGGTGGAATACGATCCTGCGACCTTTGCCGAGAAACTCGCGGTGAAAATTCCTGCAGAGGCTCTGGCATCGCCGCAAAATTTCCAAATCAATGCTTTGGGGCAAATGCTATTTGCTCCCGCCGTGGCTTTACCGCTGACCGAGGGCGATGCTGCCGCCGAGAAGAAGATTTGGTTGTGGAACGGCCACACGGCGACTACCCTGACGCGCGAGGTTTCTAGGACCACCGCCACAGTGGGATCAAACTTGGCCATCACCGAGTCGGCGCCTGCGCCATTTCTCTCGGCGGATGGAGCGCATCTATTTTGGTTCTCGAATCAGGCGCGCCGCCTGCAGCGCGACGGAGTGGACCTCTCCAACCGACTGAGTTGGAGTAGCTGGCGTACCGACCTGGCCGGGGCGAACCTTGAGGAAATTGCGTCGATTACACTTCCAGATTGTTCGTGCAAAACTGGAGCCTGCGAGGAAACCTGCCCTTACGAAGAGGTGTGGATTCCCCGCGGTGGAGTCGGAAAGTTTTTTCTGCTGACGCAGTTTGTGGCAGGACAAACGCAAGCGATTTATAAATCTACCTCGGCTTATGTGGAAGACGCCGGCAAATGGGCGGCGAAGGCACTCGATCCCCCGTTGCGCCGGGTTTTGGATGCGGCGAATGCCGACGTCATTCTGGAAGCGGTTCCTGACACCGGTTGTTGCGGATGGTCGAATGAGAGCGATGATCGGACCGTGCTGCGACTTCACGGCACGACGATAACGGTGTTCGATGAGTTGGCCGCGTACAAGAATCCCGACTACGATGTGAGTTTTTATGCGCAGAACGGCCAGCTCGCAAGCGATCTCGGCTCCGTCGCCTTGACGATTAATTCCACTTCCAAGCCAAACACGCCGATTCAGTTGGCGGAGCAGGGACAAGCCAACCCGGAAGAGTCGGAGCGCATTCGCAAAGCGTTGCCCGAGCTTCCCGCGGTTGAAGTAAAAATCTTGGGAGTGAAGAATGGTGAAGGCGCGCTACATCGGCTGGCCTTTCTAACACATGCCACGCTGGTGGGCTGGATCAACGACAAGGAGATTCTGATCGTGGAGAATCACATCTTGGTTGTGTATAACATCGCGAGCGGGAGCCGAAGAAAATCGACCATAACCGTAGAGGATTACGAGCGCGTTTTTCTGCGCTGAACTTCGACATCCCTCGCCAACTCACCACTTGTGTTTAAAGCCTTTAGCGGCGTAAATTCGCCTAGCCTTCATTGACTTGCCGTCGATGGGGACGTAGGATTTTTCAACGTGATTGGGCGGACTGTTTCGCATTACCTAGTTATTGAGAAACTCGGCGGCGGCGGGATGGGCGTGGTTTATAAGGCGGAAGATCCGCGCCTGCACCGCTTTGTCGCGCTCAAGTTCCTGCCCGATGCGCTGGCCCGCGATCCGCGTGCGCTGGCTCGTTTTCAGCGCGAAGCGCAGGCCGCCTCCGCACTGAACCATCCCAACATTTGTACGGTCTACGACATCGGCGAGCAGGATGGCCAAGCCTTCATCGCCATGGAGTTTTTGGATGGGCTGCCGCTGAAGCATCGTATCGCGGGCCGCCCGGTGGACACCAAAACTCTGGTCTCTTTGGCGGTCGAGATCGCTGATGCCCTCGACGCCGCCCACACCCATGGCATCATTCATCGCGACATCAACCCGACAAATATTTTTGTGACGAAGCGCGGCCACGCGAAGATTCTCGATTTCGGCCTGGCCAAGTTGACCGAGGGGGACGAAGCCGTTCTTAGCGGAAACACTTTTGGAGATGTCACGCAGTCGCCGGACGATCCCGCGCGTCCCGGATATGCCCTGGGAACTATCCCCTACATGTCGCCGGAGCAGGCCCTGGGTCGGCCGCTCGATTCCCGCACCGACCTGTTTTCCTTTGGCGTGGTTCTCTACGAGATGGCGACGGGCGTTCTGCCCTTCAAGGGGCAAACCACGGCTGCGTTTTTTGAGTCGTTGATTCATAGTGTGCCGGATTGGCCGCTGCAATTTAGCGCTGGAACTCCGGCCGAACTTGAGCGCATTGTGAGAAAAGCTCTCGAGAAGGATGCCGGGCACCGCTATCAAAGCGCCGCCGAGATGCGCGCTGACTTGCAGCGGCTGCGCCGCGATGTGGAGTCTGGCCAAGCCTTAACCCCCGCGCCGGCTCCGCCCCGCGTGCCCGATTCAAAGGATAGAATCCGCGCGATGTTTGCGACCGCTCTCACCACGGCCGCGCCTCAGCTCAAGCCGAGTAAGGCACCATGGTTGGCTGCAGGTGTTGTTGTATTAGTGGCTTTGGTTGGGATAATTCTGCTTCTCCGATCGCCCGCACCTCCGCCTTCGGTGATGTCGTCGTTGCAGATCACGAGTGATGGCACCTCGAAACGCTCGCTGGTGACTGACGGAACTCGTTTGTATTTTTCAGAATATGTAAGCGGACACTCCGTGTTGACGCAGGTCTCCACTTCAGGTGGAGAAACTGCGCCAGTGCCAGTGTCGCTGGCGAGCGCCGATGTTTACGATTTCTTTCCCGGCCGTTCTGAGTTATTGGTGAAAGGGGAAGCCGAAGGCTCCGGCACAGAGTGGCCGGTCTGGATACTGCCACTGCCCGCGGGCTCCCTCCGGCCTGTGGGAAACATCCTGGCGCATGCTGCCACCTGGGCACCTGACGGCCAACACATTATATATGCGAAGCAATCCAGTCTGTATATGTGCAACGCGGACGGAACGGATTCGCGCGAGGTCATTACGGTATCCGGAATCCCATTCGCTCCCCGATTTTCTCCCGACGGTCGCCGGTTGCGCTTCACCATCCGCAATACCGACCAGCGTACTTCTTCGTTGTGGGAAGTTTCGCCGGAAGGGAAGAACCTGCACCCGGTATTGCCGGACTGGAACAAGCCTGCTCAGGAGTTTGGCGGAACCTGGACTCCGGACGGTGAATATTTTCTGTTTGAATCCACTCGCGATCATACGCAGAACATCTGGGCGCTTCGGCAAAAATCGTCATGGTTGAGCAATTTGTTTCGCAAGACCGAGTCTGAACCGACGCAGCTGACGGTGGGTCCACTCCTGTTCAGCAATCCGACGCCGAGTCCGGATGGAAAGAAGTTGTTCGTCATCGGCCAGCAGCGCCGTTTCGATCTGATCCGGCTCGACGGCAAGTCGAAACAGTTTTCTATCGATCTGCCCGTATCGGCGGGTGAGGCCGACACGACGCGTAATGGTGAGTTGCTCGTTTATGTGTCGCATCCCGATCTCACGCTGTGGCGCAGCAAAGCGGACGGAACTTCGCGTACGCAACTCACCTACGCGCCGATGCTCGCGCACATGCCGCGCTGGTCGCCGGACGGGGGTCAGATTGCGTTCATGGCATCACGTCCGGGAACGCCCTGGAAGATATTTGTGATGCCGGCTGAAGGTGGCACGCCTCGTGAACTGACGCCGGAAGACCACAATCAAGGCGATCCCACATGGATGCCAACCGGTGACGCGATCGTTTTTGCGGGGATGCCGTGGCTGGAGTACGGGAAAACTTCTGGCCCCAATATTCATATCGCGAACGTGAACACCGGGCAAGTCTCGGATGTGCCAGACTCGGAAAATCTTTTCAGCCCGCGCTGCTCGCGCGATGGGCGCTACATTGCGGCCCTTTCCGCCGACTCAAACAAACTGATGCTCTACGACACGGAAAAGAAATCCTGGAGGCAGCTCGCCGTTTCACGCTTCGCCTTCGAGAACTGGTCCCACGATAGTAAATATATTTACGCGGAAGATTATCCCGACAAGATGGATGACATCGTGCGGGTGAATGTAGCGAGCGGCAAGATCGATCGCTTGCTCAGCCTGAAGGAAATTCCGCGCGGCTTCGATCCCTGGGAATTCTGGGTCGGCCTCGCTCCGGATGATTCGCCGCTGCTGATGCGGGATAAGAGCACGCAGGAAATCTACAGCCTGGATGTGCGGTTCCCGTAGGCCAACAAACGAAATCAAGTTTTAGACGGTTAGAAGTTTGAGGACAATCATCCAGCCACACTCTGGGTGGTCAACATCTGGCGACAATGGCGCGCGATCTGCCGTTCCTCTTCGGTGGGGATAACTTTGATTTTGTCTGACGTGAGCCCAAGTGCTTCAAGGCCCAGGGTTGATGCGGTGCGAATGCGCTCGCTGTGTTCTCCGATGCCACCGGTGAAGACGAGCAGGTCAGCGCCTCCGAGCAACGCGAGGTAGGCTCCAATTGTTTTTCGTACCGAGAGGGCGAAAATATCGAGCGCAAGTTGAGCTTTCTGATCTCCCGAACGGGCGAGCTCTTCGAGCGCTTTTACATCGCCTTCTCCGGAAGAGAGAGCAAAAAGGCCGCTCTGATGATTGAGCAGATCTTCAAGCTTATCCGCGTCCAGTTTGTCGTTTCGCAGAAGATAGATGATCACGCCGGGATCAAGGTCACCAGATCGCGTGGCCATGGGAATACCACCGGTAGGAGTGAGGCCCATCGTAGTATCGATCGACATTCCGTTGCGAAGCGCGCACAGGCTTGATCCATTGCCCAGATGAGCGAAGATGGCTCGTTGCGGGACGTTGGCGCCAAAATGATGGACTAATGACTCGTAAGAAATCCCATGAAAACCATAACGGCGAATGCCCGCATCTGCGTAACGTTGCGGGATGGGGAAATGGAATGCTACTTCCGGCATGGTTTGATGAAAAGCATCGTCGAAGCAGGCAAACTGCACCGCGGAAGAAAAAATCGACTGCGCCGAAGCGATCAGCGATAACGCTAGCGGAATATGCAGCGGAGCGAAGTGCACAGCAGAGCGGAGTTGATCAAGAACGTTTGAAGTAATGACTTGATGGTTCCGAAGCTCAGGTCCGCCATGCACGATACGGTGCCCGACGGCCGCCGGCATGCCGTCAATATGTCCCCTGATCGCCTCAGCGAGGGCGGCCAGTGCATCGCTCTGCGATTCGTGGGTACAATCGCGCCGCAGCAGCGAGGTTCCATCCGAGGAACGAATATGCAACGACCCGTTATCCCGTCCTATACCATCGGCACTCCCGGTCAGCAGAGGTTCCTCGTCGGTCGCACCGGGTTGATAAATCCCAAACTTCAGCGACGACGATCCACTGTTGAGTACCAGGATGAGGCCGTTTCTTTTGGCTAGGTCTTTTGCCATTCTTAACCCGGCCACTTCCAGTTGCGAATTTCTTCCCTATCGATGCCCTCGGCGTGAGCGTAGGCGATGCTCTCGATAATCTGGCCCTTCAGCCATTCTTTGACATGAGCACCGATGGAGCGGAGACGCGGAACGCGGTCGATGACATCAATGGCTAAATCGAAGCGGTCGATCTGGTTGATGATCGCAAGTTCCAGAGGAGTATTTATATTTCCTTTCTCCTTATATCCACGCACGTGAATGTTGTCATGATTCTTACGCCGGTAGCTGAGTTTGTGAATCAGCGAGGCGTAGGAGTGAAAGTTGAAGATCACGGGCTTGTCGGCGGTGAAGAGCGAGTCGAAATCGCGGTCAGATAGCCCGTGCGGATGCTCAGTGTCTGGCATGAGACGGAAGAGATCCACTACGTTTACGAATCGTATTTTCAAGTCTTTGAAGTGCTCTTTCAGAATTGCCACTGCGGCGAGAGACTCCATGGTCGGAATATCACCGGCGCAGGCCATCACCACGTCCGGGTCCTCGCCGTCATCGGTGGAAGCCCAGTCCCAGATGCCAATGCCCTTGGTGCAATGGATGACAGCATCCGCCATCGTGAGGTACTGAAGGTGGTCCTGCTTGTCTGCGACAATTACATTCACATAATCGCGCGAGCGGAGGCAGTGATCAGTGACGCTGAGTAAGCAGTTTGCATCCGGCGGCAAATAAATGCGCACTACGTCTGGGCTTTTGTTAGTAACTACATCAAGAAATCCTGGATCCTGGTGCGTAAATCCATTGTGATCCTGCCGCCATACCAAAGATGTGATGAGAAGATTGATCGAAGGTACTGGAGCGCGCCAGTCTAGTTCTTTCTTCGATTTCTCCAGCCATTTGGCGTGCTGGTTAAACATGGAATCGATGACGTGTATGAAAGCTTCGTAGCTTGAGAAGAATCCGTGACGGCCGGTGAGCACGTAGCCTTCAAACCAGCCTTCGAGCGTATGCTCGCTCAGAATCTCCATCACGCGTCCGGCGACATCGAGTTCGCCGCCGTCGGTGTCATCCGGCTTGAATTCAGCAAGCCAGGTTTTTTTCGACGCAGCATAAATCGCGGTGAGCCGGTTTGAAGCGGTTTCATCGGGTCCGAAGACGCGGAATGAGTTCATGTTGCGGCGCATCACTTCGGCAAGAAAATGCGCGAGCACGTCAGTGGGCTCCGCATACATTCCACCGGGCGCCTTCACTTCCACGGCATAATTGCGAAAGTCGGGCAAAGCGAGTTCTTTGCGCAGCAATCCGCCGTTGGCGTGCGGATTGGCTGAGATGCGGCGTTCGCCGGATGGCGCAAGCGCTTGTAGTTCCGGTATGAGAGTTCCGTTGGCATCGAAGAGTTCTTCGGGCTTGTAGCTGCGCATCCAGTCTTCCACGATTTTCAGATCTTTCTTATTCGTGACTGGATCAGCTACCGGGACCTGGTGGGCTCGCCACGTGCCTTCCACCTTGTGCCCACCAACCTCCTTTGGTCCCGTCCATCCCTTCGGGGAACGAAGGACGATCATGGGCCAGCGTGGGCGAGTTGCATGTCCGGTAGAGCGAGCCTGCTGCTGGATCGAACGAATCTCAAGAATGCACTGTTCCAGCGTTGCGGCCATTTTCTGATGCATCACTGCCGGATCATCGCCTTCAACGAAGTAAGCCTTGTGGCCGTACCCGGTCAGCAGCGCTTCCAATTCCTCCTGCGGAATGCGCGCCAGGATCGTGGGATTTGCGATCTTGTAGCCGTTGAGGTGCAGGATGGGCAGGACAGCGCCATCGCGAATCGGATTCAGGAATTTATTCGAATGCCAGGAGGTGGCGAGTGGCCCGGTCTCGGCCTCACCATCGCCAATGGCGACGGCTACGATAAGATCAGGATTATCAAACGCTGCTCCGTAAGCATGCGAGACGGAATAGCCAAGCTCGCCGCCCTCATGAATCGAGCCGGGAGTCTCCGGAGTGCAGTGCGAACCGATCCCGCCGGGAAAAGAAAACTGCTGAAAGAACTTGAGCAGACCGGCTTCATCGCGGCTCTTTTCAGGATAAATCTCAGAGTAGTGACCTTCGAGATAGCAGTTGGCAAGAGTCGCCGGAGCGCCGTGGCCCGGGCCCGAGATGTAAATTACATCCAAGTCGTACTTTCGGATGAGCCGATTCAAGTGAACCCAAATCAAGGATTGGCCGGGATCCGACCCCCAATGGCCCAGAAGTCGGTTCTTGATATGTTCCGGCTTCAGAGGTTCGCGCAAAAGGGGATTCGCGCGAAGATAAATCATGCCTGCCGACAGATAATTGCACGCTCGCCAATAGGCATGCATCTTGCGCAATTCTTCGGACGAAAGGGGAGCTACTTCAGTTTCACCAGCCATCAGATCTCTCCGAAAAGTTCAGTTCGGTAATTGCCTAGCGGTGTTTCTACCTTACAACCTTACCCATCTGATGCGGAAGCTTGATCCGGCGATTTACCGACTTAGAAAGAGGTTGCAAAAACGCGCCCAGAAAATCTCCGCCTTTTTTTCATGCTTCGTCGATGGCCGCAGTTCTGGTTTTTTCTCCTCTCTCCATTACGCCCGTAACTATCGAGTGACATTACGCTGTGTTAGACCTTTCTAATGAGAGCGGGATCGCCCCACAGTTCGGCCTTGCCGGGTGCGAGTTTCCACAACTGCACGGGAGTGCGAGGTTAAGAATGGCAAAGAAAATCCTTGTAGTGGATGACTCCAAAACCGCCTTGATGATGGAGCGGGAGATTCTGGAAAGGCGCACGTCCTACCAGTGTGTAACCGCATGCGACGGGCAGGAAGCAGTGGAGAAGGCGCAACAAGAGCATCCAGACCTGATTTTGATGGACGTAGTAATGCCCCGTATGAACGGATTTGAGGCCTGCAAGATGATGCGTCAGCAGCCGGGCACGCGCGAGATTCCGATTGTTCTGGTGACCACCCGCGGCGAAGAGTCCTACATGGAGGCGGGATTCCAGAGTGGCTGTAATGACTACATCACGAAGCCGGTGAACGGGACTGAGCTAGTCGCCTTGCTGGAGAGTTACCTGGGCGAGTAACACGCGCAAAGCCGACACAATCGGTCGAAACAGAGCAAGAATAATTTTCCATAAATAAGGATCTTCATGCCCGGTGATAAGAGCAACGCATGCGGAGCAAAAGCCGCGGCCGCGGAACCGATGAACGATGTGCGCCTTCGAACCGCTCGTAAGCGGCTGCTCGAAAGCAGCGGGCAAGAGGACGCGATTGAGGCCGTGCGCGAGATCGTCGCAAACTTCCTCGGCTCCGAAGAAATGGGTCTGTTCCAGCTTGATCGTAGACGCAAGAATTTTGAAGTGTTCTGGTCGTTCGGAATTGATCTCGAAGAGTACGACTTGTTGCGGACTCTCGGGGAATCTGGTCTTCAGTGCATGATGCGCGGAGAGTTTCACGTGGAATTCGGAGTTCGCGACCAAGCGGGAGTAATGGCTAAGGCGCAGGCGTTTATTCCCATCACAGTTGGGGACCAAACCATAGCGGTCCTCGCGATCCTGCGTCTGCTGCCCCAGAAGGCCGGGTTCGAGCGGTCTGACATGGAAATCTTCAAACTTCTTTCCCGGGAAGCCGCCAAGCCTTTGTTCGGTCCGACCGGCCACGCGACCCCAGGTGCGGAAGGATCAGGAATGAGAGCATGAAAGACACCTCCTCCAAATTCAATCCAGCGGTCCTGCCCGCCGAGGTCATGAAGAATTTTGAGCCTGCGGACTCGAATCAGCCGCGGCACTTTCTCTACCCCGGCCAAGTATTTGTAACCCGCGAACCGATGACCATCTCCACCATCCTTGGCTCCTGCGCGGCCGTTTGCCTCTGGGACCGGCATAAGCGCGCGGGAGGAATGAATCACTATCTGCTGCCTGAGGGGCAGGCCGAGGGGCCGAACCGTCTGCGCTACGGCAATATCGCAAATCCTGAACTTCTGCGCGAAGTGCTGGCCTTGGGATGCGAGGTGCGGAATTTGCAGGCGAAAGTTTTCGGTGGCTCCAGCGCATTCGCTGTCGATTTGTCGCAATCGGTGGGAACAAGGAACGTCGACTTGGCCGAAAGTTTTCTGCGCTCCGCCGGGATTCCCATCGTGGAGCGGGAAGTCTCGGGAAAACATGGGCGCAGGCTGGTGTTTCACGTAGCCGATGGCGTCACGATGATCAAGAGTTTTGACCAGGTGTAGTGCCGAGTCTGTCATACCGGAATTCGAGACGCAGGAAGGAGGAACGGTGGATTTAGCGGATTTTGATCGTGAAGCAGTCCTTGCGTCGTTCCTCGCCGAGTCCGAAGAAGGCCTGGACACGATGGAGCGAGTTTTGGTCCAGATGGAATCAAGTCCACCTGATCCGGAACACGTGCACAGCATTTTCCGGGTGGCTCACAGCATCAAGGGAAATGCGACCTCGTTGGAGCTTAGTGAACTTGCCGGGTTTGCTCATGTTGTGGAGGATCTGCTCGACCTCTTTCGTGAGCAGCAGACACAACCCTGCGGGGAATTGATATCGCTGCTATTGAAGGCCGTGGATGAGCTACGCAGCATGGTTTCCATTGCGTCGGCCGGGAACCAGGAACTCACCCATGGCCAACAGGATCTCAGACGAGAAATCGCCCGCGAAGTAGAGAAGCGTTCGAAAAGAGTCGTCCGGGCAAATGGAGCTACGGGAGAATGCAATTCGGCAGTGAAGAGCGATTCGCTCCCGAATGCCGGCCCTCGCACCTTGCGCGCCGATGTCGAGAAGCTCGACCACATGTTGAACCTGACCGGCGAGATTGTGATTGCGCAGGGGCGCCTCCGCCGGATGATTGAAAAACTTGGCACCGAACAAGGGCGCGCCATCCTGGAGATGCATCGCGAGGCAGAGCGCTTGTATATGGATCTGCAGAGTGAGGTGATGAGCATCCGAATGGTGCCGGTCGGACCCTTGTTTCGTCAGCTTGTGCGCTCGGTAAGAGATCTTGCCCGGAGCCACGGAAAGATGGCGCGGCTGGAAGTGCTCGGAGGAGACGTCGAAGTTGATACCACCGTGCTTGAGCAATTAAAAGATCCTCTGCTGCACCTGGTGCGCAACGCGGTCGACCATGGTCTGGAAAAACCAGACGTGCGCGAAAGCCAGGGCAAGAATCCTTGCGGAGTGATAAGGCTTAAAGCCGCGCACAGCGGTGGAAATGTCCTTGTAACGCTGCAGGACGACGGAGCAGGATTCGATCGCAAGCGGATTCTCGAGAAAGCAAAACGCGTAGGCCTGGTCTCTGCGAAGGACGAGATTCGGGACCAGGATATTTACGATCTGGTTTTCCAGGCCGGGTTCTCTACCGCTGAATCAGTCACAGATCTTTCTGGGCGTGGCGTCGGCCTGGATGTGGTGCGGCGCAATATCGATAGTTTGCGCGGCACGGTGGAGATATCAAGCTCGTCCGGCAAGGGCAGCGTCATCAACATCCGCCTGCCTTTGACCTTGGCCATCATCGAAGGTTTCTCTGTGAGGGTGGGCGCTGAAACTTTTGTCGTCCCACTGGAGCATGTAACCGAGTGTACGGAATTGCCTGCGGAACAGCGCAGCTCAGAAGCCAGCGGAATCCTCAGTCTGCGCGGCAGCGCTTTGCCCTATGTGAGATTGCGGCACGCTTTCAGCCTGCCCGGTGACAGCCCGAAGCGGGAGAACATCGTTGTGGTGAAGATCAACGATAGTTATGCGGGAATCGCCGTGGACGAATTATTGGGTGGCATGCAGACCGTGGTCAAGCCGCTAGGCAGAGCGTTTCGAGCCGTGCCGGGCATTGCGGGATCCACGGTTCTGGGAGACGGACGCGTCGGCTTGATCATCGATGTTCCCAGTTTGCTGCGGGAAGTGATGCAGTCGAGTCTGCAGGCACAAGCTTAGTTACGACGGAAAACATTCGAGAGGCGGAGAACAATGAAGACTTGGCAAGATCAGAAAATAGGCACGCGGCTCGGGATTGTCTTCGGGGTCATTCTGTTATTCGTGATTGCGGCCGGTGCATTTGGATTGAGCTGGCTCGGCCGGATGAATTCCAACATGTCGGCTTCGATGCAGAAGCGCTACAACACGGTTGAACTGACTCACCAGACCATTGAGAACTCGATCACTAATGCCCGCATCACTCTGCAACTGTTTGAGACCCTCAATCCTGAGCAAGAGAAAAAACTGAATCAGGAAAATGAAGGCATCAGTCACCAGATCAGCGCGCAAGTGGCGGAGATCGAAAAGAGCCTTAGCTCTTCGCAGGAACGGGAACTCTTCGAAACGGTTACCCACAATCGAGAGGCTTATATTTCAGCCAGGCAAAAAGCCAAGGCTCTGCTCGCGGACAAGAAACGGGAGCAGGCTATGGACGCCTTGAGCGCAGAGGTAATTCCGGCTCTCGACATCTACCGCGCGTCATGGCAGAAACTTATCGACTTCCAGACAGCGGCTATGGAGCAGAGCATGAAGGAGGGCCAGGACTCTTATGCCGCGGGGCGCCGAATCGCTCTGTTGCTGCTCGTCGTTACCTTGATTGTTTCTCCGCTGGTTGCAATCAGCATTACAAAAAGCATTACGGTTCCCATCCAGCAGGCGGTTGAACATGCCGAGCGTATTGCCGCCGGCGACCTGACTAAAGAGATTGTTGTCACGAACAGCTCGGAGACGGGCAAGCTGCAGCAAGCCATGCATGAAATGAGCAGCCGGCTCTCAGGAATTATCAGAGACGTCCGCGAAGGATCTGCCGCGGTAGCATCAGCCGCCCAGCAGGTCTCTTCCTCTTCGCAGAGTCTTTCGCAGGGAACAAGTGAACAAGCAGCGTCAGTGGAGGAAATGAGCTCCAGCCTGGAGCAGATGAATGCATCCATCAGCCAAAATGCCGACAATAGCCGGCAAGTGGAGCAGGCGGCGTCAAAAGGAGCACTGGCAGCAGAAGAGAGTGGCAACGCGGTCAAAGAGACGGTTGAAGCCATGAAACAAATTGCGTCGAAGACCTCCGTGATCGAAGAGATCGCTTACCAGACGAATCTGCTGGCGCTCAATGCTGCCATCGAAGCCGCTCGCGCCGGAGATCAGGGCCGGGGCTTCGCGGTAGTCGCGGTCGAGGTGCGAAAGTTGGCCGAGCGCAGCCAGTTAGCCGCGCAGGAGATCGGTGGCTTGGCGGGAAGAAGCGTCAGCGTGGCGGAACGATCTGGAAAATTGCTCTCTGACCTGGTGCCATCGATCAAGAAGACCGCGGATCTGGTGCAGGATGTAGCCGCGGCATCGACCGAACAGTCGGGAGGAGTGACGCAGATCAACCAGGCGATGTCTCAAGTGGACTCGGTCACTCAGCGCAATGCGTCCTCGGCGGAAGAGCTTTCCAGCACGGCGGAAGAGTTAGCGGCGCAGTCCGAACAACTGCAGCAGTTGATGACCTTCTTCCGCGTGGCGGGTGAACAAAATTCACATCGTAATGGTGACGGCAAACAAAGAGTCTCGATGCCCTTGAAGCCGGCATTCAGAAGCGATTTCGCGCGCACCGGTCAGAAACAGCCCGCGAGCGCGAAGGTCGAGGAAGAAGCCAACTTCTCTCCCTTCTGAAGATCGCAGCCGAGGCTGCATAGCTTCATGCAAGGAATGACGGCGTGCCGAAGCCGAATGTATTCGGAAATGCATCGAGAAATGTGAGGATTGAAACTATGGGAGCGCCGAACCGAGAGAAGAATCAACTCCCTCTGAAAACCGTGCAGTATCTTACTTTCCTGACCGCAGGCGAGGAATATGCGATCAGCATTGTTAAGGTGAGGGAGATCATCGAGTACGAGGCGGTTACCACCGTGCCGAGGACTCCGATCTGGATTCGCGGCGTCACAAACCTGCGCGGCAAAGTTGTCCCGGTCGTCGATCTCGCTGTTAAATTCGGATTGTCATCCAGCAAGATTTCCAAATTCTCTTGCATCATCATCACCGAAGTGATTTTCCAAGGCGAGAGTTTGACTATGGGTGTTCTGGCCGATTCTGTAAGCCAGGTGATTGAACTCTCCGCGGACGAAATCGAAGCCGCGCCGCCGTTCGGTACGCGGGTGAAGACAGAATATCTGCTTGGCATGGGCGCTTTGGGCAAGAAGTTTTGCCTGATTCTCGACATCGATAAGGTCCTGTCTACTGACGAATTGTTAGCCGTATCGGAATCCCTGGCCGAGGAATCCGCGGGCGCTTCCTCCGTTGAGACCCTGGCCAAACACGAACACTTTGAGGCTGGAGCGTAGCTGTGTCCGCAGGAGCAGGTGCCGGTAAAGCTCAACGCACCTCCCGGCAGATTGATACATACTCCGATCAGTTACCACATCTTTCCGTAAGTCCCGCGCTGTTCGAAAAGTTCCAAACGCTTATCTATTCCGAAACCGGCATATGGCTGGGAAGTTCAAAAACGGCCCTGCTGTGTGGACGCCTGTTCCGGCGGCTTCGAACCCTGGGTATCACTTCGCTCGAAAACTACTACGAATGCGTTGCGCAGCCCGACCAGGGAGAGGAACGCGAGCGGATGATCGACGCGATCACCACCAATGAGACCCGCTTCCTACGCGAACCCCGGCAATTCGAATTCCTGGTGCAGAGCGTGCTTCCGCGTTGGCGAACAGACGCTGAACAAGGTTTGCGAGCCAAGAGAGTGCGGATATGGAGTGCCGGATGCTCTTCCGGGGAAGAGCCTTACACCATCGCGATGTTGATGGCCAGGCACCTTCCAGCGCAGGAAGGTTGGGACGTCCGCATACTGGCCACAGACATCTCGAACCGCGTGCTGGAAAAAGCCCGCAAGGGTGTTTATCCCATCGCGAAGGCGAAGGAGTTGCCCCTGGACCTGCTTTACAGTTTTATGCTTCGTGGCACCGCCGACCGCGACGGCGAGATGAAAGTAAAAATTGAGATCCAGCAGATGGTCGATTTTCAAAGGCTGAACCTGGACCAGGAATCTAACCTTGCGGAAAGTCCATTCGACATTATTTTTTGCCGTAATGTTTTAATTTATTTTGATGCGGCGTCGAAATCCAGAGTAGTCACAAACCTTTATCGTCATCTGATCGCCAACGGTTTTCTGTTCGTGGGGCACGCGGAAAACTTAACCAGCATCTCCGCAAATCTACGCAGCCTTGAGCCCACCATCTATCGAAAGACAGCAGATCGAGAGGTCTCTTGAACACGCCGCTGAATGGAAATGCCCTGCAGGTGCTGGTTGTGGATGACTCGGCCATGGTGCGCCAGGTCATGCAGGCGATTTTGAGTACCGATCGCAGGATCAACGTGAAGGCTGCGGCGGACCCACTCATTGCCTGGGCCAAGATGCAGAAAGAATCTCCCGACGTTGTCATCACCGATCTGGAAATGCCGAGGATGGACGGGCTGACTTTCATCCGAAAAATCATGTCCGAAATGCCTACGCCGATCGTGGTCTGTTCCGGTCTGGCGGCGCGCGGAACGGAACTTGCATTTCGCGCGCTCGAAGAAGGCGCGGTCGAAGTGATCACCAAGCCCAAGGTTGGCGTGCGTGATTTCCTGCACGAATCGGCGGTCACGCTTTTGGATGCAGTCTGGAGCGCGGCTCAGGCACAGATGAGCCCGCGGGCGCCGGCTGCGCCTCGTGCCACCGCCGATGCAGTACTGCCGCGTAAGCACAATCCTGCCTCTACTTTGCCGCCGAGTGGATTAATCGCCGTCGGCGCGTCAACCGGAGGTACGGAAGCATTGCGCCTGTTTCTCGCTGCTTTGCCCACGGATTGCCCGCCGATCGTGATCGTGCAGCATATGCCTGAAGTTTTCACCAAGGCATTCGCGCAGCGCCTGAATAAGGAATGTTCAATCGAAGTCGAGGAGGCTCGTGACGGCGTCCGGCTTCAAAACGGCAGGGCACTGATTGCTCCAGGTAACCGTCATATGTTAGTGAATCGCAGCGGGGAGGAATTTGTTGTCCAGATCATCGATGGACCGCTGGTTTCGCGACATCGACCGAGCGTGGATGTTCTTTTTCGTTCCGTGGCCATCGCTGCCGGCTCAAAGGCGATTGGCGTCATCATGACCGGCATGGGAGACGATGGCGCCGAAGGCCTCTGTGAGATGAAGGAAGCTGGAGCCGCAACCATCGCGCAAGACGAGGCCAGCTGCATCGTGTTTGGAATGCCGAAAGAGGCAATTGCCCGAGGTGCAGTGGATGTAGTAATGCCTCTGGAACAGATCGCCAGTGCCGCCGTGAGCCTACACACTCGATAGCAGACCCGCAGGGCTATGCCGTTCGTGATCTGCCATGAAGATTAAAACGTTCTTAGAATTAAGCTCGATTACGGACTTCCCCGAATTTGTCCTGACTGGCGATTTGAAGATTTGTCATCCGTATATTTGATCGGCTAAAAATTTGAGTTTCACGAAGGAGACGATTCATGGCTACAGGTGCAGCTCCCGCCCTCGAACCCAAGGCGGAAACAAAAACGGAGACTACGGTCGAGGCCGCTAAGGCGCAGCCCGCAACGCTAAAAGATCGCATCGTCGGCATGCTTCATCATATTTTCGCCGGACGCGACGAATACCTCGGATGGCGTCAGTAGGGTTTTCGCCGAACCGACGAATCGCGATCATTGTCGATCTCAGACAAGGTTTGCGAAATTCTCCCGCCCGAGAAAGATAATCAACCCCACTCTATTTCACGAACGTCAGTCCGTGCGGGACCAGCCATCGGAAGACATAAGCGTAGAGCATCACAATAATTCCGACGATGGAGCCCAGCGCAACCGAGTGCCAGAACACAAAGCGAAAAATAACTCCTTCGTTGCCCACCTGTTCCGTGGCCGCGGTGGCAATGGTGATCGACTGCGCGTCTACCATTTTTCCCATCACTCCACCGGCGCTATTGGCCGCACACATGAGGATGGGATCGATGCCGAGTTGCTGAGAGGTAATCCTCTGCAGGCTGCCAAACAGCGCGTTGGATGATGTATCGCTTCCGGTGAGCGCCACTCCCAGCCATCCCAGGAATGTGCCGAAGAAGGGATAGAGCCACCCGGCGCGTGTGAATGCCAAACCCAGCACGGCATCCAGGCCGGAGTAGCGGGTCACATATCCCAGTCCCAACATGAATGAGATCGCAATCATGGCAAGGCGCATTCGAACCAGAGTTCGCCAAAATATTTTCATCAGTTGCAGCGGGCCGAGCCCGAGCAGAAACCCCGATACAATCGCGGCCAGGAAGCATCCCGTGCCGGTGGCGGAGAGCCAGTTGAAATCGTAACGCGCGGACTCTGGTGTTGGCTTGGTAACTATGGGAGCCGCGCGCGAAATGGCATTGTGCAGGTACGGCACATCCCATCCCGGCGGACCGGGCCGCACTTTGCCATTTGACAGCACTACGCGAAAAGCCGGAGTAGTCGTCTGATTCATCGCCAGTTTTATTTTCGGAAGTCCCCAGATCAACACAAACAACGAGAGAATTGCGAAGGGCGTCCAGGCTTTGAACACTTGTCCCGCAGTGTAGGTGCGGGTTTTCAAAAGTCCATCGAACGATTTGGCTGGCCACTCCCCGCCAAACTGATCGGTGATCTCCGCTGTCGCTTCAATCGGAGCGGACGGCTTATCGTCATAATCAAAGCGCCAAATCTTTTTTGGCTTCCAGAAGCGCAGGAAAATCAAGACAGCGACCAGAGAAACCACGCCTCCCATGATGTCAACCAGGTTACTGTCGACATAATTCGACCAGAAGAATTGCGTGAGCGAGAAGGAAATGCCGACCACCAGGATTGCGGGAAACACCTCGAAGGTATCCCGCCAATTGACCATGGTTCGCACCAGCCAGAAAGGGACAATCACGGCCGTGAAGGGCAGGATGCGTCCGATCATGGCGTTAAGATCGGACTCCGGCAGTGCGGTTACGGCCGCGAGGGCGTGAATGGGCGTTCCGATCGCACCCCAAGCCACCGGCGCGGTGTTGGCGATTAGATTCAAAGCGGCTGCATGGAACGGCTTGAACCCCAGCCCGATCATGAATGCGCCGGCAATCGCCACCGGTGCGCCGAAGCCGGCGGCTCCTTCGATGAACGCGCCAAAACAAAATGCCACCAGCAACACTTGCAAACGGCGGTCGGCAGTGATTCCGGCCACGGACTCCTTCATAATTTCAAACTGTCCGGTCTCGACCGAAATGTCGTAGAGGTAGACCGCAGCCAGAACGATCCAGGCAATTTTCAAAACTCCGAAGGCCACACCGTAGCCGAAGCTGAGAGCCGCCAAGATGGGAGGCATTTTGAAAAAAATAATTGCCACCAGGACGGCGGTCGTCGC
This sequence comes from Candidatus Sulfotelmatobacter sp., assembly GCA_049693675.1. Classification (GTDB taxonomy): domain Bacteria; phylum Acidobacteriota; class Terriglobia; order Terriglobales; family Acidobacteriaceae; genus Sulfotelmatobacter. The sequence continues at coordinate 6,627 of JBAVQD010000127.1, read as the reverse complement.
TCCGGCAATGGCGCACCAGTGTGGCTTAACTTTGAGACCGGCGAGCAGACTGAAAAGAACAATGATGGGAAGCGCCGCCACCAGCGTGGAGAGCCACCAATGGCCAAGCGGATCGTAGATCTGAGTCCACTGCATTTACAACCTCCTGGCAAAGGGATGTTCTGCCTGCAGAGATCGAGCCGGCGAAATGCAATGCTGCAATTTTCTTTAACAACGCGAATCAGTTCGTTTCCCAGTTCTTAGGTACGTTCACGTACGAGCGATCCAATTCGCAGACCGATGCACAACCGAGCAACCGCAAAGTTCGCTCCAGATCGACGCGCAGTATCTCGATGGCGCGATCGACGCCAGCTTCTCCGGCCGCGGCCAAGCCATAGGCATAGGCGCGTCCGCACAGCACGGCACGCGCTCCCATGCAGAGGGCCTTGGCGATGTCGGTGCCGCGACGTATACCACCATCCATTAAGACTTCGATACGGCCTTGCACCGCTTCCACAACTTCAGGCAAGGCTCGCAAGGAAGCCGGAACTCCATCGAGCTGTCGTCCGCCATGATTCGAAACCGAAATCGCCGCGGCCCCTTCATCTACCGAGCGGCGGGCATCGTCTGCTGTTAAAACACCTTTGATTACAATTGGTCCCTTCCACACTTCTCGAATCCATCGAAGATCTGCCCACGTCACTGCCGATTCGGCCAGCGCCGCATTAATGTCGACCAGAGGCATTTGTCCCTTGCCCGGAACGATGACATTCGGTAATCCCGGAAGGCCGCCATCCATCAGATAGCTCATGAGCCAGCCCGGCCGCGATAGTATTTGCGGAAGAAAGGGAATCTTCTCGAACGGCCCGCCACTAATCAGTTCCTTCATGCCGTTGCGATAGTCGCGCTCGCGAATGCCAGACACCGGAGTATCGATGGTGACGACGAGTGCGTTGAAACCCGCGACCCGTGCTCTCTCAATCGCAGCCTCGGCGGCACCGCGACCGCCCATCAGATAGAGCTGGTAAAAAACCGGTCCCTTGGAAGCAGCTCGCACGTCTTCCAGTTTGTGCCCGGAAATTGTTGAGAGAATGTATCCCGTCCCGGCTTTGCCTGCGGCTCGCGCCGCTGCCACTTCGCCTCCGGGGTGCATCAGGCGACTATAGCCTACGGGCGCTAGCAGAAAGGGAAGAGACAGATCGAAGCCTAAAACGCGCGTACACAAACTGCACTTCGCGACCGCAACCGCGTGACGCGGGCGAAAAGTGACGTCGCTGAAGACGCGGCAATTTTCGCGCAGCGTAACCTCACCTTCGGCGCCACCGTCGAGGTAATCGAATACAGATTTGGGCACTCTTTGACGTGCGATGGGCCGGAAGTCCTCAATGCAAACAACTCGGGGTGAGGCAACAGAGTGCGCGGATCTCGTCATTGCTAGTCCAGAAGTGCAGGTGCAGCGTCCGGAATCTTGAAACAGGCGATATCGTACCACTTGCAGAATCGCTGCGGAATGAAATTTTCCCCAGGCAGTTTGGCCTGCGGATGCGATAGTTGATTTTCACAACATTCTGCTGATTTTCAGGGGAGCACTTCCAGCTGTTGAAAAGTACAGTCTTGAGGTTTTTTTTCCGGCCGCCAACGCAGGAATTTTGTGCCGTGACGGAAACGGCCTCCGGAAAAGTGATCGTAGCGAACCTCAGCGACCAGTTTCGGTTTGAGCCGTTGCCATTCCGTGGAGCGCTTTGTGCTCCAACGGCTGGGGCCGCCCGGAGCGTGTCCGGTGAACCCGGCACCGCCAATGAGAGGCTCGACGATCTTTTTCAGCTCCTGGCGCTGCTCGGAATTAAAGCTGGACGTGAAGCCGATATGATCAAGCAGGCCTTCTCGGTCGTAAAGACCGAGCAAGAGAGAACCAACACCGCCGCCTTTTTCAGCATAACGGAAGCCGCCTACAACGGCGTCTGCAGTCCGGATCCGTTTGATCTTGACCATACCGATGCGCTCGCCTGAGTGGTAAGGCTCGTCCAGGCGTTTGGCCACGATTCCGTCAAGGCCCAATTTGCTGCGCTCCTGCATCCACTGTTCTGCCTGACGGCGGTTGGAGGAAGCTGGCGAGAGTCGCACCCTGCCGTCGTCAGCTATCCTGCTGAAGAATTGTTCGAGCGCCTGACGCCTCGCCGAAAGCGGACGCTCATTCAAAGCCAGTCCCTCTTCGTCGACCAGCAAGTCGAAGCACAAGTAAGTTGCTGGAGTATCGGATGATAACTTGCGGATTCTGCTGGCAGCAGGATGAATCCGCATCAGCAAGTTGTCGAACGAAATCTGTTGCTCCACATAGATCACGATTTCGCCATCCAAAATGAAACGTGTCTGCGGAAGCTCGGCAAGCGCTTCTACCAGCTCCGGGAAATAACGATGCAGAGGCTGCCCGGCTTTCGATTGCAACAAGACTTTTTTATCGCGGCGAAATGCAAGGCAGCGGAAACCATCCCATTTCGGCTCGTAGAGCCAGCCATCGCCGTCCGGGATTTCGTCAACCGCCTTCGCTTCCGCAGGAGGATAAGGCGGACGAATGGGTAAGCGGATTACTGGGAATTTATCGTCTGAATCTTGATCAGGAAGGAGGCCGGCAGTAACTCGATCAACTGATTTCTTCGCGGAAACCTGAGTAGATCCTTTTCTTGCCATAGCGCGTTGCGCTTATAAGAATGCGCCCCTCCGCTACCGATATTCGTCCGCGGAGGAGCGATCAAGGTGAGAGAACTTGTCAGCTACCCTGCATTTTGCTTGCGCTAGCAGTAGTGGTTGGCGCTATCTGCTTGGCCTCTCGCAGATGACTCTTCAATACGGAAAGCGTTTTTTCCGCAAACTCTTTTACAGCCGGATCGCTGGCAGACGTTGCTTCCTGCTGGAAATCAGCGACGTCCTGGGTGTGATCCTTCACCATGTCTGACATGTAGGCCTTGTCGAATTGCTCGCCGCTGAGTTTCGATAAGCGTTCCTTGGTCATTTCGTCTTTAGCGCTCAGCTTGCTGGGAAGGGAAATCCCTTGGCTGTTCGCAACTTCTTTTAGCTGTTCGTTGACCTTGCTATGGTCGTCCACCATGCGTTGGCCGAATTTCTTAACCTCGGGACTGGAGGCTTTTTCCGTTGCCAGTTTTCCCAGTTCCACTTCCGCCATTCCGCCCTGTGCGGCCTCGTGCACAAACTTCCTATCGCTGGAGCTCACGTTGCCATTTGACGAACTCGCAGACATCGAATTTGTCTGAGCGATCATCGCGACGGGTAACAGGGTAAGCGACGCGATCAGCGCAAAACGGCCGGTTAGGGTACTGATTGTTTCCATAATATTTCTCCTTGATTCTTATCAAGTATTGCTTTCGTGACGAGACGCAGCAATCGATAGAATCCCGTAGGACTTGGCCGTATCATGCCCTACGGCAGCCCGCCGGAAGGTTTCGGCGTCTTGATGTGGGATTAATTGTCAGGAGACGATTGTCATGATTTCGATTGCGCTCTGCGTATTGCCTTTATGCACGAGAACAGAATTCTCTCTCCGCTCAAGAAATAAGTCGACGGTGATACCGCCGCAGCGCAAGTCCTTAATGGCAAGGGTGGGGATTCCTTCCGGCAGGTAAGGGTCATCGAATACTATCCGCTTCCGTTCTGCGTCGACGGAAATTCCGAGACAGGCTTGCAGGATGAGAAAGGGAGCGGCGGCCGCCCAGGCCTGGGGCGAGCACGCGACGGGATAAAGTGTGGGACCCTCTCCACCGCGCCGGTCGATGCCGCAAAAAAGTTCGGGCAAGCGGTGCAAATCGACCATGCTGCTCAGATCGAGCAGAGCCATGAATATCCGCCCGGCAAGTTCCTTGTCTCCATATTTCGCCAGGCCAGATGCGATGATGGAATTGTCGTGGGGCCAGACCGATCCGTCATGATAAGAAAGCGGATTGTATCGCGCCTCGCATGAAGCCACGGTGCGAACTCCCCAGCCCGTGAAAGAATCAGGCTGGAATAATGTTCCGGCGACCCTCTGGGCGCGATCCGGGGATGCGATGCCGGTATAGAGGCAGTGTCCCGCGTTCGAGGTGCGGACCCGGCAAGGTTTTTTCTGTCCATCGAGCGCCAGTGCATAGGTGGAAAGATCTTCACACCAGAATTGTTCTTCGAATTTCGCTCGCAGATTTTCCGCTTCCATCTCGAGTGCGGCCGCTTTCTGGGATCCTGCGGTAAAACGACACAAATAAGCGGCAGCTAACTTTGCGGCATAAACATAACCTTGTACTTCGCAAAGTGCGATCGGAGCTTTGGCAATCGTTCCATCGGCGTGGAAAATGGAGTCGTTGGAATCCTTCCATCCCTGCTGGACAAGGCCTTTGGCAGAGCGCTGTTTGTATTCCACAAAGCCGTCACCGTCGATATCGCCGAATTCGTCAATCCAGTTCAGCGCGCGCTCGATGTTCGGCCAAAGACGCTGAATAAACTTGTAATCCGCAGTTCGCTCGCAGTAGGCGCGGGCCAGCATGATGAAAAGCGGTGTTGCATCCACGCTTCCGTAATAACGGCCGAACGGCACTTCGCCGAGTGCTGCCATCTCTCCGCAACGCATTTCGTGCAGGATTTTTCCTGGTTCCGCTTCACTCGTTTCATCCACGTGGTCGGCTTGCGTCGAGGCCAGACATTCCAGAACGCCTCGGGCTATTTCCGGATTCAGCCATAGCGCCTGCAACGCCGTGATGATTCCGTCCCTGCCGAAAACCGTGCCAAACCATGGCACTCCGGCATAGGGATAATCCTTCTCTGGATTTCCCACCATCATCATTTGCACATCGGAGACGGAACGATTGATCCAATCATTGAAGCGGGAATTCGAACTATACATTCGTGGAAAAGATGCACCTACGCGGTCAAGTTCGTCCCGGGCAGCAGTCATGGCTCGCGAATAACCGTTCGCCTGTACTTTTGCGTTAGAGTCGCACGAGATGGAGAGACGAAAGCTGGCTCTTTCTTTGGGGCGTAGCCGAACTTCATAATCCAGTTCCCGTTCGGATGAGCGCATGGGCGAACCATCCCATTGGATCCTGGTTCGTCGTATGGTATGGTCCAGTCCCTCGTAGGAGAGTAGAACGAAATTTTCTCCTGTTTCTGCCGGCAGACGCCTGCCTTTTCGCGCCCGGTGCATGCCACGCACTTCGAAAATATCGGCGAAGTCTGCGTCGAAAGTGGTGCGGAAGGGAACTACTAATTCCGATAAGCCATGGTTGACGAATTCGATCTCCTCGAAGCACGTGTTGCTCCATAGAAACCTTGAACGCAGCACATGCAGCGTCCCACGCGGCACCACCACTTCGTTGTTGCGGGAAACGTCCAGATTCGCCAGGTCTCCGGTGAAGAGAAAATTACTCGTCTCCACCGTGGAACTGAGAAGCAAGGGGCGAGTCCCCCACAGCAGCACGACCAGTTCCGACAAATGCCGGGTGTCCTCAAAGAAGAGTCCCTGCTCGCCCATGCCGGTGGTTTGGACGTCTCCCAAACGGTCAAAGACCAAGAAGGTCCTACCGTATTTGAGAACGCGCGCCCGATCGTCGATTGGCGACTGTGAAGTCGCTATGTAGTAGTGTTGGGTAGCAGATCGGTCCAACTCATAACTCCGTCGTCGAGAGTGATCGTAGCTGGTTTCTTTCGAACCAGCTTTTTGTAAATGGCCAAATACTCGGCGGCCATTCGCTCGTCGGAAAAATGTCGCTCGAAATGCTTGCGGCAAGCCCGGCGATCGATTTGCTCCAGGTTCTCCAAGGCGTCTACGGCGCCCTCCACGTCGTCGACGATGAAACCTGTTACGCCATCGTGGAGAACCTCGGGCACTGATCCGCGACGGTAAGCAATGACCGGAGTTCCGCAAGCCAGCGCTTCAATCATTACGATCCCAAAAGGCTCTGGCCACTGGATGGGAAACAGGAAAGCGGAGGCGTCTCCGAGGAAATCATTTTTCTCGTCATGCCCAATCTCGCCGATGAAATCAACTCGTCCTTTTTTCAGCAGCGGCTTGATCTTATTCTCGAAGTAATCCGTGTCCGCTGGGTCCACCTTTGCCGCAATTTTCAACTTCATGCCGGCGCGGTAGGCAATCTCGATGGCATCCTCCAAGCCCTTCTCCGGCGAGACTCGCCCGAGAAATGCTAAGTAGTTTCCGTCACCGTTCTTGCGTTTGAGCAATCGGCGAGGCATCCCGTGCAGCACCGTACCCTGCCAGTTCGCCCATGGAACGGGCGTCCTCTGTGCGTCTGAGATGGAGACTAACGGCATCTCTCGAAAGGTCTGAAAGATCGGAATGAGATCCGGAATATCCAAACGTCCGTGCTGCGTGGTTAAACATGGTACGTCGGACCGGCGGCCTAAAGGAAATTGGATATAGTCGAGATGAAAATGAATCAGGTCGAAATTCGCAGCTTCCCGAAATACATACTCGGTCATGATGGCGTGATGTGCTATGGGATCCTGGCATTGCGCATCGAGCCGGAGCGCCCGGGGGCAGACAGGCACGAGCCTGGCATTCGTTACCGAATCGCCGCTGGCGAACAGCGTCACATCATGGCCCAGACGCACCAGTTCCTCCGTAAGCCAGGACACGACACGCTCGGTGCC